>JAFXDC010000039.1 GCA_017516345.1 Clostridia bacterium | reverse complement strand
CACCCACCCTTTCGCGTGCGGGCGCCGGCTTACTGCTTTACGGCACGTTTTACATTAAAAATAAGAAGACCGTTGAAAAATGCATCAAAAAAATGATGATTTTCAGCGGTTTTTTTGCGTTTTTTAGTGGTTTTTTAGCGGTTTTTTCAAGTGTTTTTTAGGCTCATGCCCAGCCTTATAAGCCTCAGAGCGTCGGTTAAGGAGTCTGTAAGGAACTCCTCCGCAAGGGGTGCAAGCTCGGAAAAGGGCATGGGTCTTCTTGTGCAGGATACCACTGCGGTGATGCCGGCACGGTAAAGCTCATCGGAATTACCCTTAACTCCGCCCGCAATGACCAAAAGAGGAACCCCTGCCCTCTTGGTGTGGCGGGCAATGCCGCTTATTGCCTTTCCCATAAGGGACTGGGAATCTATACTGCCCTCGCCGGTAATAACAAGGTCGGTGTCCTTCAAAAGCTCGGAAAAACGGGCATTTTCAAGCACCGCGTCTATGCCGGGAGTGAGCACGCCGTCAAGAAATGCCGCCGCTCCCGCGCCCATTCCGCCCGCCGCACCGCCCCCCTTAAGGGTGGAGACCTCCTTGTTAAGATGAAGCCTTATCATGTCCGAAAGGTGCTTAAGTCCCGCATCAAGAAGGGTCACCTGCTCAGCCGTTGCCCCCTTTTGGGGTGCGAAGACGTGTGCCGCGCCAAGGGTGCCGTAAAGCGGGTTTTCGATGTCGCACATCACCGTAAGCTTGCCCAAAATGCGCTTGTCCACGCCCGAGCAGTCGATATCTGCAATATTTATAAGTGTGCCTCCCGTGGGCACGAATTGATTGCCGTTTTCATCCTTAAAGCGCACCCCGAGAGCCGATGCCATACCGCATCCGCCGTCGTTGGTGCAGGAGCCGCCAAGACCGAGAATTATCCCTTTTGCTCCATCGTCCAGAGCGTGACGTATAAGCTCTCCCACGCCGTAGGTGGTGGCCCTCATGGGGTCTCTTCTGCCCTCCACCATGGGGAGGGAGGCGCAGGCCGCCATTTCTATTACCGCGGTGTCCCCTATAAGCCCGTAAAAGCCCGTGACATCCTCAAAGAAGGGACCCTTTACCGTGACCTCTTTTCTTATTCCGCCCCCGTGGAGGAAGGCGTCTGTCGTGCCCTCGCCGCCGTCGGCTATTAAAAGCTCGCGGGTCTCTGCGTTGGGGAAGACCCGTAAGATACAGTCCTTTGCAATGGCGCAGATGCGCTCTGAGCTTATTGTGCCCTTGAAGGAGTCGGGCATTATGATGATCTTCATGATATTATTCCTCGCTTACAAGCTCAACGTAGGCGTCGGCGAACATATGGGTGTCCTCTATAAGGTCGGTGATGCTCATCCTCTCGTTGGCGTTGTGAGCAAGCTCGGGAGCGCCCGGCCTGGTAACTCCGAAGGCAACGCCCGTCTTAAGGGCGCGGGCGTAGGTGCCGCCGCCGATGGCAATGCAGGTCGCCTCCTTGCCCGTATTGCGCTCGTACACCCTTTTAAGTGCCTTGACGAGGAAGTGATCCTCGGGGGTATGATGGGGCTGCTGGACGTGACCGTCCCTCAGCTCAAAGCCCGGGAATGCCGCCTTGAGGGCGGTGCGGATATCGCTGTCGGATGCGGTTATGGGATAGCGGATATCAAGGGTGAAGGTAAGCTCGCCGTCCTTGAGGTCGAGAATGCCGAGGTTCACGGTCAAGGCGCCCGAGATATCATCCTTAATGGCAAGCCCGATGCCGCTTCCGTCACTTTTGAAGCAAAGAGCGTTATTTATATGCCTTATATGCTTGCCCGCCTCGCCGCCAAGATCAAGCTTATCAAGCAGATCAAAAAGCGCAAAGAAGGCGTTTTTACCAAGGTGAGGGGTGGATGCGTGAGCCGCGCGTCCCTCTGCGGTTATGCTTAGCGTGTCTCCCTCTGCGGTGAAGGAGATGCCGTTTTGGTGCGCGTCGTATTCAAGCAGGGTGCGGCTCAGACGGTCGATATTTCCCTTGATGACGGCGGTAGCCTGAGGAACCACCACGTTGGGACGGTCGCCGCCGCGAACGGTGATGCTCCAGTCCTCACATTTTGCGCTTGCCTTAAGCTCGCCGTGATAGATACCCTTTTCGGTGTTGATGATGGGGTAGTCCGCGTCGGGGGAGAAGCCCACCTCGGGCAGACCTATTTTGGCGGAGTAGTAATCTATACAGCCCCAACCGCTTTCCTCGTTACAGCCGAAAATAAGGCGGATGTTGCGCTTGGGCACTATGCCCGACTGCTTAAGCGCCGCAAGAGCGTATATGGAGGCTATTGCGGGACCCTTGTCGTCGCAGATGCCGCGCGCATAGATGACGCCGTCGCGGCACTTGGCATCAAAGGGGGGAAGCTCCCAGTTTTCAAGATCCTTTGCGGGCACAACGTCAAGATGGGTAAGAACGCCGATCTCTTGGCCGCTTACTCCCTCTATCTCGGCATAGCCTGCATATCCGTCCACGTTTACCGCCTTAAGACCAAGCCTTTGGCAGAGGGAAAGGGTGTAGTCAAGCGCGCTTCGCACCTCTTTCCCAAAGGGTGCGCCCTCCTCGGGGGTACCCTCCACGGAGGGGATGCGCAAAAGCTGAACGAGCTCCTTTACCATTTGCTCACTGTTTTGATCTATATACTTATGTATATCCATATTTAACACTTCCTTATTAAAGTTATTGCGTTTTTTAAATATTAATTAATACCATTTTCATTATGCTTATTTAAGATGGCATCAAGCAGCCTTTGATCGGGGCAAATGGCGTAGAGCGCCTCCCCACATCTTAAAAGGGTGGGATTCGAGCCGCCGTAGCAGTATCTGATCGGCCTTGCGCCCGATTCCTCTGCAAGGGTGATATCCTTTATCTTAAGGATTGTCTGCCTTACTATTCTGTGACCGCGAGTGGCCTGAAGGGTGAGGGTATCATCCTCCAGAATATAAGCGTAGCGAGTGCCGTAGCAGGTAAATACCACGTAGGAAGCCGCCCCCGCAATAAGCAGAGTAAGCACGTCTGTTACAGAGCGCAGAGTGGTGTCGGTGATAAAGCTCAGCACCGCTGCGCGCAAAATAAGAAGCAAAAAAAGGGATGCCGCGATGGCAAGCACCGTAAGCACATCCTTATACCATTTGCGCTTTGGAATTTTCGGCTCGTATCTGTACATTTTTTACCTCGTGATCAATTCTTGGGTGCGGCGTTGGGATTCATCTGCAAAACGAGGGTGTCCTCAAGCTTGGCAAGGGCGGCAAGGGCGAGCTCCTTATTGTTGCAATCCGCAAGCAGGGCGGCGCAGAAGAGCTGATCCTTCTTGGGATCGTCATCCTTATGACCTATGAACATATCCTGCTTGCCCGTTATGTCGGCTCCGTCCAAAAGATAACCGTAGCATATGCCCTCAAGGGTGATGGCAAGCTTGTCGTCGGAGGGCGCATCGATCGGACTAAGATAGCCCTCAGAGGCAAGAAGAAGCAGATTGTCCTTATCAAGTATAAGCATGTCCGCGCTCTCGTTTATCAAGGCCTCATAAAGCTTCTGAGCCGGCGTGGTACCCGCAAGCACCGAGGCATCGGTGTTGAGGCGGGAAACGTGGGCGTCTCTTGCATCGGGGGAAAAGTGCCTTGCGATATCCGAGCATGAGCTTAAGGTTGCCGCGGCGGCATCCACAAAGCCTACGGTAAGCACATCGTGGTTGGGGCGGGCGTCAAGAAAATTATAAAAAAGCAGGGTAAATGCCACCACCGCGATAAGGGTAATGACGTAGAGCGTCTTATGCTTTGCTAAAATCCTTAAAAAATCCATTGAAAAATTACCTGAAAGTCTTATTTGGAGGTGCTTGTGATATCCTCGGGCTCGGGGAGCTTGACGGCTCCTCGGAGGATCTCTGCGGCAAGCTCGGCAGCCATTGGCTTTGCGTCCTTAAGCAGACACAAAATGACCTCTGAGCTTGAGTCGCTCGTGCTTTCCACCCTGTTGTGAGGCTCCACCTTACAGGGGAACTCCAACCCCTGAAGCTGCATGCCGCTTACGTCATAGCCCATGACGCCGCTGTCGGCAGATATCTCGCGACCGGGTACAAGACCCGCCTCAAGGGGCAGAAGATAGCCCTTTGAGAGCAAGAATTCATAGCGCTCGCGGTCAAGCAGAAGTATATCGCACTGACCCACCGCCATACGGGTGGAGATTATCTGCCAGCCCGACGTGGTTGCTGGCATACCCATTGCGTTGGTGCCGCTCTGCTCCAGGATGTCAAAGCATTGTACCTCAAGATGCTTTATTTCGGGGTGCTTTTCCTCAAGGCGAAGCTGCCAGGCGTTTGCCTGTCCGCCCGGAACGTTGGTGCGGTAAAAGAATATGATGGCGCGCTCCGAGCCGTTCATGGCGTCGGTCTCCATGCGGTTATAGATAAGCTCTGTGGCTATAAAGAGCAGTGCCGCAATGGCGATAAAAATGATAAAAGCCTTTTTTACAGAGGGTAAATACCGTTTCATTTTCTGCCTTTCGCGGTAAGAGGGTGTCCCATCTTACCAAAGGCGGCATTGTTACCTGCCGCCGTGCTTGGTTAATGATGTATTAATGCTGATAATCCGATTTGTTTACAAGCCCCAAGGGGTTGGCGCTAACGCTTATGCTGAAGCCCTCGTGCTCTGTGGTTATGCCGCTTTCGCCCGTGCCCTCGGCATCGATGCGAACCGTCTTGCCCGCCCAGGAGAGGTGCAGATTCTGCGCGCCGTCAACACGGATGGAGACCTGAGAGAGCTCCTCAAGCTCGGTGGGCACGCCGTCGAGCATGAACTTGCTTATCCTTAAGGTGACGTCGGTATTGTCAAAGCGGGAGATGCGGCTGTTTCCGCGGTAGTCGGTGATAAACACCATAAGACGCACGTCGGTGTAGTCGGTATCGTCGGGCTCGAGCAGACCGAAGGAATCGTCAAAGATCTGAACGTAGGAGTCCGGATCGTCCTCAAAGCTGGTAACCGTGAGGTGAACTGCGAAGATCTTATCCTCGGGCACCTCAAGAGTGGCCTGCTGTATGCTGGGGATGGGGGTGACCTCAAGGGACTCGGAGGGTGCGGGGGTCTCGTCTGTAGAGGTGGGAGCTGTGGTAGCGGTAGAGGTCACGCTCGAGGTGGCTGTGGCGGAGGGGGTGGAGGTGACGTCGGGGCCGGGACCGTTCTGTCCAAGCTTTACCGCGATGGCTATTGCCACCACTATGATCAATATAACGCAGATGGCTATAAAAACGTAGGATGCGGAATTATTATTCTTTTTCTTTCTTCTTGCCATAAATATATCTCCTTAAAGATGTGTTTTTTTATCAGCCCTTGGCACCGTAGAGATCAAGATACTTCTCCATTGCCTCGCGGGTGGAGTCGTCGATATATACCTTGCCGTCCACGGGTCTGTTGTGAAGGGTGTTGATGATATCGCGAACGGTTACCAGGGCGTAGGTGTTGATGCCGTAGTCGCGACGCACCTCGTCAAGTGCGGAAAGCTCGCCGCTTCCGCGCTCCATACGGTCCACCGATACGATGAGGCCGTCCACCTCTACGTTGGCGGTGGCCTTAAGCAGCGGAACGCTCTCGCGGACCGAGGTGCCTGCGGTTATAACGTCCTCCACAATAAGCACGCGCTGACCGTCCTTGAGCTTAGCGCCTATCAGGGAGCCGCCCTCGCCGTGATCCTTTACCTCCTTGCGGTTAAAGCAATACTGTACGTCGGTGTTAAAGAGGGTATAGAGGCTGGAGGCACAGGTGACTGCAAGCGGGATGCCCTTGTAGGCGGGGCCGTAGAGCACGTCGGGGATGGCCTTGTTGGCAACAAGGCAGCGGGCATAGAACTCGCCCAGCTTGGATGCCTGATATCCGGTCTTATAATTTCCCGTATTTATAAAATAGGGTGTGCGGCGACCGCTTTTGGTAACGAAATCACCAAAGGTGAGAACCCCGCTGCGTACCATAAATTCAATAAACTCTTCTTTATAACTCATATGTATCCGTCCTTTCGGTCCCGCCTGATCGGGGCAGGACATTATATTATGGTGATATATAAGTGGTATATATATTATTATATATATTATGCAGTATTTTTTCAACATTGTAAAGTATTAATAAATCAACTTTTTGTAAACTTAGCGTAAATTTTTGATTTTACCGATATTTTTGCTATATTTTTAACAAGATCTGTAGTATAATAGCCCTCGAAGGATAATTTACAGCATATAAAAGGAAGAATTTATGAAAAAGCTTATTGTTATTTTGGCTCTGGCGGCACTTATGCTTACGGGCTGTGCAGAGACCATTCCGGAATTTGAGACCTTTTTACCGCAGGCAACACTTGATGCGCAAAGCGGGCTCAAGCAATGGCGGGCAAACGATCAGTCCATGATAGTTACATATCCGCATACCTGGTTTGCAAGCACGAGCGGATATGCAATACTTCAGCTTTTTACTCCTCTGGGAGACGCTACGCCCCAGTACAGGGAATACGTAGTGTTCGGAGCAATGCAGCCGCAGGAGGGGGATACCGCACAGTCGGTTGCCGATGCCGCCTGGAATGATATGAAAAAGATGTTCCCCGACTTTGAGCTTGAGCAGAGTAAGGAGCTCTCGCTTGCGGGCTACGTTATGCAGCTTCGGGTATTTTCCGGACACGTAAATGACGAAATGGTGGGCCCTGAGGGGGATTACGTATGGCATCAGTATTCGTTTATGGCATCGGGGCTCTCCTACAGCATAACCTTCAGCTGTACAAGAGAGATGCTTGAGCAGTACGGTAAGGATTTTGAGCTTATGCTGGATAAGCTTGAGCTGTATCTGTAGGATATTGTAGTGCACAAGAGGGCAGAAAATACGATATTACCAAAATTAATACGAAAGACTGCTTTTCTTAGCGGTTCCGCATGATTATAATAAAAGAATGATCTTTTGCATTACCGCACGTCTTGCGGCGCCGGGAGGAAAAATGGACAACAAATATATCGCTAACCGTCAACAGATAATGCGCTTGCGTGATTTCCGCTACGAGGGAGGCGCGGCTCAGGGCGTGCGCGCCTGCGAGGTGCAGAGCGGACAGCTTCTTGCCACCGTGGTTGCTGACAGATGCATGGATATCTACGAGATAATGTTCAAGGGCATAAACCTTGGCTTTATAAACAGCATGGGAGTGTGTGCGCCCGCTTATTACGATAATAAGGGGGATAATTTCCAATACACCTTTACTGCGGGCTTTATGTCCACGTGCGGGCTTGCAAGCTACGGAGCCGCCTGCTTTGACGGTGAGGAGCTTGGACAGCACGGTCGTATAGGCGCGGTGCCTGCGCGGAATTTTTGCGCCCGCTACACTTCCGAGGGAGCAGAGCTCAGCGGTGAAATGGTGGAGGCAAGGCTGTTTAAGGAGAATTACCGTCTTGAAAGGAAATATACCTTTGACAAGCCCAATTGCTTCTCTCTTACCGATACGATAACCAATATGGCATCCCGAGAGGTGCCCTTTCAGGTGCTTTACCATATAAACGTGGGATACCCTCTGCTTGATGAGAGCTGTGAGCTGCTTTTGCCCACAAAAAGGGTCATCCCAAGAGATGAGCCAAGTGCCAAGGGGGCGGACAGATGGAGAATCGTGGAATCCCCCGCGGATAACGTTACCGAGCAGTGCTTTTACCACGAGCTTGGACAAAAGGACGGCAGAAGCGTGGCGGGAATATATAATAAAGGACTTGGAATAGGATTTATCTATACCTTTGATAAAGAGGTGCTTGATGAGTTTGTGGAGTGGAAGTATCCCTGCAGTGGGGAGTACGTTCTTGGCCTTGAGCCGGGCAATTCCATGGTCAACGGCAGAGACGTTGCCCGCCGTGAGGGTAAGCTTAAGACACTTAAGCCGGGCGAGCAGGTGACCCACACCATGCATTTCCGCTTCTTTGACAGCTCGGAGTACGACGGGATAGCACGGCTTATAAAGCAGTATAAATAATAACCAAGCTACAGAGCCAACGGGCTCTGTTTTTTTATGGCTTTTATCAGGGCGGAGAATGCCTTTTTTGTGTCTTTAAGCTATAAGATAAAGGATATCCTACCCGTTTTCCCACCCGAAAATAAAAAAATTTTTATTTTTCCCACCCGTTTTTGGCGTTTGGTGTGGTGACATTTGATTCGGGAGCAACTAAAATGATATTGCAAGATATATTTTAATATATCTTGAGAGGCTGTACTGCTTCAAAAAAAGAAATATTAATTAAGCATCAGGAGGTATTTTTATGAGCTATGACGGCAAATGGGTATTCCATTCCATGGGAGTTATGAATGAGGATTTTGAGATGGTATATCTTAACGCGGAGGACTACATAAGCTCTCCCATGCCCTACGTGGATGAGACCGACCCCGAGGCGGTGGCGGATGAGCTTAAGGAGAGAAGACAGGGCGTTGCGACCTGCATAGAGGTCTGCGGAAGCGAATTTTACATGATGGTGCCTCTTCCGGAGGGAGTATCTCAGAAAGAGGTGGATGAGGCGGTTGCGGCGGGGCACATAAAGCTTCGCAACGGAATGATGTATGACAAGGTCATGAATTGTGATGAGCGCGACGGAGAGCTTTGGCTCGAGGTTGGCGAGGGTATGAGCGAGGATGGCTGGGTCAAGCTGTCAAACGGCGAGTATCTTGACTTTATGACCATGAGATTTGTTAAGGAATGATCAAGGAGGATATTATGGGTATTTTTGATTCGTTATTAAGAAGCGCGGGAAACGCGGTAAAAAAAGAGGCAACAAAGGCGGTAAACGACGCGGCGCAGAATATAGGAAAGGGTAAAAATCACACCGAGACCTTTACCTTTGAGGCTCTGCCCGAGACCTTGGAGCAGCTTAAGGCTCTGCCCGAGGCATCCCTTGATTCGGCATTTAAGACGGCGGCACTTACCATACTTGCCCTTTGTCGCTACGAGCACAACGTAAATCAGTCCCTTGAGATGCTGGATTTCCTAAAGGGCCCCGCCGAGGTAAGCACCTATGAAAAGCAATTCATAAGGGAGCGCATGGAGGGAAAGATGTACAAGGCGCGCTCTTATCTGGCAGGAGCCACCCCCGAGAACAATTACGCGCCAAGCGTTCCGTATTCGGTTACGGTAATAGAGAACCCCTATTCCTTTGACAACGAGAACTGGGCTACTCTGTACGTTTCAAGCGGCGGCTCGGACAATCCCAGACCCATCAAGCTTCGCAAAAAGCCCTCCACGGGTCAATGGTTCTTAAACGACATACAGTGTCTTGCCGACATCCGCGTGCCTGTGCAGGAGGATCCGTGGGCGTGACGGACTACGATAATGGAGTGATAAGGGTGACGGTGCCCGAGGGATGGCTTGCCTTTTGCGGCGCCGACTCGGGCGGACAGGAGACCCCTAAAAAGCTGCATATCTATAAGGATGCCGTGAGTCCTCTTGATATTTTTACAAGGGCGGGCATTACGGTGTGCTTTTACGGTCGGGACGAGATATTGCTTCCGTCAAAATGGTTTTACGACGATGCTTGCGATATCGAGCCCTTCGAATGCGGAGATAAGCTGTGGCAGGGCTATACCTGCTCCAGCTTCGGTTATCCTTATACTATGCTTGACACTCGCGTCGGAGAGGTTACCTTTCAGGTAATGATCCTTAAAAAGAACGGCGAGCATGAGATATCACTTAAGGATGACGATGTACAAACCGTGCTTGAAAGCCTTGCTCCCTCCAAAGGAGAGAGCGCGGCTTAAGGGGTGCGGACTATAAATGCCGTAAGGCGGAGCTATATTTTAAAAGGCATTGATCGGTAAGCGGGTCAATGCCTTGAAAGGATTTTTAACTATGAAAAGATGGATGAGCCTTTTGCTTGCCGTGGTGATGGTGCTTGGCGTGCTTCCCATCACGGCGCTTGCCGGTTACGAAGACGGCATGGAGTGCTGGTTTTGCAACCATTACCACTGGGATGAGTATTGCTGCGGTACTTGCGGCGCCTGCAGTGAAGAATGTACCAACGGAGGATGTTATTTATCCACCCATTGCAGCGAGTGCGGTGCCTGCGACAAGTTGGCAGACGATTGTCCCATATGCCTTAGCTGCGAGGAGTGCTATGTCAATAACGGTTGGCACTGTCTTTCCTGTAATGAATGCCACTACACTTCAGAAGATGAACTGTGCGGTTACTGTTGGTTCTGTGCTGACTGTATGGGTGGTCTTTGCGACAGTTGCGGTTTCTGCGAGGTATGCTGGGAAGTCGAAAATATGCACTGCAAGGAGTGCGGCAACTGCTACGCTTCTTATGCAGAGTGTGACTTTGGATACGATCACTGTGAGGAATGCTGTGTTATCTGTGAGCAGTGTGAGGAATGCTTGTTCGAGGACGGCATAGAGCTGTGCGAGACTTGCGGGCTTTGCGTGTTCTGCTGTCTTGATAACGCCGAGAGCCAGGGCTGTGAGTGCGGTGAGTACTGCATAGAGGATGCCGAATGGTATGAGCATCTTTGCCCCGACTGCGGTAACGCCTTCTGTGCGGTGGATATGTGCGACCAATGCGAGCTTTGCCTTGATTGCTGTGAAGCTAACTCCGAATGTATAGATGCTCCTCCTATCTGCGTGGAGGACAACGATTACGATAGGCATTTCTGTCTTGATTGCGGAGATTGCTTCCATTCAAGCGATATATGCCAAGGATGCGAGGCGGCAGGGGAGCTTATTTGCGAGGATTGCTGCCGGGCTCGTCTTGAGGCAGAGGGCTGTGACTGCCCCGACAGATGCATAAGCGACAACGATATAGAGCAGCATATTAAAAACCATCATAACGGTGAGGGGCCTCACTCTGCATCACCCCAAAAGACTTGGGATATGGACCAGACCCATCACTGGAAGAATTGCCGCTTCTGCGGTGAGGCATCCCATATTACGGGCAAGGCTCAGCATACCTTTGACAAATACGGCATCTGCACAGGGTGCGGCTTTGACTCTCAGCAGGTAATACTTATCCTGAAGCAGCCCCAAAGCTTTGTGGTCAAGATATCTGATATACATACCTGCGGTGAGGACGACCCTCTGTATCCAACAAACAATAAGTTCACCATTACCGTTGCGGCAAAGGGGACCACGGCTCTGAAATATCAGTGGTACGTCAGCTACGACGGCGGCGGAGAATGGCTCGAGCTTAAGGATGACAACGACAGCTTTACCTTTGTTTCGGGCGCTAAAACAAACAACGTCACCATGTCGGTTCCGATCGACGGATGCATTTACGAGCACGCATACAAATGCGTGATAAGTGATGAAAACGGCAACCAAGTCACCACCAATGTGGCATATATGAAGGTGATGCACGTTTACAGAATATATCAAAAGTCGCAGGGCGAGCTTATAGGAATTATAAATCAGCCCAACAGCAAGAATAATATACCGATGTATGCATCAAAGGGACATTATGCGGTATGCGTGGGTGAGGAATGTGACGAATACAAGCTGGTTCCTCACTCCTTCGGCAAGGATACAAGGCTCATTTTTGACAGTAAGACGGGCGTGGGGTGGCACGAGCGCACCTGCATCCATTGCGGCTTCAAGAGCTATCTTGAAAACCATGTGCATTATTTCTACGACCCCGAAACATTCGAGTGTGACGTGGATTTCACCTATAAAAACGAAAGTCAGCACAAGCTGGTCTGCTTGTTCCCAGGCTGTGACAGGACGCACCTTGAATCCCACGATTATATGGGTTGGCAGAATCACGGCACGCCTTACTCAAGCTCCGATAAGGTGGGCGTAGCGTATAAGGAATGTCAAATATGCGGCTACAGCTCCAACAAAAAGCTTCAGACCTACGACGAGACGCAGGACAAGATGGTAAATGCCGTGTGGGATCAAACCACCGATCTTGTTTACGTTCAGTACGGATATTCAAGCTGTGACGTTGTAATTAACGGAAGCAAGATAATAATTGGCTTTGCTCCCTCGGAGTACGCAAGGCAGACATGCATGGATATTAAATATCCCAAAATAAAAAAGTGGACTGTTTCCTACTACTGTGATCGTTCACCCGTTGCCTCCAAGGTGGAGATGGACGTAAGTGAGTATTTCACCCTTACAAAAATAGGCAACGAGCTTAAATGGTCGGTGACCATCCCCTTGTTCCCGGGCCGTCAGGGAGGCGGAATAATTACATTTACCCCGATTTTTGAGCAATGCCATCATAATAGCGGAACAAGAATAAAGAATGCGATCCAGCCCATCTGTACATTTGACGGTTACACGGGGGATACGGTCTGCACTGACTGCGACGGCGTTATCCGCTACGGAGAGGTCATCAAGTGCTCGGGTAAGCACGAGGGCAAGCTTACCCTTATCCCGGGAACAAGCAAGCAGGCAAGCTGTGAGCAAAGGGGCTACGAGGGAACCTATCGCTGTGACCATTGCAATAAGACGGTTCGCGGTAAGGTAACCTCGAAGGATCATAATGCCGGCACGGTTATAAAAAATGCCGTTGCTCCTACCTGCGTCAAGTTCGGATACAGCGGTGACACCTACTGCGCGTGCGGAGTTCTGCTTAAGGAGGGTGAGATCCTCGCTCCCAGACACAGCAATCTAAAGCTTATAAATGTAAGCAAGGCATCCTGCCGCCAAAGGGGATATACCGGAGATTGGTATTGCTACGACTGTGATCAGATAGTAAAATACGGCTATAATATAGCGCAGGGCGAGCACGCCTGGAGCAAGTGGGGCAAGACCGACGAGGTCTACCATCGTCACACCTGCGTTGTTGCCGGGTGCGGAGCAGAGGAAAAGAGCAAGCATACCGATGCCGACCGCGACCTTACCTGCGATGGCTGCGGATATTCCTGGGGTAGTGATATAACCTATTACATAAGAAGCCTGACCTTTAACATTGACATTCCCAAGATAGGCTCAAAGCCCGATTACACCAAATTCAGCAGTGAATATTATTATAGCGACGGCACGGGAACCTACAAGAAGAATGGCGTTGAGTGGTATGACGTAACAGATCAAAAACGCTTTGTTCCGGGAGGAGTGGGTCAGGAATTCAAGGAGGGTCACGTTTACAAGGTGACCATCCACTTCCGCGTTACCCTCGATTTTGCCTTTATCGATCAGGAGTCCATGAGCGCCACCATCAACGGCCGCGAGGCGGTGGTGGAATACGTGGAGTATAATGAATTTGCCGGCATATCCTATACCTTTGAGGAATTAGAGCATATTCATAAGCTTGACAGAGTAAATAAGGTAAACGCAAAATGTGAAACAGATGGCAAGAGCATGTATTATAAGTGCTCGGACTGCGGTAAATGCTATGAGGATGCCGCGGCGAAGACCGAGATAAAGGATATTGCATCCTGGGGCATCATAAAGGCTACGGGACATACCGAGTCGGAATATAAGTCCAACTCCACCCGCCACTTTAAGGTGTGTGTTGTATGCTACAAGGAGATAGACGGCACCTCTCAGGAGCACAGCGGTGGCGAGGCGACCTGCCTTAAGAAGGCAAAATGCGAGGTGTGCTCGGCATCCTACGGTACTCTTGCGGAGCACAAATTCAGTGACAAATGGGATTTCACAGACGGTGCGGGTCACGCGCATTGCTGCAGCGTAGAGGGATGTACCGCACGCGACGAGGTAAAGCCTCACGTTTCAAGCGGTAAGTCCGAGGACAAGGACGAGGTTTGTACCGAGTGCGGATACATCATAAGCCTTTCGGAAAAGCACGTACACACCCCGGTTGAGGGCTATAAGAGCGACGATGATACCCATTGGCGCGAGTGTGCATGCGGCGAGGTATTGGATGAGGCACCTCACGTTGATAAAAACAGTGATGAGAGCTGTGACATCTGTGGCAGAAGTGTGACAAGGGGTCAGGGCAACGAGGATGAGCAGAGCAGTATATGGATGTACATTGCCATCGGGGTTGCGGCGGTTGCGGCGGCGCTTGTGGTGATCTTCATCATACTGTTTGTAAAAAAGAAGAAAAAAGAGGAGAAGGAAGATGAAGAAAAGAATTAACGGCATCATAGCCATGCTTGTCGCCGTATTGCTTGCTTTGTCCGTTGCGGCGGTGGCTTACGCCGAGCCCGAGGTAATATTCACCTCGGACAGTGCCTTTATTCCCGGCGGCACGGTGACGGTGGATATAGAGAAAATGACCGACCTTGACTCCGCCATCTACAACGCATGGCTGGAGGGCGAGGTGGAATACCTCTGGTGCCTTGACGGGGTGGAGGCATCGGAATATAACGGTAAAAGCATCACACTGCCAGAGGACAGCCAGGGTGTTCGCCTTAGCGTAACGGTAAAATGCTTTGATCTGGAGATCACAAGGGATGTGGTAATTGGCGGCGAAGAGATAAGCATAACCACCAAGGAGCTGGCAAATGCTATAGTCGGCTCGCAGTATGACGTTCAGCTTGAATGTAATGATGAGACCGCAGAGTTTGTAATATACTATAACCCCGGCAAGGACAATGATTTTGACAAGACCGGGCTCACCCTGAGCAGCTCGGGCAGAATAAGCGGAGTGCCCGATAAAGCGGGCAGCTACACCTTTGCCGTGTGTGCGGCAGGCGAAAGCGGAGAGGCGTATGCCGTGTTTACCATTGTGGTAAAGGAGGAGCCTCAGATAAGCGTGACAAACACACCTGATGAAACGCCTACGGCATCCCAAGACAGCCAAAGTGCCATTCCCACGCAGACGCCCACTCAAACGGCGACAACCGATGCGCCCGACCAACAGCTCCCGACCCCCACGGCTCAGGTGACCGAGCCGCCCCAAGACAATGACGGAGGATGGATGCTTGCCACCTTCGGTGCCGCGGCAATAGCTATTGCGGCACTGGTGATGATAATATTGATACTTAAGAACAACAAAAAGCAGTAAAGCAAAAACGCGCGGCAGGGGTTCACTTCACCCCTGCCGCGCGTTTTTTGCAAAAAAAGGGGCACGGAGTCTCCGTGCCCAAGTCTATTTTAGTTTATCATTTCCCTTATCCTCAAGGTAAGGCCCAGCCTTGCGCAAAGCTCCTTGCAAGCCTCCTGCTCCTGCTTGGGGAGAATATCAACAATGCTGAGTATCACGCTCGGAACGTATTTTTTGGCTTCCTGCGCAAACCTGAGCATTCCGTCAAAGCCATTGAGTCCGTAAACGCACCTGCATTGGCGTTGGTATTCCTCGGCGTTGGACGCGTTAAGGGAGATGGATACCACGTCCACCTTATCCTTCAAAAGGGGTGCAACGTCCTTGCCTGCGATGAGGGAGGCGTGACCGTTGGTGTTTATCCTTACCGTGCCGCCCTTTTGCTTAAGGTATGCGGCTATTTCAAGCAATACGTCAAGGCGCTCGGTGGGCTCGCCGAAGCCGCAGAATACCACCTCCTTGTATTGGGTGGGGTCGGGAATAAGGCTTATGACCTCCTGCGCCGAGGGCTCGTGCTCCAGCCACAGATTATAATCCTCCATACCGTCCTGAGTGTTGCGCACGCAAAAAACGCAGGAGTTTGAGCACTTGTTGGTAAGATTTATATATAGGGAATCCCCAAGCTGATAAACGTAAGTGTCTTTTTTCATATTATACCTCATTTTCCAATTTAAAAAATCTTATTGCGTTCTGATAGGTTATATACGCCGCTTCCTCGGCGTCCATATTCCATATCTCCCCAAGCCTTGCCGCCACAAGCGCCACCCGCGCGGGGGTGTTGCGCTCACCTCTGAAGGGAACGGGGGTCATGTAGGGGCTGTCGGTCTCTATCATGATGCGGTCCTTCGGGACGTACGCCGCCGCCTCGGGGGCAAGTCGCGCGCTCTTGAAGGTGAGAAGCCCCGTAAAGGATATGTGCAGACCCATATCAAGGTATTGCTTGGCGGTCTCCTTACTGCCCGAAAAGCAATGGATGACCCCGTTTTGCACCTTGTGCGCCTTAAGGATATCAAGCATATCGCAAAGGGCGTCGCGCTCGTGCAGTATTACGGGTAAGTCGTGCTTTTTTGCCATTTCAAGCTGAAGGGCAAGGGCGCGCTTCTGCGCCTCGGGGGATATCCCCTCGTAATGATAGTCAAGCCCGATCTCTCCCACGGCGCGGCATTCCTTATTATTTAGCATTGCCTCAAGCTCGGTCTCGTGACCTGAAAGACCGTCGGTCTGATGGGGGTAGAACCCGCACGCGCACCTGATAAACCCGTGCTTTTTTGCATGGGAAAGCGCCATGGCGCTTGATGCAAGATCGGTACCGCACCAAAGTATGCCCGCCATTTTATCCGCAAGCTCTGCTATTACGGCGTCGCGGTCGGCATCAAAGGCGGAGTCGTCAAGATGACAGTGTGAATCGAATAAGTATCTCATTGATTAATTAACATATCTCCCTTTTTGATCCATCCAAGCCTCTTAAACAGCTTGTTTATAAGGTATACCAGCACTCCGGGAAGGATGAAGTGCAGGATGGCGATTTTGATGAGCACCAGCCACCACTCCTGGCCTGCGGCGGTCATGTCGGTAAAGGTGCCGATGCATCCTACCAGTCCGCTTGTGCCCATGCCCGCGCTGATGCCGTAGTTGGTCATTCCGAACACCGTGGTGGCAAGAGGCCCGAGAATGGCGGAGACCATTATTACCGGAAGCCAGATTATGGGCTTTTTGCAGATGTTGGGCACCTGAAGCATGCTTGTTCCTATGCCCTGACTTACCACGCCGCTCCAGCCGTTATCCTCAAACGATGCCACGGCAAAGCCCACCATGTTTACGCAACAGCCCACCGTTGCCGCGCCCGCCGCGGGACCCGAAAGAGCCAACATTGCGCAAAGCGCCGCGCTTGAAATGGGAGCGGTGAGGGTCATGCCCACCACCACAGAGATGATGATGCCGTACACTATGGGGCTTTGCTCGCACGCGGTGTTTATAAATGCACCTATTTCGTAAAGCAGCCAACCGAATACCGGGCTTATAAAGGTTGCCACAAGTCCGCCCGCAAGTATCGTGCCCATGGGAACAAGGATGATGTCAAGCTTGGTCTTACCCGCATAGAGCCCCGCTATTTCGGCACCCGCAAGGGCGGCAACAAAAGCACCCGCAGGCCCCGCGCTTACTCCGTTAAAGCTTGCAAGGGCGCCCAGGGCGCCGGTTACCGCGCTTGAAAAAATTACAAGGGGCTTGTGCTTAAGCCCGTATGCCACCGCAACACCTATTGCGGCTCCCATTACGGTGGAGTTCATAGCCATATTGGCGCCGCCCGAGCTTGCCAGAGAGTTAAAAAACTCCAGATACGGTATTTTTCCAAGCTGCTGCAGGATGGTGCCTATTATAAGGGTCGCGAAAAGCCCGAGAGCCATATAGCTCATGCCGTCAATAAACCAACGCTTCATAAGACGCAGAAAGGGATTGTCCTTTTTCATAATTGCTCCTCCTTAAAATACAGGTGTAGCCTTAATACCTATCGGCTTTATCCGAGCGTCATTGATTTAACTATATGATATTTCATTTTAATTTTTAGTCAAGTGATTTTATAATATATCGGCTTTTGTGACATATTTTTTATATGCGATATTTTTTTCAATATCTATATAAAAGCGTTGACACAGATGTACCTTCTGTGTTAACATAAGCTCGTAAGCAATTAGTACAGACCAAACAGATATTTAAGAAAGAAGGTAATTATTATGGAACAGGTTAAGAAAACATTGCTTTTTAGCAAAATGCTGTCAATAATATGCGCTATTGCTATTTTATTGTCAGTAATCAATTTACCAAGCCTTGTCTTTGCGGTTGAGGAAGAACCGCAAGGGTATGATGCAAGCGGCTTGACGGTGGAGAATATGCCGCAAGAGCTTGCTGCGCTCGCAGGTCTTACCGTACAGTCGGGAGTAGCTCGCACGTATGGCTTAACGCCGCAAAATGTGTTGCCCGAGAAAGATCTTTCTATATTTGATGCTTCGGATCTGAATAAAATAACGGTTGTAAACAGCAACGGAGAAAAAACATCATACGTTTTTGCTAACGACGTTAAATATATCGACGGCAACAGTATATATTTTATAAATAACGATTTTGTTGCCTCTAATAAATTTGTGCACGGCACTTGGGTGGCATATGAGAATGCATCAAGCGACAAAAAGGTATATATGGCACGCCGCGCATCAAACGGTGTAATATATATTGACGGCGACACCGTTATTCGCGTTAAGCCCAATGCGGTACATAACAACCTTGCGCAGTTAAATACCGTTGTTGACAACGGCTCACAGCGTACCGCGGTAGAATATGCCGACGTTTTCGGAAGCGGTACCATGCTGCAATATTTGGCCGTTTACGGCGGAATGAAGGAAAACTTATACCTTGAACAGTATAACGGTATTAATTCCTTCTGTTATACCTTGGAAATACCAAACATGACCGCCGCCCTTATGAATCAGGGCAGACAGGTTGGCATATATAACGCTGAGGGTGAGCTTATATACGTTTTCGGTCAGCCCTTTGCAGAGGATTCATATACAGAAAACGGAGTAAAACAGCCACATTATACCGATAATTGCGGATATCATCTTGCACAGCTTGGTAACGGCGTATATACCCTTACAATGTGGGTAGACCCCGAGTTTCTTGCCGATGAGAATACCACCTATCCCGTAGTTATCGACCCGCCCATGCAGGTTTCCAAGGGCTCCATTGAGGATGCTACCGTTACCTCATCCGGAAGCGATACCACGTCGGCTTTTTTGACTGTGGGATTTAACGGAAGCAACGAAAGCGCCGTATACATAAAAAACAATTTTTTATGGTATTTCAGACATTTGAACACATCGGATATCAGCTCGGTAGAATACGTTACAAAAACTGCAGATGCGGGTTTGACGGTTAATGTTTATGACAGTAATTCCATAATGGATATGGATACGGTAACACTGGCGCAGCTTACTCAAGCACAAGACGACCAATGTTTAACTACAGTTTTATTGAATCCCGGCGACAATTTTACTGCATTTGATATTACAGACCTTGCAGTTAAGTGGTTGAATTATTATTTGAATGAAGGTAACAGAAAGAATCCGGAGTATGGATTTATACTAAGAGCAACGAGTGGACTTGTAAATTCTGCCAGGATCTATTCCGCAGAGAATACGGGCTCGGCATATCCGTATTTTACAATATCGTATCATGAATCAGTGTGGGTACAAGATGGCGGAGTTTATTTGTTGCAAAATCATCAATACGGTTCATATTTATCACATGGGTTGGTAGAAGATGGCGAGCGTGTTAGTGTTTTGCCATATAGAAACTATGAAAACCAAATGTGGATAATTAATAGACATAGTAGAAGCGATTATGGCGAAGTCTTTTACACAATATCACCATATGAATACCCTAATTATTATTTATGCTCTGCTAATCCGCAGGATCTCTACGTTAATGGAGTAAATGTTGTATTATCCGACGCAACTGTAAATCAAGCAAATGGTACGTTATGGCGTATAGTAAAGAACGGTAATGACTCATTCCGAATTATGCCCGCCTATTCGACCATGCAAGCTTTAACAGCGGATAATAGCGGTGAATATAATTCGTATCTATATGAGTATTATGGTTGGCAGTCTATGAAGTGGAACTTAATATCTCCAACTGCATTAGACGGTGGCTTTTCGTGTTTGATAACTGAACCGGAGATGCCAAATGTAACGAAAAGCAACTTTGAAAAAATTGAACTCGAGTATGATGTTTGGCCGGCGCAAGAAGGTACGCGTTATTATAATAAGAGTACTAATGATAGAAATAATGAGCTTAATAAATTAGAGGATGTATACAACACGTACACATTTTTATTAAGTGTATATAATAGCGAAGCAGGTGCAATGTATAGTCATTATATGGATGTTGCAAGTGGGGATCAGTGCGAAGCAGTTTGCGGTGATGTATGTAGAAATAGATGCAGAACATATATTGTTGATTTTTCTCAATTAATTAATAAACATGATGAGGCTGCATTGTTATGTAGTGCAGATATGGACAATGTGTTAGAGGCTGCGGAAGCGTTGATGGATGATGTGAGGATAGGAGATACTGTAACATTTGCGCAAACCAACAACTTTCCAAGCAGTAGTTTAACCATTGAAGATAAGCTTTCAGAGTGGTATTATATGGTGCATTCTTATAATACATCAAGTAGGTGTAGTGTAAGAAAGACCGGAGAAAATAAATTTATAGCATATATTACGTACTATTTATGGGATGTTTTTGATTGGAATAGAAATATCAAGCAAGATCAGTTGCCTGAGTTATCTCAAGAAGATATATGGGAATTGCAGTACGGCGGTCGCGGAAAAGGTTATTTGGTCGTCGGAACAGCTTCTATTGAGATCGAATGGGTAAGAGGCCAAAGAATCAAAGATAAAACGTGTGAGCTTGAATTGAGTTAACAAAGGGGGGAGCTTGTAGTGTCAGAACCGAACAAAGAAATGTTACGCAACGTAAAATGGCGACATATTATTATCCTTTGTGTTTTGATATTTGTAATGTTGATTTTTACCTTCATGCTTGGAGTACTGTATTATATTTATACGAATTGGTCTGCATATGAGCTCAGAAGCTTTAATTCCCGACAAGAGAGGATGGTAAAAGAGTTTTACGGCATTCCTGAGAATATCAAGGTGACATTGTTGGGGCACAGACAACAGGATACGACGTTGCGCTCCAGCCCTGAGAGTGAGGTCTGCTTCTATATAAAGAAAGAGGATATAGCAGCGTATTGCAGTATGCTTGATAAAAAATGGATATCTACGCAGGAAAAAGTCGGTGATATAACCACCTTGGACAAGGATTATAAAATAGTCCATTGTTATGACGGCGATGAAATATGGGAGAGCTCATTAGGTGAAAAAATAATAATAATGGAAAACGCATATGATGCCGAGGATGAGATGGTGTTGGTGTATATTCATCATCAGGGTGTTATAGATGGATTGATGGGGTGTAGCCGCAGCGGTGATACGTATTATAGAAATATAAGCGGCCATTACGACGTATAATTCGGAGGCATGATATGAAGAATTATAAATTCATTTTAGTATTAATACTCTCTTCGGTGCTGGCTACGTTGGTTTGCATTTCGACGTTTTTTGGCATCAGCATGCTTGGTGGATTTTTTAATACTACTAAGATGGAATATTACAGCATGCATTTGTGTAACGGCGAGCATGTGAATGAGGATTGTGAGCAGATATTATCCGAGTTTGAAATGGATCAGATCAAGATAAGTGATATCTCAACTGCAACTCTGGTTGCTTCAAGCGGAGGCGAGTCGGTGCTTATCTTAACCACGAAGGCTGACATTACCGATAAGGCAGAGGATCTTATGGAAGCGTTGAGCGATAAATATTCACACATTAAATATATTGAGCTTTCGGACGTTGTGGTTACAATCAGCAGTCCCTCTGCAAAGATCAGACAGCTGTGGCGTTTGGAAAATAACGAGGTAAGGGTCACGGCATACAAAGGAATAAATATGGACAAATATGTCCTGAGCGTCAAGCTTCCTATAAATAAGCTGAGCTATGCAAGGGAAAACGGTAGCTTGGTGAGCGGCTTCCCTGAGGGCAGGGTGATAACAGAGAAGTAGGCACCGATCAACAATAATATAATTAAACCGTAAAAGGCCGCCTGCTTGGTGCACCTACCGTAAAGCAGTTTTATATCAAAACACAAAAGGGACGAGGTTTTCTCGTCCTTTTTGCACACTTCCTTGTCTGCAAGGTGTAGTGTGTTATACCGTATTATCCGTTGCGTGCAGTAAAAGAATGATGTTATTCGCTTCGCTCATAATGATGTTGCACCCGTTGGTCGCAAGTGATGTGATGTTTGCCATAAAATGTGGCGAAGCCACACATCATTAGCGAAGCGTCATCATTGGGCGAAGTCCTACATCATTTGCCAAAGGCAAACATCGTTCGGCTGACCTGCTTTATCGTAGGTCGCCGTTAGGCGGCTTTTGTTTTTTGTTCGGGCGGAGCCTTGCCACGCTTGCCAAAAGATAAAAACAGTAGTACAATAGACCGAAAGACAATATCGAAGGGAGGGGATAGGGTGCAAAACAGTACCAAAATGCTTGGCGAGGCGCCCGTAGGCTCGCTTCTTTTTAAGCTTGCGCTTCCTGCCATAATTGCTCAGATAGTAAATCTTTTATATAACGTGGTGGACCGTATATTTATAGGTAATATCCCTCTTATCGGTCAAGCCGCCCTTACGGGTGTGGGGGTATGCGTGCCGTTGATATTTTTGATCTCGGCATTTGCCGCCTTTGTCAGTATGGGAGGCGCTCCCAGGGCGTCCATTGCTCTTGGCAGGGGGGACCGCGAGGAGGCGGAGCGCATACTTGCCAATTGCTTTTTTGCAACGGTGCTGCTCTCGGCGGTGCTGACCGTGATCTTTGCGGTGTTTGCAGAGCCCATATTGCTTATGTTTGGGGCGAGCGAGAACACGGTGGGATATGCGGTGTCCTATATGCGCGTATATGCTCTTGGCACGGTATTCGTGCAGGTGACCCTTGGTATGAATGCCTTTATAACCGCACAGGGCTTTGCGAGGATAAGCATGCTCACGGTAATTATCGGTGCGCTTATAAACCTTGCGCTTGATCCGCTTTTCATCTTCGTGCTTGACATGGGGGTGCAGGGTGCGGCGCTTGCCACCATCATCTCACAAGCGGCGTCGGCAATATGGGTGGTGATGTTTTTGCTTGGCAGGAATACCACCCTCAGGCTTAAGACGAGGTACATGTCCCTTAAGGGGAAAATAATATTTCCCTGTCTTGCGCTTGGACTGTCGCCGTTTATAATGCAATCCACCGAGAGCATACTTGCGGTATGCTTTAACACCTCTCTTTTAAAATACGGCGGTGACGTGGCAGTATGCACCATGACGGTGCTCACCTCGGTGTGGCAGTTTGCCTCCATGCCTCTGCACGGTCTTACCCAGGGAGCACAGCCCATAATAAGCTACAATTACGGTGCGGGCAATGCCGAGAGGTGCAAAGGAGCGTTTAAGCTTCTGCTGATATCCTGTCTGAGCGTGGCATCGGTGATATGCCTGCTTGCGGAGCTTTTTCCGCAGACCTTTATCTCCATGTTCAACTCCGACCCCGAGCTTATTGAGTTTGCCATTCCTGCCCTTCGCATATATATAGCCGCTTGCGGCATATTCGGAGCCCAGATAGCCTGCCAACAGACCTTTATTGCCATTGGCAATGCCAAGACCAGTCTTTTCCTTGCACTTTTGAGGAAGGTGTTTCTGCTGATACCCCTTATCTACATACTGCCTGAGCTTTTGGCCGACAAGACGAGCGCGGTATTTCTTGCAGAGCCGATCGCCGACACTCTGGCGGTGGCCACCACCGTGACCCTTTTCGTATTGCAGTTTTCAAAGGCCATGAAGCGTATGGAGAGCGCAAAATAGAAATATCATTATGTAAATGGATATATCATTATGTAAAAATACCCTTGCCCGAAAAAGGCAAGGGTGTTGTTTTATCCTTTGGCACGGCGCGACTTTCGCGCTTCGCACTTCCGCCGCCGTGCCACCGTATTTCAAGCACGGTGCGCTTAAGAGTCCGAGATGAGTCCTTGGATTTTATTTTGAGGCGGCTCCGAGCTCGCGTGCTATAGCGACAAGCTCCTTTTTGCCCGACACGCCAAGCTTACCGTAGATGTTGCGGTTGTGGTATTTAAGAGTGTTTTCGCTGATGCTCTGCCTGGTCATTATCTCCTTGGAGCTGATGCCCGAAATATGAAGCTCGTATATTGCCCTTTCCGCCGCGGTGAGGGTGGATAAGCCGTCAAGGAAGAGCTTGCCTTGCTCTGACAGGGGCTTCTGAGGGGGAGGAGATACCCTTTCGGCGGGAGCCTGCAGGAAGGTGATGCCAAGAAGAAACAGCTCGCACACCACGTAGGAGACCGACAAAAGCTCGTAATGGGTCTCTATAAACTGCTCCAGCAGCCAGACCGCAAGGTTTATAAATACCGCCGCGATCAGTATCGCCGAGTGTGCCGCGCCCGAGGTCTTCTTTTTTGCAACGCTGTATATTGCTACCGTTATCATGGCGGCAAAATATCCTACAAGGTAGAATAGATAGGTTATGTGAAGCACTCCGTATTCCTTTTTAAGCACCGAAACGCCGTTTTGAGTGACTAGCTCCGCGCTTTTATAATAAACATCCAGTATCCCGGGGCTTGAGGTAAGCAGGAGCATGGCAAAGCCGACGGCAACTAGAGCCGTAACGACCGCCTTGCTTACCTTTATATTAAGAGCTTGGGTGATCTGCATCAGCATAAAAAACGGCAGAAATACCGAGCCGAGATAGGAAAAGGCGTTGCAAAACAGCGCAAAGGGCAGGCTTTTGGCAAGGGATAGCATCAAATACCCCGTATTAACAACAGAAACGCATCCGAAGAGTCCAAGCAACCATTTGCTTTTTTGCTTGGCAAAAAACAGTCCGACTAAAAGGATAAGGGAAAGAAAAGCCATGGTGCCGTATGCAAAATACAGCCCCGAGGTCTTGGTCGCAAGCGACTGCAATTCGGATAATAACATGACAAGCCTCCATTCTCCCTCATTGGGCGTAAAAACTCTACTTAAGCGATAATGCTCTTATAAACATTATAACCTCCATTTGCCAAGAAGTCAATACTGCAATCAAATAAGGAATAAAAATGTTTTTTAGGTTGTATATTTTGTTTAATCCATTGCAAAATAATTTGAAATATGATATAATTACTCAAATATATATAAATTATTTTTCGAAATAAATTATTAAGAGGTGGAACGTATGGCTATATATATTACAGAACCTTCGCATACTTTTAATGAATATCTGCTTATTCCCGGGTATTCCTCCAGCGAGCACATACCCGCAAACGTGTCCCTTAAGACCCCGCTTGTTAAATACAAAAAGGGCGAAAAGCCCGCAATTGAGATGAACGTACCCATGGTATCGGCCATCATGCAGTCGGTATCGGGCTCCGAGCTTGCCCTTGCCCTTGCCAAATGCGGCGGCGTTTCCTTTATCTACGGCTCACAGACCATAGAGGAGGAGGCTGCCATGGTGGCCAAGGTAAAGAGCCATAAGGCCGGCTTTGTGGTAAGCGAGGCTAACATCTCTCCCGACGGTACCCTTGCCGACGTTCTTGCCCTTAAGGAAAGAACCGGACACTCGACACTTGCCGTAACCGAGGACGGAAGTGCAAACGGCAAGCTCCTTGGTATCGTTACCCGCCGCGATTACCGTGTCAGCCGTATGAGCACCGACCTTAAGGTCTCCGAGTTTATGATCCCGCTTGATGACCTCATCACCGCAAGGCTGGGCACCACTCTCGGAGAGGCAAACGACATCATCTGGGAGCATAAGCTTCACGCTCTTCCCATCGTTGACGATCAGGGCAATATGCAGTACTTTGTTTTCCGCAAGGATTACGACGAGCATAAGGAAAACCCCTATGAGCTGCTTGACGATAAAAAGCGCTACGTAGTGGGTGCGGGCATCAATACCCGCGACTACGCTCAGCGTGTTCCCGCTCTCATTGAGGCGGGCGCAGACGTTCTGTGCATCGACTCCTCCGAGGGCTTCTCCGAGTGGCAGAAGCTCACCATCGACTATATCCGTCAAAACTACGGCGACACTGTAAAGGTGGGCGCAGGTAACGTGGTGGACAAGGAGGGCTTCCTCTTCCTTGCCGAGGCAGGCGCCGACTTTATCAAGGTGGGCATCGGCGGCGGAAGCATCTGCATAACCCGCGAAACAAAGGGCATCGGAAGAGGTCAGGCCACCGCCCTCATCGAGGTGTGTCAGGCTCGTGACGAGTATTTCGAGAAGACCGGCGTTTATATCCCCGTATGCTCGGACGGCGGCATAGTTTACGACCACCATATCACCCTTGCTCTTGCCATGGGTGCCGACTTCGTAATGCTGGGCAGATATTTCGCCCGCTTTGACGAAAGCCCCACGCAGAAGCTTCTTGTGGGCGGCACCTACGTTAAGGAGTATTGGGGAGAGGGCTCCAACCGCGCCAGAAACTGGATGAGATACGACCTGGGCGGCGCCAAAAAGCTCTCCTTTGAGGAGGGCGTGGACTCCTACGTTCCCTACGCAGGTCCCCTTAAGAATAACGTGGAGATGACCTGCAGTAAGATCAAGTCCACCATGTGCAACTGCGGCGCACTCACCATCCCCGAGCTTAAGGCCAAGGCAAAGATCACCCTTGTAAGTGCGACAAGCATCGTAGAGGGCGGCGCTCACGACGTCATCCGTAAGGATACCAGCGACCGTAAATAAAAATATCAACAAGCCCGAGACGTTTTTCGGGCTTGTTTTTATAATAATTTTTTAATTTTGGGTATTGACAAGGGCATATCGCGTAGTGTATAATACAATTAACAATTTGTTAATATTTTATTAAAGGAGATTTTTAAAATGAAAAAGTATCTTATGATCCTTTTCGTTGCCGTTATGAGCGTTATGCTCGTAGTTCCTGCTTTTGCGGCAGAAGGCGCTACCGGCGACAAGATCACTACCCCCAGCGGTGCAGAGATCAACCTTACCAATTGGGATAGCTTTGCTGCAGTTCCCGTAGGTGACACCGGCTTCTTCTGGATCGATCCCGGTTGTGCCGGTGCTGTAGCCGAGATTAAGGCTTCCAGCAACGATGCAAACGCCAAGTCGGTATATTACACCACCGATCCTACTTGCATGTACATCAACGTAGCTCTTAACCCCACTCACGGTGCCGGTTATGCAGATTTCGTTAACAACCGCGGTGATAGCGGTATCGGTGCTAACACCAAGGCCATCGTTATGCGTGTAAAGACCAACAGAGAGATACTCTTCGGCCTTAACGGTAACATTTGGGACGGCGGAAGCGCTAAGGGCTGCCAGCTCGCCGCAACAGGTGACCCCATCTGGTTGGTTGATGCTGAGACTTCTCTTGTTAAGAATGCTAAGATCCACACCGACAAGTTCAGAAACACCGTTGTTATCCCCGGCGGATTTGACGGTTTCCTCGTTCTCCCCACCTCCAGAATAGCAACTGAAATGACCTGGACAAACAACGAGCCCGACGGTCCCGCTACCGTAGGCAACTGGAACTCCGGAGCGCTTGCAGGCTTTGTACACTTCTGGCAGTGGTTCACCTACTTCCAGCAGACCGGCGACAGTGCTGCTACCATTGAGATCATGGATATGTACGTTGTAAACGAGACACTTCCCACTCTTGCTGATGAGGATTATGCTACCGCTGACGTTTCCGTTATCGCTTATGCAGTAGCTGCCATCACCGGCCTTGGCGCTCTCGTGGTTGCAAAGAAGAGATAATTTTTTAAAAGCCATAAAGATCCGCATTTTTGCGGATCTTTTTTTGTATCATTCGGTTTTTTTAAAAAAATATTAATTTTGGGTATTGACAAGGGCATATCGCGTGGTGTATAATACAGTTAACAATTTGTTAATATTTTATTAAAGGAGATTTTCAAAATGAAAAAGTTTCTTATGATTCTTTTCGTTGCCGTTATGAGCATTATGCTTGTAGTTCCTGCTTTTGCAGAGGGTGCTCACGACGACAAGATCGTGCTTGACAACAGCACAGAGATCAACCTCAAGCTTATGGATAACTTTAAGGCTGATACCAGCGTAGATTCCATGCTCAAACCGTGGGACGACGGTAACGGCGCAACTGCTGCGTGGAAGGAAAATGCTGACGGCAGATACCTCGAGATCACCACCGCAGGCGCAGGCATCAACTCTATGACCTATGCTTGCAACGGTGCAGGCGGCGAGTGGTCCATGTTCGTTAACAGCCGCGGTGAAGAGGATTATCAGCTCAACACCCGCACAAAGGCTTACGTTTTCAAGGTAAACACCACCAAGGCAGTAAACTTTGCTCCCGAACCCCAGCTTTGGGACGGTGCAGGCGCTGTACAAGCGTACATTAGTGCCAGCGGAGACCCCATCGTTCTTGTTGGTGCTGACGGCGTTGCTATGAAGGCTAAGCTGGTTCGCTCTGCTTGGTCTCGTTACACCATTCATATTCCCGCTAACTTTGACGGTTTTGTAATCGTTCCTACCTCCAGATTTACCGATAGCAATGCTGAAGGCTCGACCGGAAGCTGGAATGCAGGTGCACTTGCAAACCACGGTTATATTTGGTACTTCCCCCTGTTCGTTGAGACCTGCGGCGAATACGACGCCACCCTCAACATCGAGGATATCTACTACGTTTGCGCTACTGACAGCCTTCCCGATTGGGGCGAGCTTCCCACCGCTACCGCTGACGTTTCCGTTATTGCTTATGCAGTAGCTGCCATCACCGGTCTTGGTGCTCTCGTGGTTGCAAAGAAGAGATAATTTTTTAAAAAACCATAAAGATCCGCATTTTTGCGGATCTTTTTTTTCTTGAAGTATTGTAGAAAAGCAACCAACCTTAAGCAGAAAATATTCTTCAAAAGATGTGGTATAATTGTTATACGAAGCTTTTGTCCTTTCCTTGCTATAAAAAAACCTCCTATGGTAACAAGTATACCATAGGAGATGTTGCGCTTTTTTCCTTTCTGCGAACCGGTTGGGTTCATTCCGGAGGAAGCTTTTTATGCATTGAGTATCAGACGTTAAAGCGGAAGAGGACCACGTCGCCGTCCTTCATGACGTACTCCTTACCCTCGGAGCGCACAAGACCTGCCTCCTTTGCGGCGTTGTAGCTGCCGCACTGCATGAGGGCATCAAATGCCACTACCTCTGCGCGAATGAAGCCGCGCTCGAAGTCGGAGTGTATCTTACCTGCCGCCTGGGGAGCCTTGGTGCCATTGGTGATGGTCCAGGCGCGGACCTCCTGAGGGCCTGCAGTGAGGTAGCTGATAAGTCCGAGAAGGGAGTAGCTTGCCTTTACAAGCCTGTCAAGTCCGGATTCGGTAAGGCCGAGCTCCTCAAGGAACATGGCGGCCTCCTCCTTATCAAGCTGAGAGAGCTCCTCCTCGATGCGGGCGCTGATGACCAGCACCTGAGCGCCCTCTGCATCCGCGACCTCGCGGAGGCGCTTAACAAGGGGGAGTGAGTCGCCGTCTGCGATATCATCCTCAGAGATATTGGCGGCGTATATCACCGGCTTGGTGGTGAGCAGGAACTGCTGATCGATTATTTTTTTCTCGTCCTGGGTCATATCCATAGAGCGTACGGGCTTGCCGCTTTCAAGGTGAGCGTAGGCGCGCTCGAGCAGCTCGGCCTCTGCCAAAAAGCTCTTGTCGCCGCCGCGGGCATTCTTTTTAGCTTTGTCGATGCGCTTTTCCACGGTCTCCATATCGGCAAAGATGAGCTCAAGATTGATGGTCTCGGTGTCGCGAACGGGATCGATGGAGCCGTCGACGTGGATGATGTCGGTGTTTTCAAAGCAACGCACAACGTGGACTATTGCATCCACCTCGCGGATGTGGGAGAGGAACTTATTGCCCAGGCCCTCGCCCTTGCTTGCGCCCTTTACAAGGCCTGCGATGTCCACGAATTCGATGACGGCGGGGGTATATTTTTCGGGATCGTACATTTTTGCAAGATCGTCAAGACGACTGTCGGGCACTGCCACCACGCCGACGTTGGGCTCGATGGTGCAGAAGGGGTAGTTTGCCGCCTCTGCGCCCGCATGGGTAATTGCGTTAAAAAGGGTGCTTTTTCCCACGTTGGGAAGTCCCACAACTCCTAATTTCATATATAAATTGCTCCTTTTGAATTTGCTTTGGTGATGTATCCAAGGTATTATAGCACATTGGCTTGATTTTCACAATCATTTAAAGGAAAAGGGAGAAAATATTTTTAAAAATCAACATAAATAAAAAAACGTGTTGTTCCGTTTATTTTTTTGAGGTGATATAATCACATCATAAAATGAAAAGGAGATAATAAAAATGAACACAGATAAGATCTATGCAGAATCCATTGCAAAGGAATACGCCCCCAAGGAGGGATCGAAAATTGAAGCGCTTCGCAAGCTGGACGCCAAGGCAAAGCTCCCTGCAAACATATTCGGCTACAGCTTCGGCATCATCTCTGCGCTTGTAGCGGGCACGGGAATGTGTCTTAGCATGCAGGTCATCGGAGGGACCTTGCCGTTAACCGTGATCGGTGTTATAATAGGTATAATAGGCTTTGTCGGAATGGGCTTTAATTATCCGATATACAAGGGACTGCTTGAAAAGGGTAAGAAGAAGTATGCATACGAGATAGTTGAGCTTGCACGTCAGATAAGCGAGGAATAAGCGTATTGGGAGGGGTTCTTGTGAATAAGAACCAAAGCAAATATTTTAATACCGCCATAAGGATGGACGAGGCTCTGCTACAGCTTCTTGAAAGGAAGGATTTTGAATATATAACCGTCAAGGAGATATGTGACACGGCAGGGGTGAACAGATCCACCTTTTACCTTCATTACCAGAACACCGCTGACCTTTTAAAGGAGACCACCGAGTACATTTTAAGGAAGCATTTTGAGTATTTCGGCGCGGAAAAGACGGGACTCAAGGGCGGGATCGATAAGCTTGAGCGTAAGGAGCTGATATTCGTTACCCACGAGTATATGGTGCCTTACCTGACCTTTATAAAGGAAAATCGCCGCCTTTTTTCCCTTGCGATAAAGCATTTCCATATAATGAATATGGATAAGGTGTACGGTGAGATGTTCAAGTATATTTTTGAGCCCGTGATGAGCAGGTTTGAGGTTCCCCCGCAGCAGCGCCCATACGTTATAAAGTTCTACCTTACGGGGGTGTTTGCCATTGTGATGGAGTGGATCAATAACAACTGCGCAGATGAGATCGAGCTTATAATAAAGACCATAGACGGATGCGTGCTGGGAGAGAGAAGGATTGAAAAATAGGGTAGAGAGGATATCGTGGGCAAGCCTTGGGATCAACGTGGCATTTAGCGCCTTTTACGTTATATTCGCAGTGGTGGAGAGCTCGTGGTGGCTCTTTACCTTGGGGATATACTACCTCGGGCTGAGCGTTGTTCGCTTTATCGTGCTCAGGTCAAGAAAAAGGGAGGGCGTAAGGGTAGCTTTATTTACCGGCATTATGCTTACTGCGCTGGTGGTGCCTCTTGCGGGCTCGGTGATACTTTCCGTGGTGCGGGAGCGCGGCACGACGCTTGGGCTTATACCTATGCTGACGGTTGCGGTGTATGCATTTACAAAGATCACGCTTGCCGTGGTAAATCTGGTAAGATCGCGTCACAGCACCTCGGAGCGGCTGATAGCGCTTAAGAATATCTCCCTTGCGGACGGGCTTGTGTCGATATTCTCCCTTCAAAGGTCGATGCTGGTCTCCTTTGAGGGTATGAGCGGCGAGGAGATACGCATCATGAACTGCGCGACCGGCATTGCGGTGTGCGCGGCGGTGCTTTTGTTAGGAATAAACCTGATGAGCAAAAGATGGATGTTTACGGGCTTGAGTAAAGAAAAATGACAAAAGGACAGGGTGACCCTGTCCTTTTTTATATAACGGTGCACGACAATACCGTATCATGCTCTAGTGACGCTTTTTTAAGGAGCAAAAAAACCATATCAGCACTGTGATGCCCAGAAGGGTTATGATCTTGGCGATGGTGACTATTACCTCGGTGATCCCTTGCTCGGTAGCGGGGGGCTGCGTGGTCTGCTCAACCGTTGGTTTAGTGCTTGGGGTGCTTGTTGTCGCGGTCGGCGCAGGTGTGAGTGTCGGAGTCGGAGTGAGTGTCGGAGTCGGTGTGGGTGACGGAGTGGGAGTGGGTGACGGAGTGGGAGTGGGTGTCGGAGTGGGTGTGGGTGTCGGTGTGGGTGTCGGTGTGGGTGTCGGAGTCGGTGTGGGTGTCGGAGTCGGAGTCGGTGTGGAAACGGGTGCCTTTGCGGTATAGGAGATGGAGGCGAGGGTGCCTACAGAGCCATCGTTGAGCCTTACAAGGTAGGTGACGCTATGTGTGCCCGCGGGCATTTTTTTGGTGTCGGCATGGATGATAAAGCGCATGGCGTTGCTTCCACCCGCCGCCTTTACTGCATCCTCGGGTGTGAGGATAAAATCATCATTCCAGATGATGCTTTTGGTATCGCCGTCAAAGCAATATCCTACGCTTGACAGGGTACGTGTATTATAGCCTATCCAGCCGTGCAGGCTTATCGCATCACCCAGCGTAAGGCTTGAGGTGTCGGGGCTTCTCTGAAGAGGGCCGCCGCTTACGGTAAAGCCATCGATGCAGGAGCTTTTATGATTCCAAAGGGTCTTGGCGTCCTGATACGGGGTAAAGCCCGATGCGGTGTACTGAATTATGCGATCGGTATTATTATTTATATACCCCGTGACGCTTGCACCGTTCAGGGTGCATATAGCCTTGACGCGGTTATTGCCCGAGATCTCCGTAACCTCAAAGGAGGAATATGCGGGCAGAACGTGGGTATGCTGTGAGGCATCGGGTGAGGGGTAGATATATTTTACTGCGGCGGAAACGTAGGTGCCCGGGGTAAGAAAGGCGCCGGTATAATCTATTTCGTGGGAGTCGGTCCTTGAGCTGTAGGGCAAAATACCGTAGCCGCGTATGTAGGAGCTTGAGAGGGGGTAGGACTTAAAGTACACGCCGCCGCCGTTTGAGACAAGGCCGTTGCCCGAGGAGGTGTTGCCCTCCACGGTGTAGACCGTGGAGCCCTTTGACTGCACCACGATGCCTATATGGGACTCGCTTGAGCCGTTCGTAAAGAAGATGAGGTCGCCCGGGAGAGGGACGTATCTCCCGCCGAAGTGGGCGGAGTTTTCAAAGCGGTCGAATCTGCGGAGCTGCTGAGCCCATTGCGGACAGCTTATCTCCCTCCATATATAATTTGGATCGCCCTTATGGTTGCGGCACCAATCGGTGAGCCTTGTGTAGTTATGACATCTTGCCTGGAGAAGGCAAAACGAGACGAAGGCGGCGCACCACTCGTAGCTGTAGCCGTCGGTATTGTTGTATTTGCCGAAGTTGTAATTATACTCGGTGTAATTGCCCTTGCCTCCGTTTATGCCGCTGAAGTCGTTGTTATTACCCTCCTGATATCCCACCTGAGAAAGGGCGACGGCCACGACGTCGGTGCGGTTATCTCCCGTGAGCTTTACAGAGACAAGGCGGTCGTAAAACGGCCCCGACTTATAGGACTCCGAGGCGGAGTTGGAGCCGGTGACGAAGGAGTCCGCCCTTGCGGGGAGGGTGGGGAGCAGGGTAAGAATAAGAAGAGCGCACAGTACGCTTATGAGATGCTTTTTCATGCGGGGCCTCCAAAAAACAAAATAAAAAAACGGGATAAAAAATTCGGGTGAATGACCTGCCGAGCTTTAATATCCCAAATATGCGCTTTATCAGCTTAATGGCTTGTTCTTTTTTGTCAGGGGGTGGACGCTGCCGTCTTTTTCCTTGATGCTTACGTTTTCCAGGCTTTGGCGCACCTGACCCCGTATCTCGGCGAGGTACTGCTTGCGCAGCTTATCCTGCAGAGCCTGCTGCTCGGGGGTGAGCCCAACGGTCTTTTTAAGATGAGCAAGCTCATTTATTTTATCTATCAGTTCCTTATCCATGATATCATCCTTATATATAGCGTTATTACGATATGTAATATACAATAAAAGTGGGCATTTGTCAATCTTATGCACTTGCACAAGACGGTGTGATGTGTTAAAATAAGAAGGAAAATAAAGCTAAAGAGGTGTTTTTGGTTTGGATATAAAAAGCGTACTTGCAGCCATCGAGAAAAATGACATGAGAGCTCTTTACGCCGCCGACTGTGCCCAGGCGCGTCGGATGGTAAAGGAAATTCTGAAAAAGGGCGCTACGGTTTCAAGCGGCGGAAGCATGACCCTCAGGGAAAGCGGGATATACGAGCTTATTACGGGGGGAGATTACAATTATTTGGACCGTGCGGTGGATGCCGATGCCACAAGAAATGCATTCAAGGCGGATTATTATCTGCTTGGATGCAATGCCATAACAAGGGACGGTGTGCTCTACAACGTGGACGGCTTTGCAAACAGAATATCCGCACTTACCTTTGGCCCCGAAAGGGTAATAGTTGTGGCGGGCAGAAACAAGATAGTGGACAGCCTGGAGGATGCCATCCTCAGAGTAAAGACGGTGGCGGCGCCGTTAAACGCAAGGAGGCTTGGATGCAAGACCTACTGCGCGGAGCACGGCAGATGCGTATCCCTTAATAAGGAGGACTCGCAGATGTGCGACGGGTGCTCCTCCCCGCAGAGGATATGCTGCAGCTATGCGGTTACCGCCAAGCAGAGGATAAAGGACAGGATCACGGTAATAATTATAGATGAGGAGTTAGGATTATAATGAGCGCAAAGGAAAGATTTTTAAGATACGTTAAGATAGATACTCAGTCGGATGAAAATTCCGCCACCTACCCGAGCACCGAGAAGCAGAAGGACCTGCTTTTGCTTCTGGTGCAGGAGCTTAAGGAGCTTGGGCTGACCGATGCCGAAATGGACCAATACGGCTACGTTACCGCTACCCTTGAGGGGGTGGGCGCAAGCGAAGGCGCGCCGACGGTGGGACTGCTTGCCCACGTCGATACCTCTCCCGACCTTAGCGGAGCAAATGTAAAGCCCCGCGAAATGCTCTATTGCGGCGGGGATATCATGCTCAATGAAGAAAAAAACATCGTCATGAGGCGGGATGAGTTTGAGTTTTTGGACAGGTTTATCGGTAAGCATCTTATAGTTACCGACGGAACCACCCTGCTTGGCGGAGACGACAAGGCGGGCATAGCCGAGATAATGGGCTTACTTGAGTATTATGCAGAGCATCCCGAGGTAAAGCATCCCAAAATGCGCATAGCATTCACCCCCGACGAGGAGGTGGGCGCGGGAACCGATCATTTTGATGTGCCTGGATTTAACGCTGATTTTGCCTATACGGTGGACGGCGGCTTGCTTGGGGAGATAGAATATGAGAACTTTAACGCCGCAAGCGCGAGCATTACGGTGCACGGAGTAAATATTCATCCCGGAAGCGCAAAGAACAAGATGCGCAACTCTATGCTCATCTTCTCTGAGCTTAACTCCATGCTTCCCGAGGACGAGATCCCCGCAAGGACCGAGGGGTACGAGGGCTTTTACCATCTTACCGAAGTTAACGGATGCGTGGAGAGGACCGATGCGCATTATATTATAAGGGATCACGATATGGATATCTTTACCTCGCGCAAGGAGAAAATGCAGAGGGTATGCGATGCCATCAACAACAAATACGGCAAGGGCACGGTGGAGCTCGAGCTTAAGGATTCCTATTATAATATGAAGGAAAAGATAGCAGAGCATATGTATCTGGTGGACAACGCCCGTGCCGCCATGGAAAGGTGCGGTGTTGAGCCCATAGTTATGCCCATACGCGGCGGTACCGACGGAGCAAGGCTGTCCTTTGAGGGCTTGCCCTGCCCCAATCTTTGCACCTCGGCGGCAAATATGCACGGCAGATACGAGTTTGTTTGCTCGGAGGATATGGAGAAAATAGTGCAGATATTAAAGGAGCTTATGATCTTGTATACCGAGCCCGTAAAATAGAGAAATCAAGAAACGGTCGCCTGAAATGCCCTGCATAAAAATGCACGGCAAATATCCCTTTAAAAAAGTGTAAAAATGCGCAAAAAAAGCAGAGGCGTAAAACAAGATCAAGCAGGCGAGAGCCTGCTTTTTTAATGGGAAAATATATTTTCAGAAAATTCGGAAAATATATTGACAAATTATTTTTTATTTGATAATATATCCTTGCAAAAAAACAATATATGGTGTATTATATATAAGCTTATCACTATAAATAGTAAACAAACGGTTTTTTTAAAGAAGAATGACCATCACCAAAGGAGAGAAAAGCATGAAAATAATCAAGAGAAACGGCTCTGAGGTAGACTTTAATATTGAAAAAATAGAGGTTGCCGTAACAAAGGCAAACGACGTTGTGAACGACGCGGAAAAAATGACCCCCATGCAGATAAAGCGCATCGCGCAGTCTGTGGCTCTTTCCTGCCAGAAGATGAACCGCGCCCTGTCGGTGGAGGAGATACAGGACCTTGTGGAGAAGCAGATAATGGCCCACGGTGCCTTCGAGGTGGCAAAGAGGTACATCACCTACCGCTATACCCGCTCCCTCGTGCGCAAAAGCAACACCACCGACGATAAGATATTAAGCCTTATCGAGTGCAACAACGAGGAGGCAAAGCAGGAGAACTCCAACAAGAACCCCACCGTCAACAGCGTACAGCGCGACTATATGGCGGGCGAGGTCAGCAAGGACATTACAAACCGCATCCTGCTTCCTCAGGACATTGTGCAGGCTCACAACGAGGGCATCATCCACTTCCACGATGCCGATTACTTTGCGCAGCATATGCACAACTGCGACCTTGTTAATCTGGAGGATATGCTGCAAAACGGTACGGTCATTTCCGGCACAATGATAGAAAAGCCCCACAGCTTTTCCACCGCCTGTAATATCGCCACCCAGATAATAGCGCAGGTGGCATCCAACCAGTACGGCGGACAGAGCATCTCCCTTGCCCACCTTGCCCCCTTCGTGCAGGTCAGCCGCGAAAAGCTTCGCCGCGACGTTGCCGCAGAGATGGCGGATGCGGGTGTGGAGATGACCCAACAGCAGATAAACGCCATTGCCGAAAAGCGCTTAAGAAGCGAGATCAACAAGGGCGTGCAGACCATTCAGTATCAGGTGGTCACTCTGCTCACCACCAACGGACAGGCCCCCTTCGTAACCGTGTTTATGTACCTTAACGAGGCGAAAAACGAGCAGGAGAAGCAGGATCTTGCAATAATCATAGAGGAGATGCTCGCTCAACGTTATATCGGTGTTAAAAATGAGGACGGAGTATGGATAACCCCCGCCTTCCCCAAGCTTATATACGTCCTTGAGGAGGACAACGTGCACGCCGACTCCAAATATTATTACCTTACCAAGCTTGCCGCCAAGTGCAGTGCAAAGCGCCTTGTGCCCGACTATATCTCGGAAAAGAAGATGAAGGAGCTTAAGGAGGGCAACTGCTTCCCGGTAATGGGATGCCGCTCTGCTCTTGCTCCCTGGAAGGACGAGGAGGGTAATTATAAATTCTACGGCCGCTTCAATCAGGGCGTGGTAACCATAAACCTTGTGGACGTGGCACTCTCCTCGGGGGGAAATACCGAAAAATTCTGGAGCATATTCGACGAGCGCCTTGAGCTGTGCTACCGTGCACTCATGTGCCGCCACAACCGTCTGAAGGGCACTCTCTCCGATGCCGCCCCCATACTCTGGCAGTACGGTGCCTGCGCCCGCCTTAAAAAGGGCGAGACCATAGATAAGCTCCTCTTTGGCGGATATTCCTCGATATCCCTTGGCTATGCGGGACTCTATGAGTGCGTTAAGTTTATGACGGGCAAGTCCCATACCCATCCCGAGGCAACACCCTTTGCAATAAGGATAATGGAGCATATGAACGATGCCTGCAACAAATGGAAGGAGCAGACAAACATTGCCTTCAGCATCTACGGCACTCCCTTAGAGAGCACCACCTATAAGTTTGCCAAGTGCCTACAGCGCCGCTTCGGCGTCATTGAGGGGGTTACCGACAAGGGCTATATTACAAACAGCTACCACGTACACGTCACCGAGCCCATCGATGCCTTTGAAAAGCTTCGCTTTGAGGCAAAATTCCAGCATCTTTCCTCGGGTGGCGCCATAAGCTACATCGAGGTGCCCAATATGCAGAATAACCTTGATGCCGTGCTTGCGGTCATCCGCTTTATTTACGATAACATCATGTACGCAGAGCTTAACACCAAGTCTGATTACTGCTCCGAGTGCGGCTTTGACGGCGAGATACAGATAGTTGAGCAGGACGGCAAGTTCATCTGGCGTTGTCCCAAGTGCGGTAATACCGATCAGAACCGCATGAACGTCGCCCGCCGTACCTGCGGCTATATCGGCTCGCAGTTCTGGAATCAGGGCAGAACACAAGAGATAAAGGAAAGAGTGTTACATCTTTAATGCATTACGGTAATATTAAAAATTGTGATATCGCAAACGGAGCGGGGGTGCGAGTCACCCTGTTCGTTTCGGGCTGCAGAAATCATTGCCCCGGCTGCTTTCAAAGGGAGACCTGGGATTTCTCCTACGGCACCCCCTTTGACGATGCCGCACGGGAGCAGATAATAAATATGCTCGCCCCCGATTACATCAGGGGACTTACCCTGCTTGGCGGCGAGCCCTTTGAGATAAGCAACCAGCAGGCCCTTCTGCCCTTTGTAAAAAGAGTGAGACAGATATATCCGGACAAGGATATCTGGGCGTACAGCGGCTTTACCCTTGAGGAGCTGCTTGATGATAAAGCGCGGTGCCATTGCCCCGAAACCCTGCCGTTGCTCAAGCTCATCGACGTTTTGGTGGACGGTAAATTTGAGGCGGATAAGTACGATATCTCATTGCGCTTCCGCGGCTCAAGCAACCAACGCATAATCGACCTGCCCGCAACCCTGAAAAAGGGCGAGGTCGTGCCCTGGAATGGTTGATAACCTTAAAAAAGTATGATATAATATCAAAAAATCCGAGGATCGGTGAAGATATGAATATTTCGGTTAAAAAGCTAAAGGATAGCGCCATAATTCCCACCCGCGGCTCGGCATACGCCGCAGGCTACGATCTTTACGCCTGCATCGACGCCACCGTGGAGATACCTCCCCATACCACCGCAAAAATAGGTACGGGCCTTGCATTTGCTCTTCCCGACGGCTACTTTGCCGCCATATTTGCCCGTAGCGGCCTTGCCGCAAAGCAGGGACTCCGCCCCGCAAATTGCGTGGGAGTGTGCGACAGCGATTACCGCGGCGAGTATATCGTGGCTCTGCATAACGATTCCGATATCCCGCAAGCGGTAAATCCCGGCGACAGAATCGCCCAAATGGCAGTCCTGCCCTTTATGGCGCTGGATTTCTGTCTTACCGACTCGCTTCCCGACACCCTCCGCGGTGATGGCGGCTTCGGCTCAACGGGGAAATAAGGGTTATATAAAAATATACAGCTTAGTAAAATAAAAAATTATAAGCGAAAACCGTCTCTGAGGAGACGGCTTTTTTGCATTGACAAATTCTTCTTTGAAATGTACAATTAATTAAATAATAACGGTAATTTTGGTAAGAGTAGTATTGGAGGTATAATATGTTTGATGCCAAGAGGATAAAAAACGATTGCGTGGCGTGGATACGCGACTTTTTTGATAAAAACGGCAAGGGCTGTAATGCAGTGCTGGGCATCTCGGGAGGCAAGGACAGCTCGGTGGCGGCGGCGCTTTGCGTTGAGGCGCTGGGCGCGGACAGGGTCATCGGCGTGCTCATGCCAAACGGCGAGCAGCACGATATCGACTGCGCATACAGGCTTGTTGAGCACCTGGGCATAAGGCATTACGTGGTAAATATCAAGGATGCCGTCAAGGGTGTGCTTGACAATCTTCCCAAGGAGTTAGAGATAACCGATCAGTCCCGCAACAATCTTTCCCCGAGAATACGTATGTCGGTGGTCTATGCCATATCCCAAAGCTGTAACGGCAGGGTGGTAAACACCTGCAACCTTTCGGAGGATTGGGTGGGCTACTCCACCCGATACGGTGACTCGGTGGGTGACTTCAGCCCTCTTTCTCATCTTACCGTTGCAGAGGTCAAGCAGATAGGCTACGAGCTTGGACTTCCCATCGACCTTGTTGACAAGACCCCCATCGACGGACTTTGCGGCAAGACCGATGAGGACAATCTCGGCTTTACCTACGCCGTGCTTGACCGTTATATCCGTACGGGCGAGATAGATGACCCCAAGACCAAGGAGCTCATCGACAAAAAGCATAAGGCAAATCTCTTTAAGCTGGAGCTTATGCCTGCCTTTAAGCCAGAGCTTTAAAAAATAAGTCCCTTGAAGCAATGCTTCAAGGGACTTTTAAAATTCAAGCTATTCAGGAAGAGCAAGGTTGTAGTTATGTATTCTGTAGCTCCATAAGGTGTCTTTTCCCGCAATGGCTCCGGTGTAGAATACCGTAAGATAACCGTTGCTCACCAGATGGCCGTATTCGTTGCGCAATATACCGGTGTTGTGGTTTCTTGCAAAGCCCGTCATATCGGGAGAGCAAAGGTCGTATTCGGTCCACTTGAATTTTGAGAAGCTTTCGGGCTTATCAAAATAAGATACTCTGAAATGCGAGGAAACGTAGTTTGGATCATCACTTGGATGGGGATGAGCATCAGAGGAAACGTAGAAGCGCCGGGCATTTTCATCATAAACCACGTCGGGGTTGTTAAGATAATCTCCGCCCCTGCCGTTAATGGTCTTAAGACCGGTATGGGGAAGATCGTTTGAGCTTAGCAGTATCGGCGCATCAAGGTTTGACAGATCCCAGGCGTCAACTCCTACTCTGTATCCCTTCTTATCACCGATGGAATAGAATATCCATACCTGACCCTTTTTGTCAATGCTCACAACGCTGGGCTGACCTACGCCCCATTGGAACATGGAAAGGCTGTCGTCGTGCTCGTATTTAATAATAGGATTGCAGTCCACCTTTATAAACGGCCCCTCGGGACTCTTTGCAACCGCAATGCCCACCTCGTTGTCCTGGTTGTCCTTGGTGACACATCCAAGATACGCCATAAGGTAATTGTAGGTTTCGCCGCCGTAAACAAATTCGCCGGCAATTACGGACGGGTCGCAGGCGTGCATGCTGTCCCAGGCACCGTCGGTGGGGGAAAGCACGATAACCTCCTCGCCCCAGCTTATGCTTCCGTCGGAATTTCGCGTACCCTTGCGCATACCGATATGATCCACTATTACGTACGATTCGCGGTTGGTGCAGTAATATATGTACAAGGTGCCGTCGGGCATTTGCATTATTGACGGGCAGTAGTTGTATATGCCGTCAAGCTCGTTTGTAAACTGCATAACGTGAGACTGCGATACTGTTTTGGCGGGGTCGGGTGTCGGGCTTGGCTGATCCGCAGGTGTTGCGGATGGGTTTTCTGTAACGTTACAGCCCGTAAGAAGCAATACGGCGCATAAAATGCCTATCACAATGGATCTTACGGCGAACGATCTCTTTAATTTCAAATACATAATTTCACTCCTTTAAACGTTTATCAATTTATCAATAATATTATAACACATTCGCTTTGTAAAAAAAAGAACCAAAAACACCGAAAAATAGACCGATTCCAACATTTACATTCATAATACATAAATAACGGAGCGCGCTTTGTGCGCGCAAATATTAATAAAAAATCAAAGCGCCCCTTAAGGCTTGTCCGCCTTAAGGGGCATTTTTATAAAAAGACCCATCTGTGCTTGCAGGTGGATCTCCTTTTTAGTGCATATGATATTTTCTAGCCGTAGATGCGCTGTATTACCTCGTCCTGCTCCTGAGGAGTCAGGCATACGAAGCGCGCGGAAAAGCCGCTTACCCTTACCACGAGATCGGGGTAAAGCTCGGGATGCGCCTTGGCATCCATCAGGGTCTGCTGATCCACTACGTTAAACTGCAATACCGAGCCGCCGTTTTTAATAAATACCCGCATAAGTGCCTCCACGTTTTCCTTGCCGATATTGGGTATCTTAACGTCGCTGACCGCAACAACGGGATAATCGGTAAAGTCGATATCCTTGACCGAGGATATCACCGCAGTGGCATGAGCCTCCGCAAGCAGGGATGGGGATGCCGACGCCGACAGATATTCCCCCTCAAGCCTTCCGTCGGGGGTGGCAGGGAAATTACAGCCAAGGGCGGTAAAGCTTCTGAAGGAGAAAAGACTCGCCTCGTATTTGCCACCGCGGGTGTTTTTAAGTCCATCCGAAAGGGCGGCAACGCCTAAGAAGAAGCGCCGCGCAAAGGCGGATGCCTCCTTGTCGCGGCCAAGCTTTGGAGCATGCCTGATAATGGCGTCGCGAAGCTCGCGGCGGCCCTTGAAATTATTTTTTACCGCCTCCGCAAGCTCGGAAAGACTTATAAGACCCTCGTCAAATACCGCCCACCTTATGGCAAGCAGACTGTCAAGCAGGGTGGCTATTCCCGCAAGGGAGACCGAGCCCGAGCTGTAGCGGGTGCCGCCCGAATACATATCCTTGCCGTTTTTGATGCAGTCTCCCAGAAGAGCCGAGTGCGCGGGACTTAAGCACCAATCCACGCCCTTTTTCTCCGAAATGTTTTTCATGTTGACCTGGGCGGTTATATGTATTTTAAGGTTGCGCATGGTCTTAGCGTATACGTCGTCAAAGCCATCGCTCTGCTCAAGCCGCTCGGGCGCTTGGTTGCAAAAGGTGAGAGCAAACCTATCCCATCTGTCATCCCAAAGTCCAACCAGGGATACAAGAGCGTTCATGTATATCGTGGCGCGGGAGCTTTGCTCACAGCCTGCTATTACGTTTTCCTGACATCCCCCCGCAACGTATAAGCGAGCGTCCTGTATGCGCTTGCCCGCCTTGCAGTTGGCGCCTATGATGACCTCATCGTTAAAGATGCAAATATTATTGTTACCCTTGCTTACGGCAAGTGCCGCAAGCTCCCAAAGCTCCTTCGGGCTCTTTGGAGATAATCTCAGATTAAGCTTGGGATCCATGCATCCAAGAAGAATATACGCCTTCAGGATCAGCCGCGTTACCTCGTTAAATACCGGGACACCGTCCCCGTCACACCCGCCCAGGGTGACGGTGCAGTTGGTGCCCTTGTGGTCAAGCCCAAAGCGGCAGTCGGGGATGTATAAAAAGCGCCAGATATAGTCAAAGGCCTCCTCAAGGGTAATTGCTCCCTTTTTAAGGTCGGCGTCAAGATATTCACCAAGCAGAAGGTCTACGTGACCAAGCACGCTGACGTTGCCTCCGTCAAGGGCGGGAACCGCGTAGTACATAAAGACGATGGCGCACAGTGCCTCTATAAAACTGCCCGCGGGATGCTCTGGCACCCTGCTCATGACGTCTGCAAGGGTAAGCATACGCTCCCTGTCCTTGCCCTCGCATTGCTCCGCGGCGCCAAGCGCCCTTTGCGAAAATCTGCGTCCAAGGGTGACGTATCCGTCAAGACCGCTCTCCATGGCGCTGTAAAGACCCGCGCACTGCGGTGCGCTTGCCTTAAAATGAGCAATATCCTCCTTTATTCCCGCAAGCCCCTTTTTAAGCACAGTGTGATAATCAATGGTCAGATGGCCGTTATCCACCGGCAGATAATATATCGCAAGTCCGCTTTCGTAAGCGCCCGCTATGTTTTTATTGAATTCCTCAAGTACGGCGCGTGCCTTGGGCAAGCGACTGTACCAATAGCTTATGCCCGACGCCTCAACGTCCGACCTTGAGCTGCGGTCGTTTATCTCAAAGGCAAAGGGGCATTTGCAAAAGACCTCTATCGCCATTGTTTGAGACAAAAAGGTATAGGATACCTCACGCTTTTTGTAAGGATCCTCATATTTATCCGTTAAGCTTAAAAGCTCCGCCTCAAGCTCCATTCCCCCCGTTGCGGGGCGGCTGTAAAAGCCGTCAAGCTGGGAGAAAAGCTCCTGCTTTTGCTTGGATATGTCAGCACCTCTGATCATAATATCCCTCGTTTTTTTAACCGTTTTTATTTTGCTGATGCAAAAGGTATATCTCCTCGGTTGCAAATGCGAGTTTGGTTATAATGTTTTGCTTGGTTGGGTAGCAGTAGAAGGAGTCGTTTTCGGTGGAGATATCAAAGCAATCAAACGGCTTTATGTAGCAGTAGTCGTATTCCACGTGCAAGCTGTTGGTCTGAAGAGGAGTGCGGTGCACCGTGTATTTTTCCCCACGGTATTCTCCCTCTATGCGGAAGCCGTCGTTTATGTCGTGCACCACCCTTGCCTTACCAAGGCTCTCAAAGCGCCAACAGCGGGGCAGAGACTACACCTCCACCTCGTCCTCAAAGCGGTATTGGCCGCTTAATACCTGCTTGCGCACCTGCTCGCGCTCCCATAAGAACCAATCAGGTATATGGTCAAACTCGGTCCGACCCTCAAGTGCCTTAAGATAACCGTCGCTCTGCCATCTCCAACGCTTTCCGCAGCTCGCGCAGAATATTTCGTCCCCCTTGGAGTCCATTTTGTGCTCGGTCATGCAGTGAGGACATTGATACAGCACCTTGTGCAGACCCTCGGCACGGTGTTCCTCGTTTATAAGGATGCCGCGATCCTTTTGATAACGGTAATCGTCATAGGTGAGGGCCTTGCGTACCGCATAGTTTATCTCGTCGGGGGTCATCTGCTTTATCTGCTCGGCAGTAAGTATCTGAGTAACCGTGGTGTGATACTCCACCTTTTTCTTTTGGCGATAATTCCAGAACGGTGAGCCAAGATGATTTCCTCTGTGCACCACCGCCACGATGGGCACCTTGTTCATCTTGATGAGCTTTCCAAGACTCTCCGGCATGTAGGACTCCACACCGCAGGGGGAGTACCTTGCTTCGGGATACATGCACAGAATATCCCCACGTCGCAGCACCTTGCTTATGGATTTTATAAGGTGCATATCCATTGTGAATTTGCGGGTGCAGATGCCGCCTATCAGCTCAAGCAGCCACGGGCGGCGATAGTATCCGTCAATGCTTACCACGTTGTTTACTCTGTGGGGAAGGGTGGCCATGGCAAGCAGCTTAAAATCAATGAAATGCATATGATTGCTAAGTATCATATACGGAGGCTCAAGCCCCTCCATGTTTATCTTTTCCACCTTGTATTTCTTGCCTATCAGGGATAATTTGCACAAAAGCCATATCGCCCAGGTTATTATCAGGGGCTGACGAATTGGATATTTTGCCGTATTGTAATGCTTTTTGTTTTTATAATTTACTTCCGACATAAAGCCATCCTTTTTTACTTTTTTTCACCTTTTTCGCAAGGCGTAATTAATTTTATCAAATATTGATCCGAATTGCAATACCTGCAGGCAAATTAAACTTGATTTATTCTAAAAAATACCCAATAAAGACAAGAACAACAGATATTTGCCGTTGAAAAATATACGTTGCCGTGGTATAATTAATTATATTTTAATTCAAGAGGTCTTTTATGCCCTATTTAATAATTGCATTGGTGCTTATTTTTCTTGTTATAGCACCAACTCTCATAAGCTTTTTTACCTGCTTTTATCACAAGCAAAGGCCGCCAAAGGAGGAGTTCGAGATCCCCGAGGGGGATATCTACCTTCCCCACAAGATGCAGATGGTGGCATGGATGAAGCAGGCGCGCAGTCTGCCCCACGAGGAGATCACCATTACCTCCTATGACGGGCTGAAGCTATACGGTAAGTATTACCAGTGCAACCCGGGAGGCATAATAGAGCTTATGTTCCACGGCTATCGCGGTAATTCCGAGCGCGACCTGTGCGGCGGTATCGAGCGTTGCTTTAAGCTTGGACATAACGTTTTAATGGTGGATCAGCGTGCCTGCGGCAAAAGCGAGGGAAGGGTCATTACCTTCGGAGTCAAGGAGTCCCGCGATTGCAAAGCGTGGATAGACTATACCGTGGCTCGCTTCGGTAAGGATGTAAGGATACTGCTTTGCGGGGTGTCCATGGGCGCCTCCACGGTTATGATGGCGGCAGGAAGAGAAATGCCCGAGAACGTCATCGGCGTGCTTGCCGATTGCGGCTACTCCTCCCAAAGGGAGATAATTCGGCTGGTCACAAAAAATATGAAGCTCCCCCCGAAATTTATGTATCTTTATATAAAGCTGAGCGCGAGTCTCTTGGGCGGCTTCAACATCGACGAGTATCCACCCATCCAGGCGCTTAAGAATTGTAAGGTGCCGGTGATGATAATTCACGGCGAGGCCGACGATTTTGTCCCCTGCTATATGGCACAAGAATGCTACGACGCCTGCGCAAGCAGAAAGTGCCTTGTCACCATCCCAAATGCAGGCCACGGACTTGCATATATGATAGCGCCCGATAAATATATAGCCTCAATGAAGGAATTCTTTGAATAAATAAAGGCTCCCATCGTAGGGAGCCTGTTTTTATTATAAATGATCGCCGTTTCTTAAGTGGCGGCGCACCTCCTTGCAGGAGGGGATAAAGCGCTCAAGCAGAGCGTAAAAGTCTGCGGAGTGATTTTTATGCACCGTGTGGCAAAGCTCGTGCATTATTACGTAATCGATATACTCCTGCTTATAAAGCACAAGAAAGCAGGAAAGGGTTATGCGGTTTTGCCATGAGCAGCTTCCGTAGCGGGTGCGCGCACCCGACACGGAAAAGCCGTTGGCGCTAAGCCCGCTTTTTTGACTCAGCTCCATGGCGCGGGGTATGAGCTCTGCCCGTGCCCGTTTTTTAAGCATGGCTATCTCGTCGGGAGAATATTCCCGTTCTATGGGGGTCTTTTCCCTTTTTTCATTAAGCTTTTTTGATATCCACCCCTCGTGCGAGGAGACAAAAGCATCTATCTTGGTGCGCGGGTATCGCCACGGCGCCCTTACTATTACCCGACCGTCCTTTATCTGGATGCACAGCGTCCTTCTTGAGGAGTATATGACCTCGTGGTCCATAATTATTGCCTATTGCCTTTTTTGGGCTGCTTGACTATAAAGAACAGCACCACCGCTATGACCGCCACGATGCCGACTATTATAAGCAGGGTCTGGGTGGCGTTTTGGGGCGCGGCCATGGCCGCGGGCTCGGTAGCGCTCGGCGTGGGAGTGCTCTGAGCAAGTGCGGAAACGGGAAATAAACAAAGAAAACTCAAAAATGCGGAAATTAAGCTTTTCATTTTGATGCTCCGAATAATTATATTTATATTGATTATAGCATATTTTTGAAAATTCACAACTTCTATCCCGTAAAAAACCAATAAAAGCCTGCGTTATAATTTTTTTCACACAAAGCAAAAAAAGTGTTGCCTTTTTTAAAAAGATGATGTATAATACAACACGTCTTGAATAATAATGGAGAAGTCGCTTAGTTTGGTCGAGGGCGCACGACTGGAAATCGTGTAGGCGTTAATAGCGTCTCGAGGGTTCGAATCCCTCCTTCTCCGCCAAAAAAACATACCACCCTTATGGGTGGTATGTTTTTTTGACTACGAAGGAGGGTAAGAACTTTTTGCCGAAGGCAAAAAGGTTCGTCGGAGCAGCCGGATCGCAAAGCGAGTCGGACTGCGGAGTCTCGAGCACTGCAAATTTTTTTGGGCACCGCAAACAGCGGTCAAAAAAATGCAGAGCGCAGAGTATCCCTCCGAGGCAAAAACCACCCATCAGGGTGGCATATTTTTTTGGCGGACAGGAGGGTAAGAACTTTTTGCCGAAGGCAAAAAGGTTCGTCGGAGCAGCCAAAAAGCCGCGCAGGCTTTTTGGACTGTGGAGTCGGGAGCACGAAGGTTGCGCCGTAACGGCTCGGAGCCGTAGGAAAAACCGAGAGCGCACCGTATCCCTCCGGGGCAAAAGTCCCACCCAACAAAAACAGAACATTTGTCTACCGACAAATGTTCTGTTTTTGTTTATCCAAGCCGCAGGCTTGGTATATCATCACGACGCAGTCGTGGATATCATCAAGGGCGGCGAGCCGCCCTTGTATCTCATCACGCACCAGCGTGCATCTGCCTGCGGCTTGATGATATACAATGCTTCGCATTGATGATATACCGCAACAAGTTGCAGATGATATACACGGCTTTCGCCGTGATTTATGTGAAAGTTCGAAGTCATACGCAAAAAAGATACAGCCACAGAAAAACTCTGATTCTGTCAGGTTTTTTTCTGTTTTTATAGGCAAAAATTTAGTTGTCAATTTGAGTGTACAAAAAAATTTTCTCAAGCCTGCCTCGAACTCTTGCGAAACCGCATAATCACCACCAAGTTCATGGATACAAAACAATTCACTGCGCTTTACAAATGCAGAGATTTATGTTTTAATAAAAAAACGGAACGAAAACTTTTTTTGTAAAACTTCCGGATAAGGGGTGATTTCGTTGAAATATGCGTCGAAAAAGCAGATTTGGTTGTGCATAAGCGCACTGCTCGGTGGCACGATTCTTTCGACTTTTGCGGCGGTATTGGTTTTGCGCAACCTTGGAGGTTTGATTGGAATGTTCGTTGAAGCGGATGCGGACGCTGCATTTGACTTTGTAAGCATTTTTGAGCAAACAAAAGATGCACAGATCGCTCCGCACTGGTTGTTCCCTTTGCTTCTGTTTGGAGCCTATGCTTTTGCGCTTTGGCGCTTTTCCCCAATAGCCAAGCAATCTGCACTACACATCATCCTTTGGACTATCTTATTTGTGTTGCTGTTGACGGTTGGTTTTGCTTGCTCGCTGATGCTTACGCGTGTCAACGATATTCGCTTTGGTGATCTGCTTGCGGCACTTTTGCCCCTCATCGGCAGTCTATAAGAACGGAGGCATAAGATGAAACGAAATATAATCAGAATTCTGATTTTGATTCTTATATCGTGCTTGCTGTTATCGTCTTGCTCGCCATATATGAAGTCCTTCTCGTCCAAGGAAGGAACTTGGCGTATGGGCTTTGGTTCAGAGGAAATTGCATTGCCCGAGGAAAGTAATCAACCGCTTTACATCGCGGGTTATCATGCAGGCTGCGAAATTACGGGTGTATTGGATCTGCAACGCGCGAACGCTGTTTGGATAGACACGGGCAGCAACGGTATTTTGTTGATCGGCATTGATTGCGTGGGGCTCGGCAAGGACACAGTGGACACGATTCGTAAGGAACTAGCTAGCTTTTGTCGTAAGGTGGGGTGTATTTCAGTCAACGTATATGCCACACACAGCCACGCCGGAGCAGATACACTGGGACTTTGGGGTCCCACAGCAATCGACGGCAAAAACCAAGCTTTCATGACGAATCTTATCAATGCAGCCGTCTCCGCCGCTAAAGAGGCGTATGCAGATCGCTGTGCAGGCACCCTGCACTATGGCAACACCGTGCCAGAGGATATGTTGCACGATTCCAGGTTACCCATCGAATATGATCCCATGCTTCACCAACTGCGTTTTATTCCGAGCGACGAATCGAAAAACGGCATTCGTCTGCTCTCCTATGCTGCGCACGCCGAATCTCTGCGTGGTGATAACACTATGCTCAGCCGCGATTTTCCGGGCGCATTGGCAGATAACCTTCTACAAGCCTGCGGCGATGATACGTTGTATTTGCCGAGTGCTATCGGCGGACTGATCATGACTCGCGAACTGGTCACGCCCTTCGACGCGGTAACGAATATGCAGTATACAGCAGAACGTATTACCGAATCTGTATTGTCAATATGTGATGAAACTGAACTCTCTCCAAACCTCTCGTTTTCAAGTGTTTCTATGCAGGTGCCACTGGATAATACCTTGTTTTTCTATTACAAATTTCTTGGCATTCTCGGTAATGAGACGAGTCGCGGAAAAAGTGATACCGGTTATGTGATTCACAGCGAGCTTAGCGTTTTGACGCTAGGTTCGGTTACCTTTGCGCTTATCCCGGGTGAAATATTCCCTGAACTCGTCAGTGGTCAAGGACTAAGCGATGGTGATCCCGAAGCACTTGAACATATTGCCGCACGTTATGGTGTGGAACGTCTTTTGATTGTTGGATTGTGCAACGATGAGCTCGGTTATATCAT
>JAFXDC010000038.1 GCA_017516345.1 Clostridia bacterium | reverse complement strand
CTCAAACAACCCCTCAGTCAGCTTCTCTGACAGCTCCCCTTACACAGGGGAGCCTACCGCTGCGGCGGGATTGCTCAACGGCAAAAGCCTATACTGAACCACCCGCTTAGCGGGTGGTTTTCGGGAACCAATGAAAAGCCACCGCTCTTAAAAGGAACGGTGGCTTGGCTTTTTTGAAATATCAATCTATATACTCGTAGATCCTTCTGAGACCGCCGTTTTCGGGCTCGTGGAGAGAGGTGGCAAGCTCGGTAAGTGAGAAGTGCATGGTGTCGCAGGTGTGATCGTAATAATATCCCCAGCAGAAGCCTGCCCTGAAGAAGGCAAGCTCGTATACAAGATAGTTGGATACGGTCTCGGGAACGCCTCCGCGAATATCTGCACAATTGCCCATATATGCAAAATCATAATATTTGCGGCCTTCTTCGTTCTTGATGCCATTATACTGTAAAAGTGCGACCTCGGAGGCAATAAGCTCTTTGTTTAAGATATTGTTTGTGTTGGAGGGATAATTTGCGTTTATGTCCTGTGCGGTACCAAAGGCATGGTGGCTGATAAAGCGCTTGCCGCTTACGAAGCGGGAGACGTAGGAGCCGTAAGGAACGGCGGCTACGTCGGAGAGCGGGATGATGCCGCTGTCGAAATCGGGCGAGGAAACGCGGAGCAACGTAGAGCTGATGTATTGATACGCCTTTTCGAAATACGGTGCAGCGGTTCTGTGTACGGTGACCTTTTTGCCTTGCCAGCAGGTTATCTTCACAAGGTTATCCCTTACCCACTGAGAGCTTTGGGTTATGTTTCTTCCGCTATCGTTTTTAAAGGTGAAGAGGAAATCCTCCTCGTTTTCAAAGAAATCAAGACAGGAATAATAAAAATCATAACGGAAATTATTGGGCGAGAGGGTAAAGGTCTTGGAATCGGATATTTTATTAAAGTGGGAGGAATATAAAAGTGCGGGGCTCGACATGGAGCTGTCGAGGGCATAGACGTTTATAAGACATTTTCCGCATTTTAATTTGTCGGTAAGTGCGTAGGAGTCAAGGGATGCTTGCCCGAGCTGCTCGGTGCAGAAGTCTACCTCGGTAACGTTATCAGACCGTGCAAACCCGACGCTTGCGCTGTAGGAGTTACCCTTGTAGTCGATCATAGTGACCGTGACGCTTAAAATGGGGTGCTCACCCGTCAAAACGGCGCGCAGATTAAAGCCTATACCCTGACACACCGGAGCATCTGCAGAGGGAAGGCCGTGCTTATCAACAGTAAGCCGCATATCGCATTTGTCCGGCTCTCCCGGGGAGGGCAATGAAAAGGTGGGACTCGGAGTCTTGGTTATCTCGGGTGTGGCGGCCTCCAATGTCGCAGTTACCTCGGGAGCTGCCTCGGGTGTCTCGGTTATCTCGGGTGTCTCGGTTATCTCGGGGGTTGCCTCGGGAGTAGGGGGAGCTTCGGGGGATGCGGTCAGCGTGAGCTCGGGAGAGCAGAAGGCATTTGGGGCGGTCGGAGAGGGCGATGCAGCTGTCGGCGATGCGGTGGCGTTATCGGTGGCGGTAAGTGTTGCGCCGTTAAAGGAGCAAGCACACAGACACAGGATGAGCATAAAGGAAATTATTAATACATACTGCTTCATGATGGATACCTTAAAACCTCAATGGTATTTTAAACGACATAAAATTTATTAAGGATATTTTATCGCATTAAAATGGCGGGGTCAAGTGAAGAAAATGCGTTTTTTTTCTTCTTTGCGAGTAAAAATAAAATATATTGTAAAAATCAGCACTATAATGACGTTTAAACGCAATTTTTACTTTATTTTTATTAAGATTTGCGATATAATATATTCTGTATTATTATATAGCACGGTGTTACGGTGGCTAGAATATTTTCAGAGGTTAAGCATGAGATTTTACGACGAGCAGATAGAAACTGCATCAAGAGAGCAAATACGCGCCATTCAGCTGCAGCGCATGAAGAAGCAGATAAGCTTTACGTATCAAAACGTTCCTCATTATAAAAAGAAGATGGATGCCGCAGGTGTGCATCCGGACGATATCCGCAAGCTGGAGGACATCAGATACATACCCTTCTCCACCAAGGTGGATATGAGGGATAACTATCCCTACGGACTTTTTGCGGTGCCGATGGAGAAGATAGTGCGCATTCACGCATCAAGCGGAACCACGGGTAAGCCCACGGTGGTTGGATACACCAGGGAGGACCTTGACATGTGGAGCCGATGTATTGCAAGGCTTGCCGTGGCGGCGGGCGCATCCCCAAGCGATATTGCTCAGATATCCTTTGGATATTCCCTTTTTACAGGTGCCTTTGGTCTTCATTACGGTCTTGAGAGATTGGGTACTACCGTGGTGCCCATATCAAGCGGTAATACCGAAAGACAGATAATGATAATGAAGGATTTCGGAACCACTCTGCTTGTTTCCACCCCGTCTTATGCTCTTTATCTTGCTGAGACCGCGGAAAAGCTCGGAGTAAGCAAGGAGCTCAAGCTTAAGATAGGTATGTTTGGCGGCGAGGGCATGACCGAGGCAATGAGAAGCGAGGTGGAGTCCCGCTTCGGAATAGTTGCCACCCAGAACTACGGCTTAAGCGAGGTGCTGGGCCCCGGCGTTTCGGGCGAGTGCGTATATAAATGCGGACAGCATATAAATGAGGATTATTTCTATCCCGAGATCATCGATCCCGTAACCGGCGAGGTACTTCCCGACGGCGCGACGGGCGAGCTTGTGCTCACACCCCTTGAAAAGACGGGCATCCCCATGCTTCGCTATCGTACAAAGGACATCACGAGTCTTGTTTATGACAAATGTGAGTGCGGACGCACCACGGTGCGCCACACCACCATCCAGGGCAGAAGCGACGATATGCTCATCATCCGCGGCGTAAACGTCTTCCCCTCGCAGATAGAGGAGGTACTGCTCAAGGTGCCCGAGATCGGCCCGCACTACGAGATAATCGTTCGCAGAGAGGGATATCTTGATACTCTGGAGATCCTTGTTGAGCCCGCAAACGCCTCGGTGCTTGAAAACTACGGCACCCTTGAGGGCTTGCAGTCCAGGATCCGTGCCCGCCTGCGTGTCACCCTGCAGCTTGATGCCGCAGTAAGGCTTGTTGAGCCCAACACACTCAAGCGCTTTGAGGGTAAGGGCAAATACGTTACCGATCTTAGAAATCTTAAAAATTAAAGAAGCATCCAAAAGGAGATTACATATGTCACAGCTTATGATTGGCAATCAGGCGGTCGCCCTCGGCGCCCTTGATGCCGGCGTTAATCTGATATCCTCTTATCCCGGCACCCCAAGTACCGAGATCACAGAATTTGCCGCAAAGGATACCACCCGTCACATCGAATGGGCACCTAACGAGAAGGTTGCCGCCGAGGTAGCGGTGGGCGCCTCCATTGGCGGTGCAAAGGCAATGTGCTGCATGAAGCACGTTGGCATGAACGTGGCGGCAGACCCCGTGTTTACCGCGGCATATACCGGTGTGCGCGGCGCCCTTGTAATTGTGGTTGCCGATGACCCCGGTATGCACTCCTCACAGAACGAGCAGGACAGTCGTTATTATGCGATCTCGTCGCATATTCCCATGCTTGAGCCATCCGATTCTCAGGAATGCTACGACTATTGCCGCCTTGCATTTAAGATAAGCCATGAATACGATACCCCCGTATTTTTGCGTCTTACTACAAGGATAGCTCACTCTCAGAGCCTTGTGGAGCGCCGCGATGCCGACTCCACCGACCTTGTTCCTTATAAAAAGGAGACCGCAAAATACACCATGATGCCTGCATTTGCTCGCCCCAGACACGACTTTGTCATAAAGCGTATGGCAAGGCTTGGCGCGGATTGCAACACAAGCGGCATCAACCAAATGATCAAAGGAACCGGTAAGCTTGGTATTATTTGCAGCGGCGCGGTTTTCCGCTATGCCAAGGAAGCCATGCCCGAGGCGTCGTTTTTAAAGCTTGGCATGTGCCATCCTCTTCCGGATGAGCTCATCAAGAGCTTTGCCGCAAGCGTTGAGGAGCTTATTATTGCCGAGGAGCTTGAGCCCATCGTGGAAAACCACGTGCGCGCCCTCGGAATTGCCTGCAAGGGTAAGGATATCTTCACCCTTCAGGGCGAGTACAGCACCAATATGATAGCCGAGGCACTTACCGGCAAAAAGCCCGAGTTTGATACCGTACCCGCCCTTCCCGCAAGACCCCCCGTGCTTTGCCCGGGATGTCCTCACAGAATGGTGTTCTATACCTTAAGCCGTATGGGACTTACGGTTATGGGTGATATCGGATGCTACACTCTGGGCGCTGCCGCACCGCTAAGCGCCATTGATGCATGTGTGTGCATGGGTGCAAGTGTGTCCATGGCACACGGACTTGACCGTTCGGGCGCGGTGGATCCCAAAAGGACCGTTGCGGTTATCGGAGATTCCACCTTCCTGCATTCTGGAATTACGGGACTTTTAAACGTGGTGTACAACAAGGGTAATTCCACCCTTATGATACTTGATAATTCTATAACCGGAATGACGGGACATCAGCAGAATCCCGCAACGGGTAAGGATGTTCGCGGCGACGAGGCTCCCGCTGTAGATCTTGAGCAGCTCTGTCGTGCTCTTGGCGTTCAGGACGTTGCGGTGGTGGATCCCTTTAATGCAAAGGAGCTCAAGGAGTGCATCACAAGAGCCATCAACAATCCTTGTCCCTCGGTCATTATTGCTCGCCACCCTTGCGCGCTTATCGTAAAGGCGAAGACTACGCCTCTGAAGGTTACCGATGCCTGCATCGGCTGCCGCAGATGTATGGGCATTGCTTGTCCTGCCCTTCGCTTTGAAAACGGGAAGGCTATTGTGGATGGATCCCTTTGCGTTGGTTGCGGACAGTGCGCATCCATCTGCCCCAAGGGTGCCATCGTTAAGCAGTGATGAAAGGACGGTAGAGGTTATGGGACTTAATATTGTAATAGTTGGCGTAGGCGGTCAGGGAACCCTGCTTGCCAGCCGTGTACTTGGTAATATGGGTGCAATGCTTTATAAGGACGTAAAGGTCAGCGAGGTTCACGGAATGAGCCAACGCGGCGGAAGCGTTGTCACCTACGTTCGCATGGGGGATGAGGTATCCTCGCCCATCATAGAAAACGGTCAGGCAGATATCGTGCTTGCCTTTGAGCGCCTTGAGGCTCTTCGTGCTCTTCCCTATCTTAAAAAGGGAGGAAAGATGCTTCTTAATACTCAACAGATACTTCCCATGCCCGTTGTAAGCGGCGCCATGGAGTATCCTTGTGATATTCTTGATATCCTTAAGCAAAAAAACGTGGATATTACCGCCGTTGATGCCCTTTCCCTGGCAGTAAAGGCGGGTACGCCCAAGTGCGTAAACACCGTAATGCTCGGCATTCTTGCTCGCTCCACAGATCTTTCCAAGGACCAATGGCTTGAGCTTATCAAGCAATGCGTTCCGCCAAAGACGGTAGAGATAAATCTGGCAGCGTTTGAGTTTGGCTACAATGCTTGATCCGCTCTAAAGCACTGTCTCTGCACCTTTTTCCTTCGACGCGCCTTGTGCGGCGTACCAAGCGTACGCCTCCGCGGCTTGCTCGGAAGAAAAGCACAGATACAGCACTTTATAACGGATCATAGGAGGTAAAGCACTGTCTCTGCACTTTTTTCCTTCGACGCGCCTTGTGCGGCGTACGCTTGGTACGCCTCCGCGGCTTGCTCGGAAGAAAAGCACAGATACAGCACTTTATAACGGATCATAGGAGGTAAAGCACTATCTCTGCACCTTTTTCCTTCGACGCGCCTTGTGACGCATCCCTACCGTTGGAGGTGCTTACGGAGTGCATTATGTATCCGCGGGGCGTAGAGGCGCATTGCGAAGCATTAAAACAATGAAAAGAAATTCCCGGGAGGAATATTATGTATATAGATCAGATTTCGGTTTTTATGGAAAATAAGAAGGGCAGGCTTGCCTCGCTTACCAGGATACTTGCCAAGAACGGCATAGATCTTGTTGCGCTGTCCATTGCGGATACCGCGGATTACGGTATCATGCGAGCCATAGTAAAGGATACCGCAAAGGCGGAGCAGGTGCTTCGCGATGCGGGATTTATGGTAAGCAAGACCGAGGTTATCGGAGTTGTGGTTCCCGACACTCCGGGCGGACTTGCCGACGTACTGCAGATATTTACCGACGGCAATATTTCGGTGGAATATCTTTATTCCTTTGTGCATACTCAAGGTAAGAATGCTCTTATTATGTTTAAGGTGGACGATTGCCAAAAGGCAGAGGAGCTGCTTATGGAAAACAAAATAGAGCTTATAACCAGACAGCAGGTTGAAAACCTGTAAGGAGGTAGCTTGTGAGCAGACCTACGACCGCTTACGTGGAGCTGGATAACATCAGCTTTAATATAAACTCAATAAAAAAACACGTGGGTGATACGAAAATAATGTGCATGGTAAAGGCGGATGCATACGGTCACGGGCTTATTCCCGTTGCCAAGATATGCGTGCGCGAGGGTGCATACGCCCTTGGAGTTGCCACGGTTGAGGAGGGAGTTGCTCTGCGCGAGGCGGGCATAACCCTGCCCATTTTGTGCGTGGGCGCTTGCTTTGAGGGCAGTCACCTCGATGCGGTAAAATACGACATCACCCAGACCCTTTACGGTGCCGATTGCCTTGATGCGCTTGAGCGTGCCTGCAAAAGGCTTAATAAAAGGGCTACCGTTCACGTTAAGATAGACAGCGGTATGGCAAGGCTCGGAGTGCAGACCGAGGAAGAGCTTCGGGAGCTGCTTGACAGGCTTAAGGAGCATCCAAGCGTGGTGCTTACGGGAGCCTTTACCCATTTTGCGACCAGCGACTGTCTTGATAAGAGCTTTACCCTAAGGCAGGCGGAGCTGTTTGACAAAATGCTTGCCGTTCTTTCGGAGTACGGCTACAGCGACATTCTCCGTCACGCATCCTGCAGCGGTGCCACCATAGACTGCCCCCATCTTTTCTACGATATGGTGCGCCCCGGCATTGCCATATACGGCTATTATCCCTCCAACGAGGTGGATAAGAAAAAGCTGCCACTTAAGCCTGCGCTCAGGTGGGAAACAAGGCTTAGCCAGGTAAAGACCGTTAAGGCGGGGGAGAGCATAGGCTATGGCAGAAGCTTTTTTGCCAAGAAGGATATGCTTATCGGGGTTGCTCCCGTAGGATACGGAGACGGCTACAGAAGGGGCAACAGCAATAAGGGATACTGCCTTATAAACGGACAAAGGGCTCCTGTGGTGGGCAGAGTATGTATGGATCAGCTCATGCTTGATATTACCGATATTCAAGGTGCTTCCGAGGGGGCGCTGGTGACCCTTATCGGAGAGCAGGGCGATGAGCATATATATGCAGATGAGATGGCGGATATCTGCGACACCATCAGCTACGAGATACTGCTCAACATTTCAAAAAGAGTGCCCAAGGTGTACTGTGGACGCGAGGCGTAGGGAATTGCTTGCCGTAAGGGACGCCATACCCGAGGAGCAAAGAAGATTCTTTTCAAAAAGCATTTGTTGTGCTATAATAAACAGTAGCGAGTATAAAGAAGCCAAAAACGTAATGTGCTATATGGCATTTGGAAGCGAGGTAGCGCTGGACGAGCTTATACACCACGCCCTCAAAAACGGCAAAAGGGTACTGCTTCCCATCTGCGACCGAGCCTCAAGGACCATGACTGCGCATTTTTATAACGGTGAGCTCAAGGTGGGTGCCTACGGCATACTTGAGCCCACGGGGGAGCAGGGCGCTCCCGACCTTATAATCTGTCCCATGCTTGCCTTTAACCGACAAAGACACCGTATCGGCTACGGCGCGGGATATTACGACAAATTTTTGTCAAAAAGCAACGCCGTGTTTTTCGGAGCCGCGTTTTCTGTTCAAAGGGCGGATTTTACAAGCCAAAGTCACGACGTACCTCTTCACAGGGTATATACGCAAGAGGAAATCTATTAATCGGAAGGATGCTTTGTATGATCAAGGACACCTTAAAATTTGCAGGAAAAATCGCCTTAGTATTCTGTGTTATAACCTTTTTTACCATCATGGGTCTTACCTTGATACTCGGAATGGACATAAACGACCCTCTCCGTATACTTGCGGGCGGCGTTTTCATACTGTTCATGGCGGGTATGATATGGGATAACTGCTCCAGATGGGGAGAAAAGGATTGCCGTGCAGTTATCAATTACGTTCGAAACAAGGGAAGCAAGGAGCAGCTCAAGGAGTCAAGAGCTCAGCTTTATTATCCCGCAAAGGGCTTTATAGCGGGCGGCATCGTAATGCTCATCCCTCTTATCGCTACGGTCGTTTATATCCTCATGGCATACAGAGGCTGGGAAAACGGCCTCGGCAATGAGGCGGATATGCTCTATACCGCCCTGTATTTTGTATTTATCGCATTTACTCCCGTGCTTGTGCTTGCCACCACCGTGTGCACAACCATGACCGCCATTCCCGGCATGGCCCCCATTGCGGCGCTCGGGCTTAAGGATGTTGTGGTGCTGGGTGGGTTTGACTATATCGGCATCCCCAACATGGTGCTTCCGTATATGTTCCTTATTCCCATCGTGCTCTTTGTCATTCTGTGCGGCGTTTGCTACATAACCGGCTTTAAAAAGCGCGCCCAGGAGGTACCCAAGCATATGCAGGCGGTGTACTTCCCCAAGGATAATAAGTTTATCCCCATGCCGAATGACGAGACCGTGCTTAACGGAGAGGTGGTTCAAAAGGATCAAAACGAGGTCGAGTCGTGAGAGTGTCCGGAGGCAGCCTCAGGGGTAGGGCTCTTATCTCCCCAAAGGGAAACGACGTGCGACCAACCGCGAGCGTGGTCAAGGAGGCCCTTATGAGCATGCTTGCATTTCAGCTTGGCGGAGCAAGGGTGTTAGACCTCTTTTGCGGAAGCGGACAGATGGGTATAGAGTGCCTGTCCCGCGGTGCAGGGGAGTGCGTTTTTGCCGATATCAGCCGTGAAAGCTGCAGGATAACAAGGGACAATCTCGGCGCGCTCGGGCTTGAAGGCTCGGTAATGCAGTCGGATTGGGAGCAGACCCTTACAACGCTTAGCGTGCGCGGAAAAAGCTTTGATATAATAATTGCCGACCCCCCTTACAGGGCGGGGATGTATGAAAAAATACAGGACCGCATCGTGGAGCGCGGAGTGCTCAGCCCCGACGGAGTGCTGGTGCTGGAGCACGACAAGGCTCTTCCGCCCGAGGCGGTAGACGGGCTTTCGGTTTTAAAGATGCGCTCCTACGGAAAAAGATGCCTTATGCTTTTACAATTAAAGAGGAATGAACAATGAAGGATATGATAATATACCCGGGTAGCTTTGACCCAATAACCCTTGGCCATTTTGACCTTATTCAGCGTGCCGCAAGGATGACCGACCATCTTGTGGTGGCGGTACTGCAAAATCCCAATAAAAAGGGCTTTTTCACCGTGGAGGAAAGGGTGGAGATGCTTAAGATATGCACCAAGGATATGCCAAACGTCTCCATAGACAGCTCGGGTGGCCTTTTGGTGGATTACATCAACAAAAAGGGCGGAAAGCTGATATTAAGAGGCCTCAGAGCGGTCTCGGACTTTGAATACGAGCTTCAGTATGCAATGCTTAACCAAAGGCTTGATAAATCCATTGAGGCCATCTATCTGATGACGGCGAGCGAGTACTCATTTTTAAGCTCGTCTGTGGTAAGGGAGATAGGCCACCTTGGTGGAGATATCTCGGGCATGGTTCCCGAGGCCATCGTTGATACCGTAAAGCAAAGACTCTTGCTTGCGGGTAAGCAAAAATAAACCTTTTTGCATATCATGTATGGATAAGGGTAAAATTTTTAAACGGTACAATAAAAATATTACATAAATATTGATCATTATATAAAGGAGAATGAATATGTCCATTAACGATTTACTGGATACCCTGTTTGATGAGCTTGAGGCCTCCAAGAAGGGCTTTATGTCAAGCAAGAGATTGGTCGATACCGACAAGTGCCTGGATCTTATAGACGATATAAGGGATAATCTACCCATTGAGCTTGAGAGGGCAAACAACATAATCAAGGAGCGCCGTCAGATACTTGCAGACGGAGAGACCGAGGCTCAGCAGTATATTGATGAGGCCAAGAAGCAGGCGGCGCAGATGGTAAGCGAGACCGCCATTATGCAGGCCGCCGAGCAGGAGGCAGAGAAGCTCATAAACGATGCAAAGCTCAGCGCAAAGGAGATCCGCCTCGGTGCCAAGGCTTATGCAAACGACGTTCTTGAGGAGCTTGAGTCCTATCTTGTAAAGACCGGCGAGCAGGTAAAGCGCAGTCGCGACCAGTTCTCCAAATAATCCCCAAGGAAACCAAAAAACAGCATACTGCAATACTTAAGGCTGCGACGAATATCGAGCAGGCTTGGGATATTGCACAAAAAATTGCCGAAAAAACACCCGAGATCAACCTACAGCCGATGAATTCCATCGGCTTTATCTTTTCGGGGCCGAGAGCAAGTGCCTGCAGAATGATGCACAAGCCCGAGAAGGAGAGCAAAAATGCGCAAAACGGCGGGTTAAGCCCCATGCTCAGGCCGTTTGTCATCTCAAAAAGTGCCTTGACGGTATTGGGCAGAGGCAGACTCGAGGTCAGGCAGGAAAAGAAAACTATGAGTCCTCCCACAGTCAAAAGGGTGGAGATGCTTTGGTTACACGCAGTGACAAGCAGCTTGCCAAGCTTTAATTCCGAGCCGCGGGAGTCGGACACCGTGCTTGCGGGCTCAGCCTTGCCGCGCTTGCACGTTTTAATGCCCGACGAAAGGAGTCTGAAAACAAGCCCGCACAGCACCACTCCGCCAAGGTGGCACAAAAGCAGCATTCCGCCGCTATAGCCCGTGATGCTTGCGGCATATCCAAGCACGAATATGGGCCCCGAGGTGTGGCAAAGGGGTGCAAGAGCGCGTGCGGAATCGTCGTCAAGCAGTTCAAGCTCGGTCATCTGCTTAAGGGTGGTCATGCCCGCGGGATATCCCCCAAGCACCGAGACTAAAAACGGATATGCTCCTTGCCGAGGAAATCCCAAAAGCTCAAAGAGCCATCCGAGCAATTTTTCAAAAATCGGCGCAACGTCGAGTAGCAGTAGAGATTTTGTGCAAAATAAGAAGGGGAAAAGGGCGGGAAACACCCGATTTCCCCATAAAGATATTGCATTGAGAGCACTGTTTGTCATTTTTTCGGTGTCGAATATTGACAAAATGATAAAAATAATGAATAATATATATAACGGAACGTTCTTTTTCATAGCAATGCTTCCTTTTGTAAAATGATTATGCCTTGAAGGGTGATTTTATGACCGTAAACAACCAACTGCGCAACAGCGCAAAAAGAAAAAGGATAGGCCTTGCGCTTGGCGGGGGTGCCGCACGCGGCCTTGCACATATAGGAGTGCTTCAGGTGTTTAAGGAGCACGGAGTACCAATTGACTGCATAGCGGGCTGCTCAATGGGCGCAGTGGTGGGTGGCATCTACTGCTCGGGACAAAATATAGAGCGTCTCCAGGAGCTTGCCCTTTCCCTGCAGGAGTCCGAAATAATGGATCTTGGCAGACCCAGAAAGGGATTGGTCAAGGGCAAAAAGGCGGAAAGGCTAATAGATAGCCTGTGCTGTAAAAAGACCTTTGCTCAATGCGTGATCCCGTTTTGCGCAACGGCCACCGATCTTGTAACCAGCCGCACAGTGGCAATAACAAGCGGACGCCTGAGTAAGGCGATACGCGCCTCCATAAGCATTCCCGGAGTCTTTGAGCCGGTGGACTGGGATGATATGCTTCTTGTTGATGGCGGAGTTACCGACCGCGTGCCGGTGGACCTTTGCCGTGAGGCATTGGGCGCGCAATACGTTATTGCGGTGGACGTGGCCTTCAGAGGCTGGAAAAGGGAAAAATCCACCAATATAATACAGACCATCTATCAGGCCTTTGAGACCGCCGATTGGCGTAACGTGCAAAACGCTCTGCCAAACAGCGATATCGTTATTGCCCCCGAGGTAGGCCCGTATGACGAGAAGAATCTGCGGGATGCCAAGGCGTGCATCGAGGCGGGTCGCGAGGCGGCGGAGGCGGCTATAAACAGAATAAAGAACGACCTGGAGCTCTGGGACGTCATAAAATAAATACTTGTTTTTTGTTTCAAGGTTTTATCTGTGGGTGCTTGAATATCCGCAGACATGCAATCATATATATTTTTTAAAAAAGAGGTAAAAAACAATGGAAGAAAAAAAGAGATCAAAGCAAGAGCTTTGGCGCGCGGTGAAATTTACCCTGTTTTCCATAAGCGCAGGCGTAATTCAGCTGGTAGTCGGGGACATCATATTGATGAATCTGATGCAGTTGGATTATTGGGTAAGCTATCTTATTGCCCTGGTACTGTCGGTGGTGTGGAACTTCACGCTTAACAGGAAGATAACCTTTAAATCGGCAAACAACGTACCCATTGCAATGCTTAAGGTGGCGGCGTTCTATCTTGTATTTACACCGCTTTCCACCATCGGAGGAGACTATCTGACAAGTATAGGCTGGAATCCCAACCTGGTTTTCGTGCTCTCCATGCTGCTTAACTTTGTGCTGGAATATCTCTATCAGCGTTTCTTTGTCTTTGGAAAGAGCATTGATACCGCGGTCAAGACAGGCGGCGCGGACAAAGTAGAATAAAAGTATACATAATAAACAAAAAAGCACTTTTTAAAAGTGCTTTTTGCTTTTTATATTATATTTTTACCGGGGTCGTGTATCATTTAAAGACCGTCATAAGGATGATCGATGCACACATCAGCATGCCCATGGAGCCGGTTATGACTCCCGTAATGCTAAAGCCGATGAGGGAGGACCTTTTAAAGGCTATAATACCCAATATAATACCTACGGTGCACAGGATAAGAGCTATATTATATACAAGGAATACCGAGCCGGCCATGCTTGCTATAAGACCCACAATACCGAGCACAAAGCATACTATGCTCATCCATCCGCTTTTTTTGCGTATGCTTGCCGCCTCCTGAGGGGTCATATACTCGCTTGTCTGCACGTTGGGCTGAGCGACCTCGGGCTGGGCATACACGACCTCGGGCCGGGCATATGTGACCTCGACTGTCTCGGGCTTAGTGTATGTGGCGGTCTCGGGTACTGTCTCGACGGCTTCGACGTTGTCCGGTACTGTCTCGACGGCTTCGACGTTCTCCGGTACTGTCTCGGGCTCGGCTTGGGGAGCGGGGGCGTCGTGTACAGGCGTCTTATTCGTGGCGGCTACGGGGTTGCCGCAGATGCAACAGAATTTCTGCCCGTCCTCAAGTCTTGTGCCGCATTTTGTGCAAAATGCCATGAAAATCATCTCCAAATCTATTTAACGAAATATACTTATCTTAGCTTATATTATTATTTTAATATCAACCCTTCGCTTTGTCAATAGTAAAAGATGATATTATATTGTAAACATATTGTAAATAAAATTGTTATTTTGTGCACTATAAGAATATTTTGGTTTTTTATGATAGTAAGAATGGCGGATCGCGCAAAAAAATGAAAAATAAACTCTTAAAAATAAAGTTTTTTATACGGTTTTTTTAAATATGTGTTATTATATATAATAGAGAAGTTTGCAAATAATACGGAAAAACAACCCTTCTCACTGTAAAAAGCAAAACGTAACATATAGGAGATTTTTGGAGGAATATATGGATATATTGCAGATTCTTACCATGATAGGCGGACTTGCGCTGTTCCTTTACGGAATGAACGTGCTTGGCGACGGCCTGAAAAAAATGGCGGGAGGCAGACTTGAGAAGATCCTTGAAAAGCTGACCACCAATCGCGTCATGGGTCTGCTTCTGGGCTTTGGAGTTACCGCGGTAATTCAGTCCTCAAGCGCCACCACGGTAATGATAGTTGGATTTGTTAACTCGGGTCTTATGAAGCTTGCTCAGGCGACCGGCGTTATTATGGGTGCAAATATCGGCACCACGGTAACGGCGTGGATACTTGCCATGAGCGATATAAGCGGCGACCTTTGGGTGCTTAAGCTCCTGAAGCCCGAATACTTCACACCAATTCTTGCCGCCATTGGTATCGTAATGGTGATGATGAGCAAGAAGCAGTCCAGAAGGGATATCGGTACCATACTTCTTGGCTTCTCGGTGCTTATGTTCGGTATGAATACAATGAGCGATTCTGTTTCGGTGCTTAAGGATAATCCCGACTTCCAGAACATACTTACCATGTTCACCAACCCCATACTGGGACTACTTGCAGGTGCGGTGCTGACCGCGATAGTTCAGAGCTCCTCGGCGTCGGTGGGTATACTTCAGGCGCTCTCTGTAACCGGTGCAATATCCTATGCCAATGCAATACCGGTAATTCTGGGACAGAACATCGGTACCTGCGTTACCGCTTTGCTCTCAAGCGTGGGAACCAATAAAAACGCAAGACGTGCCGCCCTTATCCATCTTTACTTTAACGTAATAGGCGCGGTGGCGTTACTTGTGATATATATGCTCCTTGGCGCAATAGTCCCCGCGGAGACCTGGCTACCCCTTGTAGATACAAGAATGAACATGTTTGATATCGCTGTGGCCCATACCGCCATGAAGGTGCTTATCACGGTACTGCTCTATCCCTTTGCAAGGGGTCTTGAAAGGCTTGCCATGCTTACCTTGCCCGATAAGCCCGACAAGAAGGAAAAGGTTCAGCTTCTTGACGAGCGCTTCCTTGAGACACCGGAGTTTGCCGTTGAGCAGAGCAAGCGTGTTGCCACCGAGATGATGGAGCTATCAAGACAGAATCTTATAGAGGCCATCAGCCTGCTTGACAATTACGATGCAAAGCTTGCAGAGAAGATAGTCAAGGATGAAAAGATGGTGGATCACTACGAGGATATCGTGGGAACCTATCTTGTAAAGCTTTCCGCAAGGAGTCTTAACGACCGCGACAACCGTGGTGTATCCATGCTGCTTCATGCCATCAGCGATATAGAGCGCATCAGCGACCACGCCATGAATATTATGCAGACCGCACAGGAGATAAGCGAGAAGAAGATCGAGTTCTCTGCGGATGCAAAGCGCGAGCTTGATATTATGAGCAGGGCGGTATTGGAGATCTCGGATATTGCCTACAATGCATTCTCGGGTGAGAATATGGAGCTTGCCGCAAGCGTTGAGCCCTTGGAGCAGGTAGTAGATCTGCTTAAGGCACAGCTTAAGGCACGCCACATAGACCGATTGCAGAAGGGCGAGTGCACAATGGTTACCGGCTTTGTGTTCTCCGATCTTATCACCAACTACGAGCGCATTGCCGACCAGTGCTCCAACATCGCAGTATGTATGATCCAGGTCAGCAAGGACAACTTTGACACTCATAAATATCTTAACACCCTCAAGGATTCGAAGGACGAGAGTTTTATTCAGATGTACGAGGAATATAAGATAAAATATCAGCTTTGATATAACAGCGTTTATGCCGTCGGCTTTGCCGACGG
>JAFXDC010000037.1 GCA_017516345.1 Clostridia bacterium | reverse complement strand
CCCCCTTTTTGTACTTGCATTTTTACAATATAACCTTATTAAGAGGGTATTTGGGTCTTATATTCTGGCGTAGCGCTTATTTTTATTAAGCAGATCGGCACTGTCAAGCAAGGAGAGCTGATCAAAAGTAATGCGGTAGCTCCAGTTGCCCTTACTGCTTCCGGGAGTGTTCATTCGGGTATCCGCACCGAAGCGGAGAAGATCCTGCACAGGGAATATGACGGTATCCGCATGACTTGCAAGCATGGCGGTGATTATTCTGCCGTAGCAATTGTCCCAGTCCTCGCTCGGATGGTCGAAATACTCGGTAATACGGCGTTTTCCGTTTTGGTCAAGCTCCCAAACGTAGCCAAGGAGGGTGTTATTATCGTGAGTTCCCGTGTAAGCGACGCAGTTTGCGCAGTAGTTGTGGGGAAGATGCTCGGAGGAATTGTCGTCTGACAAAAAGCCGAACTGAAGCACACGCATTCCCGGATATCCGCTATCCTTGACAAGCCTTCGAACCTCGTCGTTTATGTCGCCAAGGTCCTCCGCGATAATAAGGCTGTCGCCGCAGGTCTCCTTAAGTGCCTTGATAAACCCTAGCCCGGGCCCCTTTATCCATTTGCCGCGGCGGGCGTTTTCATCCCCGTAAGGGATGGAGAAATAGGACTCAAGTGCGCGGAAATGGTCTATGCGCACTCCGTCAAAAAGGGTGAGCATAAACTCCATGCGTGCCCTCCACCAAGCATAGCCGTCCTTCTTCATTTCCTTCCAGCTGTAAAGGGGATTGCCCCAGACCTGGCCGTCAGCGCTGAAATAGTCGGGGGGTACTCCCGCGATGCCGTCGGGACGGTTGCTTTTATCAAGCTTGAACATTTTGGGTGATGCCCATACGTCGGAGCTGTCAAGAGCCACGTACATGGGGATGTCGCCTATAATTTTTATACCCTTTGCCTCGGCATAAGATTTGATCCTGAGCCATTGGGTGATGGCGGTATACTGTATAAAGCGCCAAACGGTGTAGCAGGATGCATCGAAGCTCTCCTGCGTCCACTCGGTCCATTGAGCGCCCCCGTTTGCCTCCTTGAGTGCCATAAAGCGGCAGAAGCTGTCGGTGTGCGGAAATTTCTTAAAGAAATCATCAATCAGCTTTAAATTTCCCTCTTTTTTGGCAAATCTGTCCGCCGCAAGGGACAAAAGAGCGTATCTTTTAGGGAAAAGTCCGTCAAATTCACACCTGTAGGGTGAGGTCTGAGGGTGCATGCATGCCTCTTCGGGGGTAAGCAGACCATCCTCAACAAGGATGTCAATATCCACAAAATAGGGATTGACGCTGAAGGTGGAAAAGGATTTATAGGGTGAGTTAAACTCGTCAGGCATGCAAAAGGGCAGTACCTGCCAGTATGTAAAGCCGCTTTTGGCAAGGAAATCCACCCACTGTAGGGCGCTTTTGCCAAAGGAGCCGCAGCAATGATCTCCCCAAAGGGAGGAAACGTGCATCAGCACGCCGCTTGAACGCTTCATGATCTTCTCCTCAGATGATTGATTTTTTGCTTTGACCTAATATCCCAGGGTCTTGTCTACAAGATTTATAAGGGGCCGGCCGTTTGCAAGGCTTGTAAGATTTTTTATGCAGATATCAACGACGTCGCGCTCGGTCTGCTCGTCGTGACCAAGTCCGATTCCCGAAATATGCGGGGTGATGAAGAGGTTATCCATATCCCAAAGAGGACTGTCATTGTCAAGGGGCTCGCGATCGAAAACGTCAAGCACGGCGCCGCTAAGGTGACCGCCTTTTAATACCTCGGCAAGATCGGCAGAGGAAATAAGGCTTCCGCGACCTACGTTTACCAAAAGAGCATCCTTTTTCATTTCCAGCAAGCGCTTTTTGCAAAGCAGACCCGCGGTTTGGGGGGTGTTTGGAAGGCATCCTATAACGATATCGGCATCCTTTAAAAGGATATCGAGGCTGTCAAGAGAGTATACCCGCTTAAAGCCCTCGGTTCTTTGAGGTCTTCGTCTTATTCCTAATATTTTCGCATCGAACGCGCACAGACGCTTGGCAATGCTTTGCCCGATATCTCCCGTGCCAAGGATGAGGACCGTCTTGCCGCTAAGTGAACGCTCGGCACCCGCATCCAGCCAAAGCCTGTTGTGCTTATGCTCAAGATACTGCGGGAAGCGCTTGTAAAGGCAAAGAATGGCGCCCACTACGTATTCCGAAATGGGGCGTCCGAAGGCGCCCGAGGCGTTAGCAAGCAAAAAATCCCCCGCGCCGCAGTATTTATCCGCCCCCGCCCAGGTAAGCTGAAGAAGCTTTAGGTTGGGTGCGTTTTCGAGCTGAGCCTGAGAGGGCTCGCCTATAACCACGGCAAAATCCTTGATGGCGTTATCCTCCGCGGTGCCGTCAAGAAAGGTAAAGCAACAATCTTGAGTCTCAGAAAGGCGTTGCTTTGATTCATTTGAGAATTTAGCAAGAACTCCTACGTTAAGCATGATGCCACCCCGTTTTTTTGATATGCTATATTATATCACAGATCCAAACAGATTTCAATAGCGGTTTTAGAAAATCCGACATTATGGCGCCCCGCGCCGCGACTTCCGCGCTTCGCCCTTCCGCCGCGGCGCTCCTCGCGTTTCCGATGTCCCTTGCGCGTCCGTAGGGTATCCGGTATTTGACTTTTTAAGGCTCATACCTTAAAGATTTTACAATTATTTTACAAATATTTTACAACTATTCCGCATTTACCCATTGACGATGGTATTTTTAATATATTATAATATAGGTGAGCTGATGGCATATCAAGCCGATATTTAAAGGAAGGGATGATATTATGAAAAAGAAGCTATTAATAGTGGCATTAGTGACAGCATTGGTGTTACTTACAGGAACAATCGTGGGCTTTGCTGTGGATGCGGCAAACAAGAACGCAGAAGCTCAAGCGGCAGAAAAGGCGGCGGCAAAGGCTGCAGAAAAGCAAGCAAATATCGACAAGACCATGCAGGAGCTTGGGGTATCATCCGATTCCGAGGCCGGAGAGGTTCTTTTGTCGGTGCTGCAGGAAAAGGAAATGACCCGGTACGATATGGAATTGTACCTTAAAGCCAGTGAAGAAATAAGAAAAATGGATCACGCTCAGATAATGGCAAAGCTTGAGGAGTACAAGGACATTGATGATACCTTGGCAAAAATGTCCTTTAGCGAAGCAATGAAAATCCAAGGCTTTGCGGACAGACTTGCGCAAAAGCTAATGTATGAGCAATATGCCGAGGCAATTGCGGTGGGCGAGCCACTTTACGAGCAATATCACAAGGCACTTTCCGATTATTATGTGTACGGCTTAATGAACGATGGTAGCGACTTGGAAAAATACAAAAAGAAATTGGAAGAGAAGCCGGATTCGCACATCTTGCAACGAAGTGTTCTTGTTTTACCGGAAAGGCTAAAGGTCTGGCAGTTAAGCGGTGATATGCTTAAAATTTTTGAAACCAAGAAAGCAAACGGAACAAACATAACCCTGCTTACTAAAGATATGAAGGATATTTACGACTTTCTTGGCAGTGAGTTACGCTATCTGAATAATCCTAACAATTTAATTGTTGAACGCGATTATAGCTACATCGTAACCCGCTACCTTGCAGGGGAGAGCGTTGAGGATATCGTCGGATAAAGGTATATGCTTAAGAGGGTAAGAAAGACTCACCTATAATATGAAAGAGGACAGAGAATTTTCTCTGCCCTCTTTTGATATTTTTGGTGTACCGTTATTTTAGCTCTGCTTTAAGCTCGCCGTCAAAGGTGATGCTTATTGTCGAGTCGGGCGCGGGATCGTGCTTTATGATAAGCCTTGCGGTAAGGGTCTCTATCGCCGACTGAATGAAGCGCTTAAGGGGACGGGCGCCGTAGATGGGATCGTACCCGCAGGCAATGACGTGCTCCTTTGCGCTGTCGGTGATCTCCAGCTTAAGCTGCTTTTGCGCAAGCCTTGCCTTGAGGGAGGCGAGCTGAAGCTCAAGTATCCTGGAGATATCCTGCTTGCTGAGGGGCTTATAAAAGACGGTCTCATCCAGTCTGTTTAAAAACTCGGGGCGGAAGGAGCGCTTAAGCAGAGCGTTTACCTGCTCAAGAGCGGCGGGGGATATCTCGCCGTTTTCAATGCCGCCAAGGATGATGTCCGAGCCCAGATTTGAGGTAAGGATGATGATGGTATTTTTAAAATCCACGCATCTGCCCTGAGAGTCGGTGATGCGGCCGTCATCAAGCACCTGAAGCAGTACGTTGAATACGTCGGGATGCGCCTTTTCCACCTCGTCAAAGAGCACTACAGAGTAGGGGCGGCGGCGCACAGCCTCGGTAAGCTGACCGCCCTCGTCGTAGCCGACGTATCCGGGAGGGGCGCCGATAAGCCTTGATACCGAGTATTTCTCCATATATTCCGTCATATCGATGCGCACCATGTTGCGCTCGTCATCAAATAACGCTTGAGCAAGCGCCTTGGCAAGCTCGGTCTTGCCCACGCCCGTGGGTCCGAGGAACAAAAATGAACCGATGGGACGATTGGGGTCCTGAATGCCGGCGCGGGAGCGCAAAATGCAGTCGCACACCTTTTGTACCGCCTGATCCTGACCGATGACGCGCTCGTGCAATATCTCGTCAAGACGGAGCAGCTTGTCGCGCTCCCCCTCGGCAAGTCGGGATACGGGTATTCCTGTCCAACGGGATACTATTCTTGCGATCTCGGTGCTGTCCACCGTGTCGCGAAGAAGGGTGCCCGAGCGCGAGCCCGACCCCTCCTCTGCCTCGGCAAGCTCCTTTTGAAGCTTGGGCAGAGTGCCGTATTTAAGCTCGGCGGCCTTGTTGAGCTCGTAATTATCCTCAGCCTGCTCTATTTGGGCATTTACCTTTTCTATCTCCTTGCGAAGCTGCTGTACCTTCTCGATGCTCTGCCTTTCGTTATCCAGCCTTGCCTTCATGGAATTGAAGGTGTCGCGGCTTTCGGCAAGCTCGCGGCGGATGCGCTCAAGCTGCTCTGCGGAGAGCTTATCATTTTCCTTTGCAAGGGCGGCCTCCTCTATCTCAAGCTGTATCATCCTTCTGCGGATGTTATCCATCTCGGTGGGGAGGGAATTCATTTCGGTCTTTATCATGGCGCACGCCTCATCCACAAGGTCGATGGCCTTATCGGGAAGGAAACGGTCGGAGATGTATCTGTTGGAAAGGGTGGCGGCAGCTATGAGGGCGCTGTCGTGTATGCCCACGCCGTGGAACACCTCGTAGCGCTCCTTAAGCCCGCGAAGGATGGATACCGTGTCCTCCACCGTGGGCTCGGGCACCGTGACGGGCTGAAAGCGGCGCTCCAGCGCGGCGTCCTTTTCGATATATTTGCGGTATTCGTCCAGGGTGGTGGCACCTATGCAGTGAAGCTCACCGCGGGCAAGCATGGGCTTTAAAAGATTTCCCGCATCCATGGCGCCCTCGGTCTTGCCTGCACCCACTATGGTGTGAAGCTCGTCGATAAACAGAAGTATTTTGCCATCGCTCTTCTTGACCTCGCCCAGCACCGCCTTAAGACGCTCCTCAAACTCGCCGCGGAACTTGGCACCGGCTATAAGAGCTCCCATATCAAGGGAGAAAAGGGTGCGGTCCTTCAGATTATCCGGTACGTCACCCTTGGCAATGCGAAGGGCAAGTCCCTCGGCAATGGCGGTCTTGCCCACGCCGGGCTCGCCTATAAGACAGGGGTTGTTCTTGGTCTTGCGGGTCAGTATTCTGATGACGTTTCTTATCTCCTCGTCTCTGCCTATGACGGGGTCAAGCTTCTGCATGCGGGCAAGCGCGGTAAGGTCGTGACCGTATTTCTTCAATGGATTGTAGGTGTCCTCGGGGTTGTCGCTTCGCACCTGCTGATGCCCGCGCACCTTCTTAAGGGCGGCGAGAAAGCCGTCAAGAGTTATGCCGTAGGTGTTAAGCAGTCCTTTAAGCGCACCTTCGGGAGCCTTTATCATGCCTATGGCGATGTGCTCGACAGAGATATATTCATCCTGCATCTCCTTGGCGGTGCGCTCGGCGGCCGTGAGAGCCTGCTCCGCCTCGCGGGAGAGGTATTGAGTGCTCACCCCGCTTATTTTGCTCAGACGGTCGATGGCGTTCAAAAGCTCCTGCTCAAGCTTGGTGCCGCTTACACCCATTGCCTGTAATAGCTCCCCTATGAGCCCGCCGTCCTGAGAGGCAAGGGCGTAAAAAAGGTGAAGCTGGGTTATATATTGGTTGCCGTGCTCCGAGGCGATCCTTCTTGCCGACTCGATGGCCTCCATGCTCTTTACTGTAAATTTGTTATTATCCATATTCATACCTCCTTATTCTTTTGGTAAGCCTGTGCTCCTTATTCTTTTGGTAGCCTGCGCTCTTTATTCTTTGATAAGTCTGCGCTCCTTATGCTTTAATAGGCTCGGGATCCTTATACATAAAAAGAGCGTGCTTTATGCTTTAAGAGTTAAATTGCATCGGTATAGCTTAAAAGCGATATCGATAAATATAATTATATGATGGGTGATGAGGAAATATACTCCTGAAAGATGGCGCGCACCGCATTTGCCGTATTTTGCTCGGGTGAGTAAAAGAAGGTCTTGAGCGCCTTGTCAAGAGTGCGGATGTAGCGCTTTATAAGCTCGCCCGCCGCCTGAGTGGTGATGATATCGGCATGCTCCAGCACGAGCAGGCGCTCGTATTTGCCGCCGCTTACGGTTGCCGCGGGAAGTCCCGCATTGCGCTCCAGCGTATTCCAGAAGCTGAAGAAGCGCTCCAGCGACTCTATAAGCGCGAGGTTCTGGGTGCGCATACCCACCTTCAGCTTGCCCAGGATGGGAAGGGAGTTGCGGTAGAGCTCCACCGAGTAGCGTAGGTTGGGATTGTACTTAAAATCAAGCGAGGTGCGCATGGAGAACATGCTCTCAGAGGGCTGAGGTACCGGAAAGAAGGTGCCGCCGTCAAGCAGATCCTCAAGCTTGGAAAAGATGTCCTGCATCCTCTGCTCGGGGGTCTCGTAATTAACGTAGCGGGCAAGCACCTGATTTATAAGGCTTGATCTGCTGATGCCCTTGGCGTTTGCCTCGCGGTCAATGGCGGCAATTACGTTTTTGGACAGTACAAGGGAATAAACTTCTTTTTTCATTTTTATCTCTCCTGTGGCTTTGGGTGATATGCATTGATGAGTCTCCCGATCCGGGCGCATCAGAGCTCGGTGGAAGGATCACCCTTTCACCATCAAATTGTACAGCGATTTTTATAATTTGTCAACGGAATTATATAATAATAAGTGCGAATTATTATGAACAAGGTGTAAATTTTTGATATCTACCAAAGGTAGTGGCGATTTAAGGTCAAGGTAATTGACATTTGGGAGCTTATTTTGATAAAATAAAAGCAAAGAAGATCGGAACGGGAGGGGTGCTATGCAGTACGTATTAAGAACGCATGGACTTACCAAGCATTTTAAGCATCACGCGGCGGTAAACGGATTAAGCATGAACGTGCAAAAGGGCGACGTTTACGGCTTTGTGGGGGAAAACGGCTCGGGTAAGACCACGGTAATACGCATTATCAGCGGGCTGATATTTGCCGACGGCGGAGGCTTTGAGCTTTTCGGCGTGGACGGAGGCAGCAAGAATATAGGCCAAGCAAGGAAGAGAATGGGGGCAATAGTGGAAAGCCCGTCTGTATACTTAAACATGACGGCGTATGATTGCCTCAGCATGCAATGCACCATTCTTGGAATAGGCACGCAGGGCATTGAGAGCGCTTTGGAGGAGGTAGGGCTTTCCTATCTGCTAAAGGACAAAAAGAAGGTCGGGGATTTTTCCCTGGGTATGCGTCAGCGCCTTGGCATTGCCATGGCGTTGCTTGGCGAGCCCGAGCTTTTGATACTTGATGAGCCCATGAACGGACTTGATCCTGCGGGAATAGTGGATATCCGCGAGCTTATTTTGCGCCTCAACCGCGAAAAGGGCATAACCTTTATAATATCGAGCCATATCCTTACCGAGCTTGCCCTGGTGGCAACAAGGTACGGAATAATCTCAAGGGGCAAGATATTAAAGGAGATAAGCGCGGAGCAGCTATCCAAGGAGTGTGAGCACACCGTGGTAGTAAGATCTGACGACGACGGCGCTCTGCTTGGACTGGCGTTATCCCTTGGACTTGATGCATCCCTTGCCGATGAGGGCTGTATCATAAGGGGAGAGGTAAGCCTGAATGACCTGCTTGAAGGCATAATAAGGCAGGGAATTAAAATAGAAAGCATCAACTGCAATCAGACAAGCATTGAGCAGTATTATCTTTCGGTTACGGGGGGCAGAAAATGAAAAATTTATTGTTAAGTGATTTCCGCCGTGTATTTAAGGACAAATTGATGCTTGTAATACTCATTCTTGCGGTTGTGTTTTCCCTGTTTACCCCCGTTTTGTATGCGGTAATATTCTCTTTTGGCGCAGAAGGGCTTGACGACCCTACCATTTCCATGCTGATAAACGCCAAGAGTCAGTTTTTCCAATGCTTTTCCATGGGAAATAATCTTGGACTTATAATGCCCGTGCTTTTAGGGATAATCATCTGCAAGGATTTCAGCCACGGAACCATCAGGAATAAGATCATATCCGGCTCTTCAAGAGGCAGGATATATGCTTCCATGTTTATCGTGTGTGCCACGGTCATAACCGCCGTGATGATGCTTCATGCGTTTTTATCCTTGGGGGTCAGCCTTTTGTTCTTTGAGTATCAGCCCGAGCCCTTTGAGCTTGCCGATGCGGGATATTTTGTCGCATCCCTGGCAATGGAGCTGCTGCTTACCGTGTTTATGGGGGCGATTCTTTCGTGGCTTTGCGCATGCAGTAAGAACGTAGGACTTGTTATAGTGCTTTATATTGCGATAGCCTTTGCTCTTGTGATGGTGGGCTCCATCACACAATTAGCCGCCACGTTCCTTGATATGCAGGAGGACACCAAGGCGGTTGCGGATATCTTTGAGCTTTTGACCAATATTAACCCCGCGATGCTATCCTCCAGGGTGGGGATCGGAAGAGAGTATTCCCTTGAGGAGGTCATGTATAATACCGTTCCGCAGATTGTTTGCGGCGCGGGACTGTATGCGATAGGCCTTGTGAAATTCAAAAAAAGAGACATAAAATAAAAATGAGCGCTTGCGCGCGGGCTCCCTCGCAGAGGGAGCCTTTTTTATGCAATTCCTTCAGAATTGATGATATGCCCCTGCGGGGCGTGGCGCGCCCGCGCGCCTCGCCTTCGGCATCGGCGCGCTGCGCCTTGCGCTTTCGCGCAAGCCGTGGCGGCTATCGCCTCGGGCGCGCCCTTGTCCCCGAGGTGGAGTGCAAAACAAGGGTGAGGATCGCGTCTCTGTATGTTTTGGGGCGTCGTGGGCGTACCCTACCGGTATTTGAGAGCAGGATAAAGATAAGAAGGGCAGAGGGTATTTGTATGCTTTTTGGGGCGTCGAGGCGTACCCCTACCTGCGCCAAGGGCACAAAGGAAGCAGCCTTCGGCAGTGAAGCTTACATTTTTTGCAAAAACGCAAGTCGCGCCGCGCAAAAAAAGCTCCGCCCGTTTTGATGGGGCTTCATAAAACAGTTAAACCGACCTATGATTATGATCATAGGTCGGTTTTTGCGTTGTGTATTGGGTTAGAAAAGGCTCCCTTGTGTAAAGGGAGCTGTCAGCGAAGCTGACTGAGGGATTGACAACCCCTCCGCCCCTGCGGACACCTCCCCTTACACAGGGGAGGCTTTAGTGCGGTACAAAACTCCAAATTGTGCACGACACCGAACGGTGTATAGAAGTGCGCCCTTTATCTGTTAGATAAATTGGAATTTGGTTAATTGGCGAATCGCAAGGATTGCCGCCTTGCACATTCCTCAACTAATCATCAGAGCTTACACATAAAATTGAGCCTGCATGTTAAAAAGTTCGTTATAAAGCCCTTTTTTATTTAACAGCTCCTCATGCGAACCATATTCCACAATTTCTCCACTGTTAAAAACTGCTATTACATCACAAAACTTTGTGCTGGAAAGTCTATGAGAAATGTACACAGCCGTTTTCCCCTTTACCATGTCGTTAAACTGCTGATACATTTCATACTCTGCCCTCGGATCCAATGCTGCGGTAGGCTCGTCTAGTATCACAATCGGCGCGTTCTTATACAATGCTCTTGCCAAGGCGATTTTCTGACCTTCTCCACCGGAAGGTTCAAATCCGGTTTCATCAAAATTCTTAAATATAGCAGTTTCCATTCCTTTGGGCAGTTTCTGTAATTTCTCTCCAAAACCAACATAATTTAATACCCTATTTACTTTTTCCTCATCTATTGGCAATGCCAATGCCACATTTTCTTTTATGGAAAATGAAAATAACTTATAGTCTTGAAATACCGTCGAAAAAATTGACATATATTTCTCATAATCAATATTGCGAATGTCTACACCATCCATCAATATTTTTCCCGTTGTTGGTTCATATAACCGGGTCAGCAGCTTAACAAAAGTTGTTTTGCCGGCTCCATTTTCTCCTACAATAGATAGTTTCTGCCCACTTTTGATGGTAATACTAACATTCTTAAGAGCATACTTATCACTGCCAGGATATTGAAAACTTACGTCCTGAAATTCAATAGTGTGCCCTCCGGAATGTAACTGTTTTTGTACTCCTTCTCTTAATTTCTTAGGAATCGAGAGATATTCGTCCAAATTGTCATAATACATATCATATGCACGAATTTCCATTAAGCTACCCAACACGCTTTTAAAGGCTGCTGAAAAAGAGGTAACTGCTCCAATATACATGGTAAATGAACCAATTGAAATCATTCCTTTTACAGCTTTCAGTATCAAATAGCCATAAGCTATTAGCTGCTGGCAAAAAGCAAAAAACGCTCCCCAATTTCCTGCATTTATAAAGAAATTATTCTGTCGTTTCAGATTTCCATTTACTCTGACAAAATACTCCCGTTCTCTTGCAAGCAACCATTTCCCCATTGAATTCAATCGGATTTCTTTACCATAAGCAAAATCATCGAAAAGACCTGCATAGTACATCCACCCTCTCTGGTCTGCAATAATTTCCTGAGACAGTGCCATGGCTTTTTTCTTCGCATTTCCTTCAATTTTCGCACCAATTATCACACACACAGCAAACAGGATTATAATCTTCCAATCAAGCGTCACAATAATTGCAGAAATACCGACCAGCGTAAATAATTGGCCGATAATATTCATCGCACAATCCAGCAAATAACCAAAGCCATGCCAATCACAATACAGAAATTTCTTTGCTTTTTCCTGCATATCCAAAAATGCCGGATCTTCCAAACGTTCAAAATCAGCTTCTGATAATCGACTATGCAAATCACTGTCAAATTCAGCAGACACTTTGCAGCGCCTTGAAAATCCATCCCGGTTGAAATAATTGGACAACATAGTAGCAATTAACGTATATCCTGCCAAAATACCAACATAGAAGATCAACCGATAAACATCACACTCGCCCATTAATTCATCAATAATATACTTTGGCATAAGCGTTGCTACAATCGGTATCGATGAATTTACAAACTGATACAAAACTCTCCAGATAATATAACATTTATCATATTTCCATCCATGCTTCATAAAAAATTTTATTCCCTTAAACATAAGATTTCCTCCAAAATAAAAAGTCACAAGTATTTGTTTCTTTGCAATGCAAAGCACACCTGTGACCTGAGTCTAGGTGTTATCAATACAAACAAAAATAGCTGTAAAGACAACACCAACCTAAGGGATAGCAAAACCACCCCTTCTGAAAATCTATGGTTATTCGTCTCTACAACTATTACTTAAGAATAAAAGGCTTGAAGCTATAGTTTTTTCCCATTGTAATCTCCTATCCGATTATATTATTTCTTAAATTTCGGTAATTCAATTTTAACATATACTGCCTCTGCTGTAAAGCGAAAATATCCAGCACTAACTGTTCGACCTGTTCAAATTTATCTTACAGTTATTATATCGTAAAAGTGTGAAAATTTCTATCGTGAATCTATTAGACAAATTCGAGTTTGTCTAATTGTGAGATATATTCTATCACGTCAATGTGAGCGAGACAAGAACAGTCCCGGCAGATGATCCTGCCGGGACTAAAACTGTTTTACGAAGCCCCGTCTTTAAGGGCGGAGCAAGGGTTTTTTTAATTATCTCTTTAAGAGGACATCGTTCTCGTATTGCTTGACGGTGGCAAACCATTCGCCGTCGGCGGGGGCGCCGGTGCGTGCGCAGTATTCGTTCCAGATATCACCAAGAGGGAGCATCTTAACGTCCTCCTGCATTATCATAAGCTCGGTGAAGCGACCCTCATCCTGCAGGGCGGCAAGCGCCTTATGCGGGGTGAGCATTGCGCCAAGCAGAGCCTTCTGCCAGGTCCTGAAGCCAACCGTCCAGGCGGCAATACGGTTGATGCTGGCATCAAAGTAGTCAAGTGCCATATAGGTGCGATCTATCGCGTCACAGCGAACGATCTCCTTTGCCATCTCCTTGGTCTCGTCATCAAGCAGAAGCACGTGGTCGGAATCCCAACGTATGCCGCGTGTGATGTGTAATGCGATCTCATCAAAGAAGCAAAGCAGTGCGGGGATCTTATCCGATACCACCTCGGTGGGGTGATAGTGTCCGTTATCCATAAGGGGCAGGCACTTATCCTTATGCTCTGCCGCAAAGCTTAAGGTGAACTCGGCAGAGCCTGCGGTGTATGCCTCAACTCCTATGCCGAAAACCTTGGACTCTACGCAGGGCTTTACCAGGTCGAAATCAAAGGGCTCGGAGAGGATGGCCTCGATGGATTGCTTATAGCGGGCGCGGGGACCCATTCTGTCGGCGGGAACATCCTTGAAGCCGTCGCCGGTCCAGATGTTCATAACGCAGGGGATGCCTGTCTCACGTGCAAAATACTCACTTATCCTTATGCATGCCTTGCCGTGCTCTATCCAAAAGGCGCGCACGTCGGGATCGGGGCTTGAAAGGGTAAGACCGTGCTTTTGCATGGGGTGAGAGAAAAACGTGGGGTTAAAGTCGATGCCCATGCCCCTCTCCTTGGCAAAATCTACCCATTTTTTGAAGTGCTTGGGCTCAAGCTTGTCACGGTCTACAAGCTCGCCCTCCTCAAAGATGGCATAGCAAGCGTGCAGATTAAGCTTTTTCTTGCCCGGACAAAGGGATATCGCCTTGTCTATATCTGCCATTAATTGCTCGGGAGTGGTTGCCTTGCCCGGATAATTACCCGTGGTCTGTATTCCGCCGTTAAGGGGGCCGTCATGGTCAAAGCCGATAACGTCGTCGCCCTGCCAGCAGTGAAGGGATACCGGGATGCTTGCAAGTCTATCAAGCACCGCGTCGGTGTCAATGCCGTATGCGGCGTAGATCTCTTTTGCAGATTGATACCTGTTCATTTTTTATCTCCTTATTTTAAATAAAATTTATATCAGATCTTAATAAGCTCGTATTGCTTGCTTCCGTAGCCGTGCTCTGCGGCGACCTCCACAGTGTGCTCGCCGTTGCGGGAGCGTATACGCTCAAGCAAATGATGCCTTCCCTCGTCGTCGGATGCCTTCACAAGGTCAAGACAGGCCTTGTCGATGGCCACCGGATCAAGTGATGCCAGCACGCCGATGTCCTTCATGCAGGGATCCTCCGCAACCGCACAGCAGTCGCAGTCCACCGACATATTTTTCATCACGTTTATATAAACGATATTGCCCTTGAAATACTCCACCACCGAGCCCGCGGCGTCCGCCATGGACTCAAGGAAGGAATCGTGGTCGGCAGTCCATATCTTCTCGGGCTCGCCTGCGCCGTGGATGTACGCCTTGCCATAGGAGGAGGCAATGCCGATGGAGAGCTGCTTCAGCGCCCCGCCGTAGCCACCCATGGGGTGCCCCTTGAAATGGGACAGCACCAGCATGGAGTCAAACAGAGCCAGATCCTTTCCAACGTAATTTTTGTCTATCCGTTTGCCGTTTTTTATATCAAGCACAAGATCGGGCCCCTCGGCATCAAGAATTTTGCAATCAAATTGATCCCAACCGTGGTATTTTATAAGCTTAAGATGCTTCTGGGTGGTGTTTCGTTCTCCGCTGTAGGCGGTATTGCACTCCACCACGGTGCCGTTTACAAGGCCTATGACCTCTCGCCAAAGCTCGGGACCCAGGAAATTTTGATTCCCCTTTTCCCCCGAGTGAAGCTTGACCGCCACCCTGCCGCTAAGCTCCTTGCCCGTGGCGCGGTAGAGCCGCACTACACTTTGCGGGTCTATCGTGGGGGAGAAATATACCTTTGCGCTCATAACTACTCCTTGAATATACAACTATTGGTTATTTTTATATTATAGCACAACATTTTGCGATATGCAATACGACAAACGTAAAAAAACACTGATATTTTAATAAAAATCAATATTTCAAAAGAATAAAACGAAGCAAACCCATGCATTCGCGTATAAGATCGGGCAAAAGCAGATGCAACGGTGAGCTTGCGCTCAGCCTTGTGGCGTTAAGAGTTGCATTTCTGGCCATAAGATGGCTGCGCAGGGCGTGATATCCGCTTGTGATGATGGCCACTCTGCGGATCTCGGGGCGGGCGGTGAGCAGCTCCTTGCAAAAGGCAAGGTTTTCCCTTGTGTTTGCCGATTGCTCCTCGGTTAAAATGATATCCTTGCTTACTCCTCGGGCAAGCATATATCTCTTCATGGCCTCGCCCTCGGAGAGATTCTGGTCTCCTCCGCCACTTAAAATTATCAGGGCGCGGGGATTTTCTCGGTGATATTCAATGGCCTTATCTAACCTTAAAGCAAGCACCGAGGGAATCTGATCCCCCTTGAGCTTTGCGCCAAGCACAATGGCTGCATCCTCCTTGTGGTTGACCGTGCTGCGAGTGCCAAATATCAAGGGAATTAAGATGACTGTGAGCAATACCAGAATGCAGGCGTAATACGCTACCCTTGTCCATAACGGAAGGACTGAAAAGGTGTTCCAAAATATTGACGGGGTGAGAAATATGACTCCGAGACCGAGTGTGACAAAAAAGCCCGCATTCGGATGGGCAAAAAACGCGTAAAGCACCGCGTTTACCGTGAAAAGAGCACCCAAAAGCAATAACAGTATTCTTATGATATCTTCCATGGTCTCTCCTTATTAACTCGGGTATTTAAGCTAATGGATCATTGCGTATATATTATAGCATAAGTCCGCATCGCAAACAAGGGGTGTTAAGCGGTTTTATTCGTTATTTGGCGCTATTACTTGCGGTATGCGTAAGATGCTGCTTGACAAAACGATACCGAAGTGATAAGATTGACCTGCAAACGCTTGCACAAATTATAATGCTTCATGGGTGGTAAAGATGGATTATATACTCTTGGTGGTTAGCATAGCGGCAGGTCTTACCGCAACACTGCAAAAGAACAGCTTCAGCAAAAAAAAGAGCGGCGGCAATACCGACGTGCATTTTTTTAATCTTATATCAAGCCTTGTGTGCGCCGTTCTCTTTCTGGCGGTTGCCCTGTTGGAGGGCAAGGGGGTAAGTCTCTTTACGGCGGGTCTTGGAGTGGTATTTGGAACGGTAACAGCGCTTGGCGCCTTCTTTGGAATGAAGGCGTATAAAAACGGTCCTACGTCCTATACCAATCTGCTTATCATGTCATCGATGGTGATCCCCGCCCTCAGTGGAGCAGTTATGTTCAACGAGACCGTAGGGGTGAGCAAAATAATAGGTATAATCCTCATGCTTATCGCGATTGCTCTTTCGGTGTGCAACAAGGCGGACAGAAGGGCGTCACTTTCCTGGCTTGCCCTCAGTCTCAGTGCGGCGCTTTTTACCGGATGCGTGGGGGTGATGCAGAAGGTGCATCAGTCCTCGGCGGCAAGGGATGAGCTTATGTGGTTTTTATGCATTGCATTTACCGTATCCTCGGTGGTATCCCTTTTGTACGTTGTGTTCAACCAAAGGAAGACCCCTCTTACCGTGCGCAGTGACGGAAAAATGCTGGGCGCCATAGTGCTCTGCGGAATCGCGGTGATGCTTAACAATGCCATAAACCTCTATTTGTCGGGGGTAATGGAGAGCATCATATTTTTTCCCACGGTAAACGGAGCAAGCATTGTGCTTCTTTTGCTCGTGTCCCTTATCTTCCTTAAGGAGAGGGTGCGTCCCATTCAGTGGGTGGGCATTGCCGCAGGCTTTGTGGCGATAATTTTACTTTGCATTTAAAAGGAGAATTTATGGAGAAGATAACCATTGTAAGCATGGCAAAGGAGCTGGGCATCGCGCCAAGCACGGTAAGTCGCGCGTTTGATCCCTCCTCAAGGATAAGCGAGCCCGTCAGGGAAAAGATATTAAAATACGCCGAGTCGGTGGGATACGTGCCCAACCGTGCCGCCGCCCGTCTGTCCATGGGTCAGCTTAAGGTGGGAGTGGCGATAAGCAACAGCTACGAATACGGCGCAAACGAGCTTCTGCGCGGCATCAGGGATGCTTTTCGCTCGCTCCAGGATTATAAGCTCTCCCTCAAGGTGGTGCTTTTTGACAATGTTAAAAATCTCAAGGACGGGTATGCCTCCCTGATGGAGGAGCTTTCCGACTGTGAGTGTCTCATTTTAAGTGGCCTGAGCGCGTCTGCGTCACGGGTCATAAATCCCATTGCAAAGAATATCCCCGTGGTTATGATCCAGTCCTACGTTGAGGGGGTGGACGCGCTGTTCAACTCCACCATTGATGCCTCCGGTGCCGCGGTCATGGCGGCGGATCTGCTTGCGCTCAGCCTTCGGGACCGCCCGCAAAAAAGAGTGGCGCTTTTTACCGGAAGCAGATCAAACGTCACTCATAGCAGTGCGGCAAGCAGCTTTGCCCATGCATGCAAGGAGCTTGGCATGGAGCTTGTATTCTCCTTTGATATGCAGGACAGCGAGGACGTGCTTGCACGCGCCTGCGCAGATATGCCCGAGGCGGACGGAATATATATTACAAGCGGTAAATCGCTCTCGCTTTGCAGGAAGGTGGAAAAAATCAAGAACAGACCCGCTCTTGTCACCTTCGATATATATCCCGAGCTTGGTGAGTACCTTAAAAACGGGGTGATATGCGCAAGCATATATCAGGATATGTACCACCAAAGCTACAACGCCTTTACCCTGCTTGTGCGATATATTCTGGACCGTACCGCCCCGCCGCAAACCTATTCGCCCGTTCCTCAAGCGGTATTTGCCTCAACCTTGAGCTATTACCTTCCCCCCGAGCCCGACCTTTCGGATATGGATATAATATATATGTAAAAATAAAAAAAGCACGCTTTAAAGCGTGCTTTTAAAGTATTTCTTAAGCTATTAGCCGAGCTCTGCGAAGTACTTAATGGTTCTGACCATCTGGCTGGTGTAGGAGTTCTCGTTGTCGTACCAGGAAACCACCTGAACCTGATAGGTATCCTCGTCGATCTTGGTAACCATGGTCTGGGTAGCATCGAACAGGGAGCCGAAGCGCATGCCGATAACGTCAGAGGAAACAAGCTCCTCCTCGGTGTAGCCGAAGCTCTCGCTTGCGGCGGCCTTCATGGCAGCGTTGATGGACTCCTTGGTAACGTCGGTGCCCTTAACTACAGCAACAAGCAGGGTGGTGGAGCCGGTGCAAACGGGTACACGCTGAGCAGAACCGATGAGCTTGCCGTTGAGCTCGGGGATAACAAGACCGATTGCCTTAGCGGCGCCGGTGGAGTTGGGAACGATGTTGCAAGCGCCTGCGCGAGCACGGCGGAGATCGCCCTTACGCTGAGGACCGTCAAGGATCATCTGATCGCCGGTGTAAGCGTGAACGGTGGTCATGATACCGCTCTGGATGGCGTATTTGTCGTTAAGAGCCTTAGCCATGGGAGCAAGGCAGTTGGTGGTGCAGGAAGCGGCGCTGATGATCTTATCATCTGCGGTGAGGGTGTTCTCGTTTACGCTGTAAACGATGGTGGGAAGATCGTTTCCTGCGGGAGCGGAAATAACGACCTTCTTAGCTCCGGCGTTGATGTGAGCCTGAGCCTTAGCCTTGCTGGTGTAGAAGCCGGTGCACTCCAGTACAACGTCTACGCCAAGCTCTCCCCAAGGAGCGTCGTTAGCGTCCTTAGCGGTGTAGATCTTGATCTCCTTGCCGTCTACGATGATGGAATCCTCGGTAGACTCTACGGTATGAAGGTTCTGGCCGGGGGTGCCGATGTAGCTTCCCTGAGCAGTATCATACTTAAGAAGATGAGCCAGCATAGCGGGGCTGGTAAGATCGTTGATGGCAACTACTTCGTAGCCTTCTGCGCCGAACATCTGTCTGAAAGCCAGACGACCGATGCGGCCAAATCCATTAATAGCAACTTTTACGGACATGGTAAAAATCCTCCGATACAAAAATTTTTCAATATAATTATAAGCAATTTGGCTAATTTTGCAAGTAAAACTTGCAATTTTTAAGACAAAGAGCATAATTAATATTCATTTAGTATATTTTTAGCAGTCTTTTGCCCGATTATACCCGAAATAAAGGGGTTTTAAGCCTGTTCGGGCTGAAAATCGGTAAGGGTAAAGGTGACGGTCTCCTGCTTGATCATCATAAGGCGCTGGTCGCTTGTCCTATAGTACATAAGGGTGGCAAAATGCGAGAACATGGTGTTGGGGCGAACGGTGACGCAGTAGCACTCCACCTTCTGACCGTTAATATCCATTTCGGATACGTCTGCTACTGCAAGATTCATGCTCTGCAGAGCGTCGCGGTTGGAGGAGGAGAGGGTAAAGTTGAGCGTCATATCCTTTTCCAGCTTAAGGCATCCGATGATAAAGGGGAGGGACTCGGAATCGTAATACTGCTTGCCGGTGGCAACGGTTATCTCGCGGGTCTCCATCTCGTTTGCGCCCGAGGGATACTGCTGCAGCTTGATGGTGAGGCTTCCCTTGTCGTGGGTGTGGGCAACGTCCACTATAACGTCGTTCTGGCTGTTTGCCTGATTTTTATATTCCATTGAGACCTTGATGGGGCTGAAGGGGGTAAGCTCACCCTTCTGTGCGCCGAGCAGATCATTTACCGAGTGGATGGTCTCGCCCTCGCGCTCGCCGTTGCTTTCGATACGGATCATATCGGTGCCGTTGTCGTTATATTTTGTGACGGTGTATACGGTGTTATACTCTATTGCGACGTCTCCGTTTACTATTCTTGTGGCGTAGGTATACACGCCGCAGTTAAGCTTCTGAGGATCGAGCTGAAGTGCATTGTCCTCGGGCGCGCTGCAGCCCGAAAAAAATACCGTGCATAACAGCAGAAGCGCAATTACTACAGTAAGGCTCTTTTTCATAAGTGATCTCCTTTAAAATGAAAATACGTGCTTTGGGTCTTTTTATTAAAAAAGACCGCTTAGATACATTATAGCATCTTTTTCAAAAAGAATAAAGAGAATTTTTTGTAAACAAATAAGTTTTATATATTTTATTATATTTTAATAAAACAGTTTGCAAAAAAACGATATAATAGTATAATACCATAGCGGTTTTTGATCAAAAAGGTTATTTTGGTTTAATGCGCATCGCGCTTGAAAATTTTACGGAAAAGAGGAAGGACCCTTGAAGAAAAAGCTTAACACTCAGGACATGACGCAGGGCACGCCCTGGAAGCTTATAGTGCTTTTTGCCATCCCGCTTCTGCTTGGAAATGCCCTGCAGCAGTTTTATAATATGGCGGATACCATCATAGTGGGCAACTACGGTGGCGCAACGGCAGAGGAATCGGCAAACGCTATGGCGGGAGTCGGAGTATCCTTTCCCGTATTTTTTATGATCTCCTCGCTGTTTATGGGTCTTGGAATCGGTGCCACGGTAATGATCTCCCAATTCAAGGGGGCGGGTCAGCTTGCCGATGTACGCCGTACTGCCAATACCATGTATTCCCTTGTAATAGTTGCCGCCATCCCGCTTGGACTTATAGGCATGCTTATCTCGGAGCCGCTGCTTCAGCTTATCAACGTTTCCTCTGAAATAATGCCCCACGCAAGGGCGTATCTTATGGTGATAATGGGGGGACTTATATTTACCTTTGGCTATAACGCCAACGCGGGTATACTTCAGGGACTCGGTGACGGCAAGACCTCTCTTTTGTTCCTTGGAATAAGCGCTGTGGTCAACGTGGCTTTGGATCTTGTGTTCGTGATTTGCTTTAACCTTGGTGCGCTGGGCGTGGGAATAGCCACCATCATGGCTCAGGCCACCTCATGGATATTCGGAGTCTTTTACATCAACAAAAAATATCCCCAGTATAAGATAGATATCTTCCGCATACGCTTTGAAAAGGATATCCTTGTGCGCGCTGTAAAGCTTGGTCTGCCCGCAGGCATTCAGCAAATGCTCTTTTCGGTGGGAGTGCTTACCATGAGCGCACTTATCAACACCTACTCAGAGTCCTTTGTTGCGGGCTTTACCGCCGCAAATAAGATAGACGCCTTTGCATTTATGCCCATCACAAGCTTCTCCAACGCCGCCACCACCTTCGTGGGACAGAATATCGGCGCGGGCAGAATGGACAGAGTCAAGGTGGGAGTGCGAAGCGCAGTTTTGATGTCTGTGGCGGTAAGCATCGTAATAGCAGCCGTGCTCTACCCCCTTGGCGGCTTCTTTATGTCCCTTTTCAACCAAAGCCCCGACGTTATAGCCTCGGGATGTGAGTATCTGTACCGTATACTGCCGTTTTATTGGATGCTCTCTATTACCTTTATATTAAACGGCTCACTCAGAGGAGCGGGAAGCTCGGTGGTGCCCATGCTTTCGGCAATAATCTCCTTGTGGCTTGCAAGAGTGCCCGCGGCATATCTGCTCTCTGCGTTAGGACAAAACGAGATATTCTGGTGCTTTGCAATAGGCTGGGTGCCCGGTATAATCATTTCCGGAGGATATTTCCTGAGCGGTAAATGGAAAAATAAATCCATAATAAGTCGCTCTGAGCTGCCCGAGGTGCAATAAAAGCATTGACAAAACACCGCTTGCGGGAGTATAATTACAGGGTCGGCACTATGTCGACCTCAAATAAGGGGATATGGCTCAGCTGGTTAGAGCGCTTCGTTCACATCGAAGAAGTCAGGGGTTCGAGTCCCTTTATCCCCACCAAAAAGAAAAGTCGCGCGCGTAAGCAAGCGACTTTTCTTTTTGTATTATTCATTTTTCATTATTCATTATTCATTATTCATTTGTCTTGCGCGCCTTTTCTAATGAAGAATGAATAATGAAGCCGCTTCGCTAATGAATAATGAATAATTGAGGTAGCTTTTCGCCCGTTGGTCGAAAAGCATTTTTATTTTATATTGCGTAATTCGTTAAAGCATGGTATAATAATTATGAATGGGAGGATTTGGCAATGAAAGAAAATTTACTGATTGATAAATCAATTGCTTTTGCGTCCCGCATTATCAAACTTCATCAATACCTCATCAAAACAAAAAAGGAAACCATTATTTCAAGGCAGATCGTTCGCAGTGGAACAAGTATTGGAGCAAATATCAACGAGGCAAATTACGGTCAGAACAAAGCGGACTTTATTGCAAAAATGCACATTGCACTCAAGGAAACTGCCGAAACAGAGTATTGGCTCAAACTGCTTAAGATGTCGGAATATATAACCGAAGATATGGGAAGCTCCCTGTTAGGTGATTGTTTAGAGATAAAGAGAATGCTTATTGCTTTCATCAATACCGCAAAGGAGAATACGAAATGAAAATTCGAATAATCGGTTGCAGTGGTTCGGGTAAAACGTATTTGTCAAAAAGATTATCTAAAAAATATAATATACCAAACTTTGATTTAGATGATATTCAATGGGATAATAGCCAAAATTCATACGGAGTCAAAATGCCCATAGAAAAGCGTGGCCAAATGTTGAATGATATTTTACAACACTCCGATTGGATTATAGATGGTGTTTATTATGCTTGGGTACAGAAAAGTTTTGAGGATGCTGATGTAATTTATGTGTTGGACATGCCAAAATGGTTATATAGATTTCGCATAATTAAGAGATTCATCAGAAGAAGAGTGGGTCTTGAAAAAGGTAAAAAAGAGACATTAAAATCTGTTTACAATCTCTTGAAGTGGACCGATACTTTTCAAAATACAAATATGAAAGAGATTGTTAGAATTTTGGAAACATATAAAGAAAAAGTAGTTTTCATAAAAAAGAAAGCGGAAATAGATAGAATACTAACCGATTAGTTCTGTAAGAGTTCGAATTCATACGCAAAACGGTAAAAATATCTTTTTTATGGCCCATAGACAGAAAAAAACGCACTTTTGTCTACCGACAAAGGTGCGTTTTTTGAATGATGTTTGCCTTTGGCAAATG
>JAFXDC010000036.1 GCA_017516345.1 Clostridia bacterium | reverse complement strand
CCTCTCTTGGGGATAACTACGGAATCACCGAAAACATTGGCCTAGTGGTGATCCTATACGTGCTGGGCGCTCTGGTGGGAAATCTGCTTATAGTCATCGCCGTGGTGATAATAGTTAAAAAGCTAAGAAAAAGACGCGGTTAAAAGCATCAAAGGATCTAATGGGACGTTCGAGAATTTCGGACGTCTTTTTTGACGGATGGGATCTATGATGGATAGGATAAATATCGACGGAAGAGAGCTTTTATACCCCCGATACCCCTTGTCGGCTATAATTGCGCATTATTTACAAATAATTCACAAAAAAATATTGATTATTTGCTTTCGTTTCGGAGCAATGTATTGTATAATACCTATGAGAATAATTGCAATAACAGCCCTTTATATAAAAATCATTTTAAGGAGAAGAATTATGGCAATAGGTCCGCACATGAACAATCCGTTTGACAAAAGCCCCAAGAAGAAAAAAACGGAAAACAGAATAAACAACCTTGCGTACAGCATTTTCACCGTGGCCATGGTGTGCGTTGTGCTTTTTTGCGGCTTTACCTTTGTAGATAAGCATTTTAACGATTACGTTATAGAAAAAGAGTACGAGGAGCTCAGAGGTGAGACCGTGACTCCTGACCCGAGCAGAGCACCAGGCGGCTTTGGAGATATCGAGTCTCTGCCCTTCCCCGACGTTACCTTTAACCCGGGACAGGCGATAGTGCCCCAAAGACCCACGGTGGATTACGTTCCCACCGAGATAGAAGAGAAAGACGGATATATAAACAAAGAGAAGACGGTGTGGAATTTATATGAAAATACCAACCCCGACGTGGTGGCATGGCTATACATTCCCGAGCTGGTAGACTATCCCGTGGCAATGGATGATGCCGAGTATTATCTTAACCACAGCATATATCACACGGAAAGTGCGTCGGGAGCCCTTTTTATGAGCTCGCTTAACAACCTTAATCCGCTTGGATACAACACCATCATCCATGGTCATAACATGACCAACGGTAACATGTTCGGAATGCTCAAGTATTACACCACCCTTGGAACGCAGGCATTCTTTGACACCCACAGACGAGTATACCTTGACACCCTTTACGGAACCTTCCGCTTCGAGGTGTTCAGCGTTTATATTACCAATAAGGATGACCCCGACTACCGCAGGCATTACTTTGCCACAGACGAGGAGTACATTGAGTATCTTAACCGCCTTCAGGACAGAACCATGTTCAAGGGCGAGCATATAGATTTTGACGTTTACGACCGCGTGCTGACCCTTTCCACCTGCAACTCGGACGAGGGCTCCACCAAAAGGACCATAGTGCATGCGCGTCTGGTATGGCCTAACCCCGAGGGAATAAAGCCGGTGGAAACACCCACGCCGACGCCCGAGATAACGCCGGGCACGACTCCGGAGGTGGGTACCACACCCGATCCCGATACCACCCCCGATATCCAGGTAACACCCGGCCCCACCGTTGAGACCGTGAAGCGCGTGGTCAAGCTTGGCAACGAAGACGGCAGTCTTAAGCTCAGGAAGAAAAAGAGTACTTCCTCGGATATTCTTGATAGGCTTAAGCACGGAACCGTGCTTGAGGTGCTTGAGGATGACGGCGATTGGCTCAAGGTATCTGTAAACGGTAAGATCGGATACGTCTCCAAGAAATACACCGTCCCCTATGATGAATTCTACGACGCTCCCACCAAGCAACCCACCAAGGAGCCTACCAAGCAACCCGACGTCGAGCCCACTCCCGAGCTGCCCGAGGATACCGAGTCTCCCGAGGTAACCCCCGAGATAACTCCCGAGCTGCCCGAGGACACCGAAGCTCCCGAGGTAACTCCCGAGGTAACTCCCGAGGTGACCCCCGAGCCTACTCCCGAGCCTACTCCCGAGATAACACCCGAGCCTACCCCCGAGGTAACTCCGTCGACGGAGAACACCGAGCCTCCTCAAGCTGAGGGATAATTACATAAAAAACTAAGGAGAAGGAAAATGACCAAGGTCTATCTTATAAGGCACTGTCAGCCCGTTGCGGATGAATCAAACGGCGATGCCGCCCGCCCGCTGACCGAGAAGGGATACGCCGACGTACCCAAGGTGACAGAATATTTTATGCAAAGGCAGATCGATGCGGTGTATTGCTCTCCCTACAGAAGAAGCATAGAGACCATAAGCGAGTATTGCCAAAAAAGCGGACATGATCTTAATATAGTGCAGGATTTCCGCGAGGTGAGGCTTGGTAAGGATTATCAGGGCGAATTCGTGGAGATGATAAAGAGGCGCTGGAACGATTTTAATTATAATCTCTCGGACGGCGAAAGCTATGCCGCGGTGCAGAAAAGGTGCATTGAGGCCCTCATCCCCCTGCTTGAAAAGCACGAGGGGGGTACCATAGCGGTAAGCATGCATTCCACCGCCATGAGCACCATGATAAATTACTATAAGCCCGACTTCGTTTGGGAGAACTACTTCGAGGTGCTTATGCACACTCCCTATATTGCCCTGCTCACCATTGATGACGGTAAGCTTGTGGATATACAATATCATCATTTTGACTAAGGATAACAACGGAACAAAGCATGAAGAACCTGTTTTTAACTGCGGTATGCTCTACCGCAGTATTGCTTTTGATAAGCGGGGTGGCCCCAAAGGCGGCAAGCGGCTCGCTTGACGCAGCACCTACGCAAAGCGTTACCCCAAGCGTTGCTTTAAGTGCCACTCCCACCCCTGTGCCCACCCCCACGGTGGTGCCTACTCCCACCCCCGCACCCTGCGTGAGGGAGATGAATTTTATTTCGGAGGATCCCCCCGAGGACGTGCTCATCCCTAAATACTACAATAGCCTCCTTGAGGGTGATGTGCATATCTACGCCTTTACCGATGCAAGCGGAAAGGTGGCACGCAGAGCCTACGGAAGCCTTGAGACCGTGTGGTCGGACGGCGAGACCGAGGTGGTAAGCGGATTTTTCGAGGTGGATGAGGACTGCAAGGTAATAAGCAACACCCCCGTGGAGCTTGAGAGCGAGACCTATGGCGAGGCGGTGGTGCTTGGAGAGAGCATAACCGTCAAGGGCTATAAGAGGGCGGCAAACGGGGTATACTATTTTAAATCGGCCGGAGGAATAAAGCACTACAGAGTGTATGCCTCGGTGGGCGGAGTGGAAGGAATATATCCGTGCGACAAGGAGGGCAACGTGGAGCGCGGAGCTCTGGCGGCAGACCTTGAGCAGGATAAGCTACTTATGTCATACCAGGTAATAAGCCTGTTTGTGGGTGATGCCCCCCACGTTATGCTGACAGCTCCCACCAAGACCACCCTTATAAATATGAATAACCGCTTGGAAGCCTCTTACGTTCCGCAGGGAATGGTGGCGGTAAGCAAGCACGTGCACCGCGCACCCTTTACCCTTCGCAATAACGGAACGTACGCAAATGCCGAGGCGCTTGAGTGCTTTTTGGAGATGGTGAATGCTGCGTATGCCGAAAAGGGCTTTGACACGTTTTATCTTTGCAGTGTGTACAGGTCCTACAGCACGCAGAAGGAGCTTTGGGACTATAGGGTGAGCAATAACCCGTCCTACGGCACAAATCCCCTGGTGCCCATAGGAAGTGCCTATCCGGGTACAAGTGAGCATCAAAGCGGCTTTGCATTTGATATCGGAACCCTCAAGCACAAGGTGCTTGGGTCGTACCTTGCAAACACAGCGGAGCATAAATGGCTTGCGGAAAATTCATGGCGCTTTGGGTTTATATTAAGATATCAAAAGGATAAGGAATACATAACCGGCATAAAATACGAGCCCTACCATTTCAGATACGTCGGCAAGGAGCTTGCGGAGTATCTGTACAGCGAAAACATCTGCCTTGAGGAGTATTACGATGCACCTGTCAGATGGGTAAACGTAGAATGATAAAAAAGCCTTTTGGGAACAAACGTTGTTCACCAAAGGGCTTTTTTTGAATGTATTTTACAATTATACCGAATTTGCGTCGAAATTGCTACGAAAAAATTGTATATAATCTCCCCTATGCAGAGGAGGTATACAATGGTGAACATGAGATCGCGCACAAAAAGGATAAGAATAATTATTGCATCGTTATTGCTTCTTGCGGTGCTGTGCGGATGCATTTTAAGGAGCGGGGAGGAGCCGCAAGCTTGCCCGAGCGCATCACTTGAGGCTCAAAGCACGGTAAGACCGACATCGACCGCGCAACAAGCCGTATTTGAAGAGCTTGACCCTTATTTAAACGATATCGTACCCATGGAATATACCGCACTTAAGGATGGGAGCTTTGCGTATACCGATTTAAACGGACGGATAAATTACAGAAAATACGGCAGACTTATAAGCTCAGACGGTGTTAAGCAGGGCTTTTTCACCATGGATGGGGAGCAGATATCCCAAGAGGATTTTGGCAAGGCGGAGTTTAAGCCGGCAAAGACCGTGCCAAGCGGGTATCAAAGAATAAGCACTTGCCTTTTTTATTTTTCTCTTTGCGGAGTCAGGGTATACAGAGCATATGCAAGCATTGGCGAAGCCGAGGGCTTTTATCCCTGCGATAAAAACGGCAGAGTGGCTGACGGAGCACTTATCGCCGACATTCAGGCGGATGAACTCCTGATGGATGCGGCAAAATACGGGGTGTCCGTTGCAGAGTCGCCCTACAAGATGGCAAGCATCAGCACGGTATGCCTTGTAAATATGAATAACAGACTTGACGTAAAATACGTGCCCGAGGGATTGATATTGGTAGCAGAGCACAAGAAAAACGCTCGGTTTTACTTAAGAAATACCGTCACCTATGCTCATCCAATGGCATTTGAATGGTTTTTAAGCATGGTCGATGCCGCATATGAGGAAGCAGGAATAGAAAGCTTTTATCTGTGTAACGTTTACAGAAGCTATGATGAGCAGGTACATAACTGGGAAGAGAATATACAAAGAGATAATAAATACGGCACCGACCCCACAAATCCCGTGGGCTGTGCTTATCCGGGTGCAAGCGAGCATCAGACGGGACTTGCCTTTGATATTACCTGCCTGTCGCACGATGTACCAAACAAATATTTTGAAAGCACCCGCGAGGCGGTATGGCTTAAAGAAAACTCGTGGAGATTTGGTTTTGTATTGAGATATCCCAAGGATAAGCAGGAAATAACAGGAATAAAGTACGAGCCGTACCATTTCAGATACGTGGGTAAGGAGCTTGCAGAGTATCTCTATAAGGAAAATATGTGTCTTGAGGAGTATTACGATGCTCCCGTAGTGTGGGTGGACGAGACCGCCACAGAGCCAAAGGAGGAACAAAGGTGAAAAGGACCCTGATAGTGGTTGATATGCAGAATGACTTTATATCCATGGCCCTCGGAACTGCAGAGGCGGTAGCCATCCTGCCAAGGGTCAGGGAGAAGATAAGACAGTATGCCGAGCGGGGGGACGAGATAATATTTACCCGCGACACTCACGGGGAGGATTATCTTGATACCCCTGAGGGCAAGAAGCTTCCGGTCAAGCACTGCATAAGGGGAAGCGTAGGCTGGCAGATAGCGGACGGCTTGTACATTGATGGGTGCAGGGTGATAGACAAGCCCAACTTCGGATGGACGGGCTGGGCAGACCTCAAAATAGAGCAGGTTGAGCTCGTGGGGCTTTGTACCGACATCTGCGTGGTATCAAACGCGCTTATTATCAAGGCGACCTTCCCCGATGCAAGGGTAAGCGTGGATGCCTCCTGCTGTGCGGGAGTGACCCCCGAGAGCCACGATGCCGCCATTACCACCATGAAAATGTGTCAGATAGAGGTGCTCGGGTAGTAAGCGCACCGTTGCAAAAGGATCATATTTAAAAAAGTGAAAGCCTTCTCCATACGGAGAAGGCTTTTGGTTTTTGGTTACCGAAAACCACCAGCTAAGCTGGTGGTTCCAAAGAGGCTTTTGCCGATGATGAGTCCCGCCGCAGCGGTAGGCTCCCCTGTGTAAGGGGAGCTGTCAGCGAAGCTGACTGAGGGGTTGTTTGAGAGTGCT
>JAFXDC010000035.1 GCA_017516345.1 Clostridia bacterium | reverse complement strand
GTCTTCATAAGATGCCATACTCATTTGTGCGTGTTCTGCTACTTTGTCAAAAACCTTATTGTAGATATCATTATAGGCATAGTCCTCACCGTAGAAAAGATAGTCTATACTTACTTCAAAGTATGTAGCTATCAGAGGAAGTGTTTGTGCATCGGGAAAAGATGTATTGGTTTCCCATTTCGAAATAGCTTGGGGAGAAATATTCAGCGCACTTGCCAACTGCTCTTGGGTAATGCCCTTACGCTTTCTGAGATCCGCTATATTTTTTGAAATGTTTATTTCTTTCATAATCAAGTTTCCTTTCTGAATTTCACCGTGAGCTCTTCGGTTGTGATTAAATTGTATCACAAAACAGCAAGAAGTAAACAACTTGTTCGGATTGCATATCAACTCACGGTTGTGCTATCGTCAAAATAAAGAACAATGGTTGTTTTGTAATGAAAACGGCGTACCTGCTTTATCGCAGGTACGCCAAGCGGGCGCTTTTTTGTCGGTTATTATTTTGCGCTAAAGGTATATTTGCCCGAGCCCAGGGTGAAGCAGAGTCTGCCGTCGCAGGCGGTGGCTTCAAGGTCTATGCCCTCAAGCGCGCTTCCAGCAACAGAGACTTTGGCCTCTGCACCAACGGGAACCTCAACGGTGTAGGTAACGCCGCCGTTTTCCTTTCTCCAGCCCGAGAAGACGCGTCCGCGAACGGTATCAAGTGCCGCCTCGGCGCTATCAAGCTCGGTGGGAACGTAGGGGCAGACCGAGAAGGTATCAAAGCCCTGAGCGTCGCAGACCGTGATTCCCGCAAGATACTTATACAAGTAAGCGCTGATGGAGGCGTACATGGGGTGGTTATGCGAGTTCATACCGTGGCTTGTGCAGTACTCCCAACGCTCCCAAATGGTGGTCGCGCCCATTTGGATCATATATCCCCAGCTTGGATAGGTGGTTTGGGTAAGAAGCTTGAAGGCGGTATCAACGTAGCCGTAGCGGGTGAGCTGCTCGGGAACGTACTTGGAGCAAAGGTTGCCCGTGGTAAGATGATAGTCCTTTTCCACGACCGCGGCGTTAAGGGCGGCGGCTACCTCTGCCTCTCTGCCCTCGGGCACAACGCCCAAAAACAGGGGGAAGGCACAGCAGGCCTGCGAGCCGGTAGAGTAGATAGCGGTCTCCTCATTAAAGAATTCCTTATTAAAGGCATCCTTAACAAGCTGAGCTCTTGCGGCAAAATCCTCCGCCTCGTCGTTCCTTTTAAGGAGGCGGGCGTATTTTGCCATAAGGTCAAGATTATGATACAGATATCCCGTGCTGATGAATTCGCCGGGGGTGATGGAGCTTATGGCGTCGCACATCTGTCTTGTGGTGTAGTCGCGGGGACCCGCCCAATCGCCCCAATAGCTGTAGGTGAGCAAGCCGTCAATGCTCTGACGGTAGAGGTAGTTGGTCCATTTCTTGTAGCCCTCGTATTGGCGCTCCACGGTGCGAACGTCACCGCAATGGTCGAGCAGACCGTTGGAAACGAGCAGATAGCTTGCGGTGCAGGGGTCTGCGGGGCGCTGACCGCGCTTGATGGGTGCGGTATCGGGAATGGCGCCCGAAACGGGATCCTGAGCGTCGGTTATGTCCTGAGCCCATTTCTCGTAGAGATGCACCATATCAAAGTTATAGGTGGCCTCCTCGTAGCGTACCGTCATATCGTTGAGCCAGCCCATTCTCTCGTCGCGCTGAGGACAGTCGGTGGGGATGGAGTGCAGATTATCGGTCTCGGTACGAAGGATGTTATCCTGCAGGGTATTGATAAGGTCATTCGAGCAGGAGAAGAAGCCGCGCTGAGTAACGTCGGAGTGCACCACGCAAGCGCATATGTCATCTGCAGAGGGGAAGGAGGCAAGGCCCTCCACCTGAACGTAACGGAAGCCGTGATAGGTAAAGTGGGGCTCGTAGGTATGAGTGCCCGGCTTTAAGCGGTAGCAGTCGGTCTGCATATGGTTGCCCGTGCCCCAAAGCTCGGCGCAAACAAGATAGGTTTGGTTGATGGTGCCGTCGTCAAAGAGGATCTCGGAGTGCTTAAGGCATGCAACGCGGTCGTCGTTGGCGGTGGCGGTGAAGCGTACCCAGCCTGCTATGTTCTCGCCAAAATCGTAAACGCAGACCCCCTCCTTGGGAGTGGTCACCTTGACGGGCTTGATGGTGCGCACCACGCGTATGGGCTCAAGGGGCTGAGCCTCAAGCTTGCCGCCGGGATGCGATGCCTCAAGAGCTATGAAAGAGCGGTGATATACGTTGGCGTACTCGGGGTTTTCCTGCGGATCGTAGGGGGAGGGGAGAAAGTCGGTGTATACCTTCCAGCCCTGACGGGGATAGCGCTCGGTAAGGTCGCCGCAGGGCATATTCCATCCGTCCACCTCAAAGCGGTGATCGTAATTCTCTCCGATATAGATATTGGTAAAGGTTACGGGGCTTACCATCATGTCCCACTTGGCGGGCTCGGTGTATATCGAGGCGGTGGTGCCGTCGGTGTATTCTACGTTAAGCTGAAGCAGTAAGCAGCACTGCTTATACCAGCCCTTACCAAGGTGTGCACCCACGCAGTTAAGACCCTCGGTGAGGTTTTCGGTAACGTCATAGGTGGAATAGAAGATGCGCTTGGAGTAGTCGGTGAAGCCGGGCTCCATAACGCGGTCGCCGATACGCGAGCCGTTTATGTAAAGCTCGTAGTAGCCAAGACCCGCAACGTATGCGCGGGCGCGGGCGACGGGCTTGTTAAGCTCAAACTCGCGACGGATGTAGTGGGCGGGGCCGTTGGGCTGGTTAGCGGGCATACCGATGAAGCAGCCCTGCCAATCGCTCTGATGCATAAGCGCGGTCTCAAAATAAGACACGGGGCTGATCTCTCCCTTGATGCCGTCCTTATCGGCGAGCTGAACCGTGAAATAGTAACGAGTGCCGCTCTTAAGGGGAGCACCGTCGTATACTATATTACAGCATTTGTTACTGCGAACAAATCCCGAATCCCACATATCACCCTCACCGATGGCGGCAAGATTTTGCATGGTGCTTACCACGATGCGGTATGCGCTCTGCTTACAGCCGTTGCCCTCCTGAGAGGGGATGAAGGAAAATCTCGGTGCGGGAACGTCTATTCCCAAGGGACGGTCGAAATATTCGCATTTAAGCTCAAGTGCCTTGATAGTACTCATCTTTAAATACCTCCGTAGATATATTAAGCAAAATGTTACAGCCTATATTTTATCAATAATTAAGCATTTTTGTAATGCACATTTGTAACAATTACTAGCACAATTGTAACTAAAATTGTCCAAAAAGCCCCAAAATGCGTTTTTTTATACGTTTGAATTAATTTAGGTGGGTATTTAGGTAACGAAAGGTTAATTTAGTGCATAAATGGCGGGACTTAAAAGCCGTATATTTTATTTGGGTTTGCGGTTGTTCTAAAGCATCAAAAGACGTAAGCGGAACGAAAAAATACCGCCTTTTTGTTGTTTTTACTAATTTGTTGGTAATAATCGCGGCGCGGCGGCGAATTTGTACGCTTATGTGGGTATTGACTTTGATATTTTCACTATGATATAATTTAAGCATAGAAAATTACTGCTTCTTGATATTAAAAAAGCAAAAAGAAAGGACAAAAAATATGAAGAAATTTGTAGAAAGATCGCTTGCATTAATGCTTTCGGTTGTAATTTGCGCTTGCCCCATGCTTATGCTTGCCGCGTCTGCGCAGGAGCTTGATTATCAGGCAAAGAAGGCGGCGTACAGAGAAAAGATATTGGCTGATGACGTTACTACCGACGATTTTCTGATAGGCGGCTGGGTGTCATTTTATCCCTTTGAAATAGACAGCTATGAGTATCAGCTTGACCAAATGGCGGCGGCTGGCATCAACTTCAACATTTTTCCAAGGGATTTCGGAGAGGGCAAGATGTACGATGCCGAGTATTGGAACGAGGTGGAGCAGCAGTACGCCAAGCGTAATATGGTATATCTGATGAACGGCAATATGGACAAGGATCTTGTGGCTGTAGGCGTAGAGTATGCGGCGGGCAAGGAGCATTGCATAGGATATCACGTCAAGGATGAGCCGGGCGGAACGGGTATGAGGTCGGTTGCGATGCAAATGAAGGCGTACCGCGACGCCGATCCCCAAAGGTACCCATTTACCAATCTGCTTCCCAGCTATGCGGGCGAGGGTTGGCTCGGAGGAACCTACAGCCAGTACGTAAAGAAATACGTCAGAACCGTTGGTGCGGAAAATATGGAATATCTGTCCCATGATTTTTATCCTTTTGGTGCCGACGGAACAAACAATATGCTTATATTCTCCGATCTTGAGGTCATACGTTCGGTAGCGTACGAAAACGGCAAGATGAAGACACATGCATTTCCGCAGTCCACCGGATGGAGAAGCAGCCGTATGCCCAACGCTGACGAGATGCGCTGGAACGTATACGCATATCTTGCCTACGGCTTTAAGGCGCTTTCGTGGTTTAACATCGTTTGCCCGGGTAGTTCGGATAACGAGGGCGAGGGCTTCTACGAGAGCATAATATACCGTGACGGCACCATACATAACAAGGAGCTTTATGATGCGTGGAGTGAGCTTAACTGGGAGGTAAGAGGACTTTCCTCTGCTTTGATGCAGCTTGACACCGTACACGCATATCACGTTAATAAGGATGTTCAGAACGTGGAATATCTGCCCGAGGATCATTTCCTTCAGCCTGTGGGAGAGAATGATTTCGTTGTCAGCATAATGGAGACAAAGGACGGAAAGCAGGAATACGTTATGCTTTTCAATAAATCCTTGAGCGCGGACGCGTCCTGCGAGTTTGCAATAGATCCGCAAAGCGGCATCACGGGGGTTGAATACTTTGACCCCAATATCGGGGAGCATATTGCTCTTGATATTTCGGACGGCAAGCTTAAGGACGATTTCAAGGTGGGTGAGGGCAGACTTTACCGCCTGATATACGGCGATTCCGCCACCTCTGCGCCCACGAACCGGTCCACAAGTGAGCCCACAAACGATCCCGCAGTCAATGGCGACAATGAGCCGAAAGAAAATTACGGAGCCGTTATTTGCGGGATCGCGGTTGCGGTGGCTGCGGCTGTCGCTGTAGGGGTCGCCCTTAAAAGCGGTTATTCAAAGGGACGCAGAAAGACCGATAAAGCAATGATCAAAAAGGCTGAATAATATATAAAATCACTATCGGTCAATAAAAAATGAATAAAACCATCAAAACGGAAAATAATTGTAAAAAAAGAAATATAAAACCTTGAGAAAATGACGGATTTCATTTGCCAAAAAATCAAAATAGTATATAATATGGGTGTAAAAATTAAAAATCTAACGAAAGAGGGTATGTTTTATGAAATTTGAACTTATGCATCCTGCAGATCAGCTTGTTATGTTCATGGAAAGAATATACAAGAACGGACTTACCACCACCAGCGGCGGTAACCTGTCCATCATGGATGACAACGGAGATATTTGGATCACTCCCAGCGGAATCGACAAGGGAAGCCTTACCCGCCAGGATATTATGCAGGTAAAGCCCGACGGCACCATCATTGGTATCCATAAGCCTTCGGTCGAGCTGCCCTTCCACCGTCATATATATCAGATTCGCCCCGACATTAAGGCAGTAGTACACGCACATCCCCCGGCATGCGTTTCCTTCAGCCTTGTTCGTAAGGTGCCCGACGTAAACATCGTGCCCAACGCGGCGATAGTTGTTGGCGAGGTCGGCATTGCGGGCTACGAGGTGCCCGGCTCCAAGAAGCTGGGTGATCTCATTGCGGCGGAGTTTGAAAAGGGCTATAACACGGTAATGATGTGGAACCACGGTGTTGTTTGCGGCGACAAGGACATCTTCAAGGCATTTATGAAGTTTGAGACCCTTGAGCACTGCGCAAAGCTTCAGATAGATGCCGCACGTATCGGCACTCCCAAGACCCTTACCAAGCAGCAGATAGAGCTTAGTGCCGCCCGCAGCATTCCCATGCTTGAGACATTTGATGCAAAGGTACACACCAGCGAGGAGCGTGCCGCCCGCCGTGAGATGTGCAAGCTTATTCATCGCGCATATTCCCAACGTCTTATAAAGTCCACTCAGGGTACCTTCTCCACAAGGCTGTCCGACGGCTCCTTCCTTATTACTCCTTATCAGCAGGACAGAGCTTATCTTGAGCCCGAGGATCTGGTGCTTATTAAGAACGGCCGTTGCGAGGAGGGCAAGATCCCTTCCCGTTCGGTAATGCTTCACAAGACCATCTACGAGTCCCATCCCGACGTAAACTCCATAATCATTGCTTATCCGCAGTATATTATGGCTTATGCCGTTACCGACGTGGTGTTCGACTCCCGTACCATTCCCGAGAGCTACATCATGCTCCGTAAGGCGACCAAGCGTCCCTTCGGCTCCAGCTACACCGACATTCTGGGTACCGCGCAGACCTTCTGCAACAGCGTTCCCATGATCATCATCGAAAACGACTCCATCATCCTTACCGGTGCAAGCCTCATCAACGCCTTTGACCGTCTTGAGGTCGCGGAGTTCACCGCACACTCCCTTATCTGCTGTGCGCAGGTCGGCGAGCCCGCGGTAATCACCGATGACGAGGTGAAGCAGATCGAGAAGGACTTCAATCTTGTTGATTAATATTACAAGCATCTAAAGGAGAGCAAGCAGCTCTCCTTTTTTGTATTTCCATATTTGGCGAATATTGCAATTTGTGCATCATTTTATAGGGATCATGAGTTGAAAAGGAAAAATAAGAGGTGCATTGAGGGATAAAATGTTAAAAGCGAATTGACATATCGTATGTTTTCGTGTAAAATTATATTAAAGTTAATGAAATAAATGCCCTTGGGGCATTTTCTAAAAAAATAATTGGAGGATTTTTCACATGAACAAAGCAGATCTGATCAATGCTCTTGCCGAGCATAACGGCATTTCCAAGAAAGAAGCAGAAAAGGCTGTAAGCGGCGTACTGGCTCTTATCACCGAGGCTCTTAAGAGCGGAGATAAGGTACAGATCATGGGCTTCGGTACCTTCGAGGTCAAGGACCGTGCTGCAAGAACCGCAGTTAACCCCGCTACCGGCGCTAAGATGGACATCCCTGCAAGCAAGGTCGTTTCCTTTAAGGCAGGCAAGGCTCTTAAGGATTCCGTACAATAATCAAGCTTTCACTTATGCACCCACCGCAAGGTGGGTGTTTTTTTATTATGCCAAGGGCAACACGCTCAGCTTTCCTGCCGCTATATAATTTCGCAATGAAAATTTTACAACTATTTTACAAATATTCCGCATTTGCCCTATTGACATGGGTATATTTATAATATTATAATATAGGTGAGCTGATAGCATATAAAGCCGATATTTTAAAGGAAAGGATGATATTATGAAAAAGAAGCTATTAATAGTGGCACTAGTGACAGCATTGGTGTTACTTACAGGAACCATAGTAGGCTTTGCGGTGGATGCGGCAAACAAGAGCGCAGAAGCCGAAGCCGCGGCACAGGCTGAAGCCAAGGCGGCAGAAAAAGCGGCGGCAAAAGCGGCACAAAAGGAGCTTGAGATCCAAAAAGTATTGTCTGAGCTTCAGATATCACCCGATTCCGAGGCCGGTCAGGTGCTTATTGAGGTTTTGAGCAAAAAGGAAATGTCCGAGCGAGATATAATGATATACAACAAAATGTCCGACGAGATCAAGAAAATGGACTATGAAGCGGTTAGCGCCAAGCTGAAGGAGTATGCCGACGTAGAAGCGACCTTGGCAACAAAGCCGTGGAATGAAGCAATGCAGGACGAAGTGTTCCGCGAAAGGGTCGCACAGATGCTTATTTACAAGGAATATGCCGAGGCGATTGCCGTGGGTGAACCGCTTTATGAGCAGAATCATATGTTGCTTTCGGATTATAGCATTAATGGCAAAAGAATAGCGTTGATGCATATAGAAGACGCAGAAGAGTATCTTGAAAAATATCCAAACGAACCGAATACTCTGAGAAGGATTTATCTAAAGGAGCAATGGATAATAAGATGTGATTTTATAGGAGAAATGCTTGAAATATTCGAGCAAAGGAAAGCCGAAGGATATAATATTCATCAGCTTAATGATGATATGAAGAACATTCTTGATTATATTAGAACCCGAAAATCCGAGGTCGGGGATCCTGACGAAGACTACTCATACATCAAGACCCGCTACCTTGCGGGCGAGAGCATTGAGGATATAGTCAAATAATTACACTTTAAAAAGAGCAGAATTCTGCTCTTTTTTAGTGCATAAGAAAAGGCATCTGCATTGCAGATGCCTTTGATATTTTTTAATATCAGTACTTAACAACGAAGTCGTACTTACCGCTCTTGGCGGTGTAGGTGTTACCGCTTATTGCCTCACCGTTTACCGTAGCGGAGCCTACGTCGTGAAGAACGACGCTTGCGGTGCAGGAAACGGGGACCTCGACGTGGAGCTTATAGCCGCCGTCAAACTTCTCCCATGCCGAGACGATCTTGCCGTAGGGGCTGTTGATCTCTGCGGAGCAGGAGGGGATATTAGCGGGGAGATAAGGCTCTACGCTGAAGGAGTGGAAGGCGGGCTCGATGAGCCTGATGCCGCCCAGGAACTTATAGAACCAAGCGGTGACCGCACCGTACATGGGGTGAGAGTGCGAGTTCATGGCAAAGCCGGTGGCGTACTCCCAACGCTCCCAGATGGTGGTGGCGCCCATGCTTCTCATGTAGCCCCAGCTGGGATAGGTGGTCTGCTCCATAAGGCGCATAGCGGTCTCAATGTGGCCGTAGCGGGTAAGTATCTCGGGTAGGTACTTGGTGCAGAGGTTGCCTGTGGAGAGGTGATAGTCGCGGCTTATGATATCTGCATTGATATTATCCGCAACCCTCTGCTGATACTCTGCGGGAACGATGCCAAGCTCCAGAGCAAAGATGTTGGATGCCTGAGAGCCGGTAGCGTAGTTTGCAGTCTCGGGGTTGAAGTAGACCTCGTTTAAGCGCTTTATCATAAACGCGGCGCGGTCTGCATACATTGCCTCGTCCTCGGTGTTGCCGAGTATGCGGGCGATCTCCTGCATAAGGCGGGCGTTATAGTAGTTAAAGCAGCTTGACATATACTGACCGGGGGTGATGCCGGAAACCGGAGTAGCCTTAGCAAAGCTGTCGGGCTCGGGACCTGCCCAATCGCCGTAGAGGCTGTAGATGGCAATACCGTTGTCCGAGTTGCGGAACAGATACTCCACCCATTTTCTGAAGCCCGCGTAGTTCTCCCTGAGTGCGCGATCGTCACCGAAATGACGGTACACAAGGAAGGGAGCGTAGATGTAGGAGGAGCAAACGGTGTCAGCGGGGAAGTTGCCGCGGCGGAAGGGTGCGGTGTCGCCGATGGCGCCCGTTACGGGATCCTGAGTGCCCGTGATATCGCGGGTCCACTTGGAGTAGAGAAGCTGAAGATCAAGGTTGTATACCGCACCCTCGCTTCTTGCGGTCATATCGTTGAGCCAGCCCTGACGCTCGGCGCGCTGAGGACAGTCGGTGGGGATGGAGTGAAGGTTGCCCTTCTCGGTCCACATAATGGCGTCCTGCATCCAGGAGATCATATCGTGATCGGCCTTAAAGGTGCCTATCTGCTCGATATCGCTTGCCAGGGTGTAGGCGGTGAGGGTGTCCTCCTCGGGGGCGTAGGGGAGACCGTAGACCGCAACGAAACGGAAGCCGTGATAGGTAAAGGAGGGCATAAATTCCTCAACCTCACCCGTGCCGCGCAGGGTGAAGCGGTCGGTCTGCATATCGTAGGGGTAATTTGGCTCTGCAATGCGCAGATATACCGTGTTGGGGGTGCCGTCCTCGTTAAGAAGCTCGGTATGTACCAGGGTCACCGTGGTGTTCTTATCACCCTTAACACGTATTTTGCAAATACCGGTAAAGTTCTGTCCGAAATCGAAGAGATAGCCGTCCTTTATCTCCTTGCAGGAAACGGGCTTCATCTCCTGACCGATGACCACGGGCTCGATGGGGGTTGCCATAAGCTTGCCCTTGGGTGCGGGGAGCTCGATGGCGGTATAGTAGGCGTGAAAGGACTTTTCCAGGAAGTCGGCTCTCTGGTCGTCTGCCTGGGGGAGCCAGTAGCTCATGATGCCGAAGGGCTCAAGATTGTACTTCTTTTCAAACGCATCGCCCTTATCCGCCCATTCGGGATGCTCGTTATAGGGGTTGAAGCATTCGCCGGAATACTGAGTGGCGATTGTGGTGCCCGAAACGCAGAAGACAAAATTACCCGCCTTGGAGCAGAAGGAATCGGTGGTGCCGTCGACGTAGGTAACGTATGCCTGAAGCATGAATTTGCTGTGGGTTGCCCAGCCGTTGTTTAATCGGATACCAAGCACGTTATCTCCCTGCTCGAGGCTGTCGGTAACGTCAAAGGTTACGTAGTAAAGCTGCTTATCGTAGTCCGAGTTGATGGGCTCCAGTACGTTGGTGCCTATGCGGCCTCCGTTAACGTAGAGCTCGATAAAGCCTTCGGCGGCAACGTAAACGCGGGCGCTCTTGACCTTATTTTTAAGCTCCATATGCGACCTGAAGAGAAGTATGCCGGGGTTTGCGCAGGGACTTCCGATGAAGCTTCCCTGCCAAAGGGAATCATCAAGCAGTGCGGTCTCAAACCGGGCAACGTCGCTTGCGGTCTTATCTCCGTTCTGATCGGTGACCTCCACTCTCCAGAAATAGCGTGTGGAGCTTTGGTAGCTTGCCTCAGCCACGGCACGGAAGCTGTCGGAGGCAACGATACCGCTGTCGAAAACGTCGCCGTTGAAGGCCTCTGCACTGTCGTACGTGGAGGATACCACAACGCGATAGGAGGTCTGGGCGGCACCCTGATCTCCCGAAAGCTTCCAGGAAAGCACGGGTACGGTGTCGATGCCGAGAGGATCGTGTCTGTTCTCACATCTTAAATCGGTAAAAATTAAACTCATAATTTATCCCTTTCTGCATTTTGTGCAAAAAAATGATGAAATTTTATTAAATTCCATTTGATATTATACAACAAAACTGTTATAATGGATAGGTAGAATATTAAGATTTTTAAGCACAAAACTATCTATTTTTGATTTTTTTTATAAAAAAACGTTGCAGAAATGCAAAGAGGTGCGGTTATGAAGGATAATATCGTATTCAGTCAGCAGCTCGAGAATATTCAGCTTGAGTATCTGACGGGCGATTTTGCCAAGTGCTGGCGTTCTTGGGGAAGTACCATAATTAATCCGTATTATAATAAATTCTATTATATCATGAACGGCGAATGCTACATGAAGATAGACGATCATGAATATATTGCAAGAAAGGGACAGTTGTTTTTACTGCCCTGCAACAGTACGCAAACATATCATCACATCTCGGACAATACCATAAGCAAGTATTGGATACACTTTACCGCAATGTGTAACAATAAGGACCTTATGGAGCAGATCACCCTCCCGCATTTTATTGACGTTGAGGATCCGGATTACGTAACCGATCTGTTTAAGTCCATCATCACTAACAACCGTTTATCTCTGCACGAGATACTCAGGCGCAAGGCGTATATTCTGCAGCTGCTGGCGTATTATACCGAGCATTCCAGTGTTGCCCGCGAAACCGTATTTAAGGATACCAAGCTTTCCGTGATCCTTACTTATATAGAGGAGAATCTCTCGCGCGACATAACGGTAAACGAGCTTTGCAGTATATCTCATTTGCACCCCAACTATTTTATTCGCTACTTTAGGGAAAAGACGGGGTATCCGCCCATCGAGTTTATAAATAACCTGCGCATAAGCCGTGCAAAGAAGATGCTTCAGACTCAGAACGACCCGGTTCAGGTAATCGCTTACCTTGTTGGCTTTGATTCCTCCAACTATTTCTCCCGTCTGTTTAAGAAAAAGACCGGATTCTCGCCAAGCGAATACAGGTACATCGCGAAATCCCGTCCCGACAGCTACGATTTTGACTGACAGTTTAAAAAGCCCCAAATTTTGGGGCTTTTTCGTTTTTGGTTACCGAAAACCACCAGCTAAGCTGGTGGTTCCAAAGAGGCTTTTGCCGATGATGAGTCCCGCCGCAGCGGTAGGCTCCCCTGTGTAAGGGGAGCTGTCAGCGAAGCTGACTGAGGGGTTGTTTGAGAGTGCT
>JAFXDC010000034.1 GCA_017516345.1 Clostridia bacterium | reverse complement strand
GGAAAAGTGGTCGGTGAAATGAATTACGAAACCGGCGGCAGACCGTGTATGCAATATAAGGTTGAGTGAAAGACAATATAAATTTTCAAAGTAAGTACAGCGTAATATTAGCGATAACACCACAACATCATACATGCCTATTATCACTACCCTAAAATTATTGCTTTTGCTAATTGCTTGCTAATCGGACGACTTAAAATAACATAATATTAGCGGTAACGGCGTAATACAGAATAACCCTTTAACCTTAAAATCCCCTAACAGCAAAAGATTTTTAGGTATTACAAGGGACATCGTTTTCGTTTCCATCGGTATCTCCTAAGGGGCCGTTGTGGGTTCGATTCCCGCCGGGAGTACCAGAAAAAGCACTTGCCAAAGCAAGTGCTTTTTTAGCGAAGCGCACCTGAAGGTGCATGAAAAATGAAGCGGGGCGCTAAAGGACCGAGCGAAGCGCTTGACTTTTTATCTTGCGCGTGATATCTTTATTAAAGATAAGCCGTGCGGATGCGGTACGGTGAAATCTACGCGATGGGCGGTAAGCGCGGGATGTGCCTGCTAAGCACTATGCCCGAGCTTGTCGGCCCATCTTTTTTTGCCGTCGGGGTCTTATGAGGGCGGCACCGAACATAACGCCTTAAAGGGTGCGGGACGATTTTGACCGTTGCTCTTTTTTTTATTTTGCATCGGCGATCTTAAAAAAATTTGCAATTAAACTGCTTAAGAAACGGCGTAATCATTGTGTTTTTATTTAATATGGTGTATAATATAATAGATTATAATATAATAAATTACCGTTAAAGGAGATTTTGATATGACCAAGACCGAGCAGGTACAGGCCGCATGGGTAGCGGCAATGAAAAACAAGGATACAGAGCGTAAGGATACGTTATCCTTACTTATGGCGGCTCTTAAGGGAAAAGCCAAGGATAAGCAGGCTCCCCTTACCCTCGAGGAGGAGGACGGCGTTATAATGCGCGAGATAAAGCAGACCAGAGAGGCGATAGAGAGCGCCGCGGGAAGAGAGGACATAGTTGCTCTTAACAAGTCCCGTCTTGCCGTGCTTGAGGAGTTTGCGCCCAGGTTTATGAGCGAGGAAGAGATAATGACTGTCATCAAAGAGGTGCTTGGCACACTTGGCATAGACAAGCCCGCGCCTCAGGACAAGGGCAAGATAATGAAGGAGCTTATGCCCCGGGTTAAGGGCAAGGCAGAGGGTGCGGTCGTCAACAAGCTTGTGGCATCACTGTTTTAAGAGCACCAAAAGAGAGGATAGCCATGGATATCAACATCGGTGACGTTATAATTACCAAAAAGCCGCATCCGTGCGGGGGGAACAGCTGGGTGGTGACCCGTACCGGAGCGGATATCAAGATGCAATGCAGAACCTGCTCGCACGTGGTTATGATAGACCGCAGTCAATGCGAAAAACGCATTAAGAAGCTTATAAAGGCACAGGATCAGCAATAAAGGTCAGAAATATTCTGAAAGGCAGAATTTTATGAGAAAGAGAAAGCATAGCGACGAGGATCAGCTTACCTTTGATACAATGGACTTTACAGGGGGAGCAGAGCCCTCCGACAAAGAGGAGGACAGCTACGATATTTTAGGTGATATCGATAAGCTTCTTGACAAGCAAAATCACGAGCATCACGCCGCCCCCAAGGGGATATCCGCTGATATGGTGGATGCTGACAGTATTTTTGATGACGAGCCGTTTATCAAGGTGATGGATACGGAGCAGAGCCATGCCGAGGACGCAGACGCTCAAGCTGCTAACGAGGCTGAGGCGGTCCGGGAGGCCGAGCCTGCCGAGCCCGTAGCGGAGGAAGCGGTCGAGGAGAGCGAGCCCGTTGAGGCTGAGGACGAGTCTGAGCAGGAGGATGAGCCGATTGGATCTGCAGATAAGCCCGTTGAGGTTGAGGAGATCGAGTCGGCTGAGGAAGCGGTTGAGGCGGAGGGATCTGCGGAAAATGCCGAGGCTGAGGAGCCTGAGAAGATCAGCATAGACATGGACGAGGAGGAGCTTTTGCGTAAGCAGAAGCAGATAAAATTTGCAAAGCCCGACATTTTGCTTGAGACACCGTACACCGTAACGGTGGGTAACAAGCAATATACCCGATATCGCTTGGAGTTTGGCAGACCCGATGCGGTGATACCGCCCGAGCTTTCCTCCTCTGCGGGAGTACTTATTCCCAAGATAGAAGAGGTGGACGAGCAGGAGGCCGAAAGGAACAAGCGGGCGCTTAAAAAGAGGAATATCTTCGGTGAGATAATAAGCTGGGTATCGTGCGTTACTATAGCGGTGCTGATAGCTCTGTTGATTACCAATTTCGTGTTCGTATTCGTTAAGGTGGAGGGGGACAGCATGCTCTACAGCCTTCACACGGACAATTATCTTTTCGTATGGCGTGCCGGATACATCTTTTCGCCCCCGCAGCGCGGTGACGTTGTAATATGCAATTTTCCCGACGAGAACGGTAAATACGACAATACCACCTATATAAAGAGGGTGATAGGTCTGCCAGGAGAGACGGTAAGCATCCATCAGGGCTGCGTTTATATTGACGGCCGCAAGCTGGAGGAGAGCTATATCGACCCGAGCGTTAAGGGCACGGGGAGCATGGCACCCGTAGTGCTTGGTGAGGATGAATTCTTCGTCCTTGGCGATAACCGCGTAAACAGCACGGACAGCCGCAAGGTGGGCGGGATAAAAAGAGACAAGATAATGGGGCAGGCGGTCCAGGTCTTATATCCCTTTGACCAGTTTGCTCCGGTAAAATAAAGAATAAAAAGAGGAAAAATATGTCCCAAAGCAATGAGATAAACAATGAGCAAATGATTCCTGAGGAGCAGGTTGATATCCGCAATTGCGACCCGGAGATCGCAGAGGAGCCCGAGACCGCAGAGATCGCAGAGGAGTCCGAGACCGCAGAGAAGACTGCGGAGGCACCTAAAGGGAAGCCAAAGAAGCCCCTACACAAGGAGATAGCAAGCTGGGTAGCCACCATATGTGCGGCAGTGCTGATAGCCTTATTTATAAGAAGCTTTGTATTTTTGATCGTCCAGGTGGACGGCTCCAGCATGCTCAACACCCTGCATAATGATAACCGTCTGTTCGTATGGCGTGCGGGGTACATCTTCAACGCACCCGAGCGCGGAGATATCGTAATATGTCATTATCCCGACGGCAAGAACGGTCAGTACGGTGACAGGCATTACGTCAAGAGGGTGATTGGCCTGCCAGGTGACACCATCAGCATAAAAGAGGGCTACGTTTATATTAACGGTGAGCTCCTGGATGAGCCCTACATCGCCGCGGAGCGCAGAAGCAAGGAGACCATGGGCGAGTACAAGCTTGGTGAGGATGAATACTTCGTAATGGGCGACAACCGCGCCAACAGCAAGGACAGCCGCTACGTTGGACCGATAGATCGGGAGCAGATACTGGGCAAGGCAATATATAAGATATATCCCTTCGACCAGATGGGCAGTCCCGAATAAAAATGTATTCAGAGGTAGAAAAATGATAGATCATCATCTTCACACGACCTTAAGCCCGGATGGGGAGTCCACCCCGGAGCAATACATTGCAAGAGCCGAGCTGCTTGGTGGCAAGGGGGTCTGCTTTACCGACCATCTTGACCTTGGGTACAGCAAGAAGCAGTTTGAAAACGCCGATATCCTTGAGCGGATCCCCGATTTTGACAAGCTCAGGGAGGGCACAAGCATAAAGGTGCTTCGAGGGATCGAGGCGGGGTATAATCCCGCGACAGCAGAGGACACCGCGCGGCTTTTGGCGAACCGGAGCTTTGATTATATCATAAACTCCGTGCACGAGGTGGACGGGATAGACCCGTATTTTGATGAGTATTACCAGGGAAAGACCCGCGAGCAGGCATACGGAAGGTATCTTGAGGCGGTATTTGAGTCCCTGGATGCGTCCTACGACTACTCGGTGGTGGGGCATTTGGGGTACGTATTCAGAAATTCTCCTTACCCCCTTCCCATAATGGAGTGGAGCGAGTTTCCCGACCTTTACGACGCCATACTTATGAGGATTATATATCTTGGCAAGGGACTTGAGATAAATACCTCAGCTTTTGCAAGACATCGGAGCACCATGCCCTGCATGAGCGTTATAAGACGGTATATAGAGCTTGGGGGAGAGATAATAACCCTTGGATCGGACGCACATCAGGTGCGCAGGCTCTATGACAGATTTGATGAGGCCAAGCAGATGCTTCTTTCCTCGGGGGCAAGGTATATTGCCACCTTTGAGGACATGAAGCCTGTGCTTGATTATATAAAATAAAAGAGGATCGCATATGGAAAACGTAAGCGTCAGACAGGACGTACAACAAAGACATCCGCACTTGCAGTGGGCAAGCGTTGCGCTGTTGATATTCACGGGGCTTTTTACCCTTGCCTCGTTGGTATTGACCGCATTTGTTATAGTTTCGCCCGAGCTTGAAAACGACTACAGCTTCAACATGATAAATATTATAGTATCCCAGCTTTGCTGCATGCTGCCTCCCGTGGTGGTGGTCTGTCACATAAAAAAGGCGGATTTTCTTACCGTGATGAGGCTTCGCAAGGGGATAAACTTTTTGCAGGTGCTTTTACTTATAGGGATATCCTTTGGGCTTATCTACGTAGCAAACGGCGTCAACAGTATATTCCTTGGGGTGCTTGAGCTTACCACGGGATACGTGCCGTCGGGCTCGGAGCTTCCCATTGATACCCTGCCGCAGATGATATTTGCTGCATTCCTTTACGGTTTGCTTCCCGCATTTTGCGAGGAGTTCTTCTTCCGCGGCCTTGTGATGAGGGCGTTTGAGAGATTCTCCGCCTTTGCCGCAATAGTTTTCTCGGCGCTTATTTTCGGGATCATGCACGGAAATCTTCAGCAGGTGCTCTTTGCGGCGGTGATCGGTGTCGTGCTTGCCGTAGTGGTGCGTCAGAGCGACTCCATCGTGCCCGCAATGGTAATCCATTTTACAAACAATTTCCTTGCAATGGTGATAAACTTTATTAACTCGGGTGCGGCGGAGGAAGAGGTGGTAATGACCCCTGTTGACACCATAACAGGGGGCTTCTCCCTTGTTATTGCGGGTATGCCTATTCTTGCACTGCTGATACCCTATATCTTCTATACAAAAAAGAGAAATCTTAAAAAATACGGCAGAAGGGATCCCGAGGAGCTCAGCAAGGGATATGCCGACCTCGTGCAGGCGGGTAACCTTCGCTTTACAAGCGAGGGTGCGGTGAAAATGAACCCCGCGGGAAGATTGCCCGTGCTTGCATACGTTGGGCTGGGGGTGTTTTTAGTAACCCAGCTTACCAATATTCTTACAGAGTTTTTGATCGGAATAGGTGTTTTGGGTGTTTAAGATTCAGATAACCTGTGTCGGAGAGCTGAGTGAGAGCTATTACCGTGCGGCACAGGCGGAGTACGTTAAGAGGCTGTCCCGCTATTGCGACCTGCAGATATGTCAGGTGCCCGACGAGAAGGCGCCCGCGAGCGCGAGCGTGGCGATAGAGGAGCAGATAAAGAAAAAGGAATGTGCAAGGATGCTGGAGAAGCTGCGCCCTGACGATATTGTGGTGGCGCTTGACCTTTCGGGTAAGGAGCTTACAAGCCCGCAGCTTGCCAAAAGGCTTGAGGACTACGCCATGCAGGGCAGAAGGGTATGCTTTGTTATCGGAGGCTCGTTAGGGCTTTCGGAGGATATCCTTAAGCGCTCAAGCGAGAGGCTTTGCCTTTCAAAAATGACCTTTACGCACAACATGGCAAGGATACTTCTGCTTGAACAGCTATACAGGGGGTTTAAGATAAACGCCAATGAGCCGTATCACAAATAAAAAATTTTACCTGCCCGACCCCGATGCGGTGGTAAAGAGCGACGAGGAGTATATGCGTCTTGCCATTGACGCCGCCAGGGAATGTCACCCCGACGAGGTTCCCGTGGGGGCGGTGGTGGTTCGCGCAGGAGAGATAATTGCCGTTGCGGCTAATACAAGGGAGAGTCAATGCGACCCTTGCGGACACGCCGAGATAAACGCCCTGCGCCTTGCGGCACAAAGGCTTGGCGGGTGGAATCTGCATCATTGTACACTTTTCGTTACCCTTGAGCCATGCGCTATGTGCGCGGGAGCCTGCGTAAACAGCAGGATCGAGCGCATAGTTTACGGTGCCTGCGACCCAAAGGCGGGCGGGTGCGGCGGTAAAGTGGATATCACCAAGCAGCTATGCCATAAGGTGGAGGTGACCGGTGGTATTTTGGGTGAGGAAGCGGCGTTTATCTTAAAGGAATTTTTTCAAAAAAAGAGAAAAAAGAATAAAAAAATTATTGACAACCAAAATATATAGTGCTAGAATTAAGAAAATCAATAGCAAATGCGTTTCAGGGAAGACGGCAATGCTTATAAAAAGTATTCGCAGAGAGTGGCACGCTTGGTGGAAGTGCCGCAATGCTTGAAGCAAAGCCCATCGCTTGCCGAGCATATCCGCCCAAAAATAAAGTAAGCGGGTACGGTGGACACCGTTACATGTCAGGGCTTGACAGAGCCTGTTAAAAGAGGACCTTTTTGGTCAATTTGAGTGGTACCGCGGTTACCCCGTCTCAAAAATGAGACGGGGTTTTATATTTTTTAAATTCAAAAAACGGAAGGATGATAAAAATGAATGATCAACAGAACCAAATTAAAATGATTGCCTTACGAATTAGCGACATGCGCGAGATACGGGGAATTACCGTAGAGAAGATGGCAGAGCTTATGGAGATGCCGATCGAGGAGTACGTATCATACGAGGAAGGTAAGCAGGATTTCTCATTTTCGTTTTTGTATAAATCCAGCGGTATTCTCGGGGTGGAGATGGCGGAGCTTCTCACGGGCGAGATGCCAAAGCTGGACTTTGCCGCAGTTGTCCGCGCGGGTAAGGGCTTAAAATACGAGCGCCGCAAGGACTACGAGCATGCTCACCTTGCATACAACTTTAAGCTTCGCAAGGCAGACCCCTTCTTTGTAACGGTAAAGAGCGACTGCAAGCCCGGACAGAGGGTGCCCAACAGCCACGACAGTCAGGAGTTTATGTACATTGTTTCGGGCTCGCTTCTGTTCCAGCTTGATGACTACACCACGGTGTTGCACGAGGGCGATTCGGTATATTACGATTCCACCCGTCCCCACGCAATGTATGCGGTGGACTGTGACGAATGTAAGTTTGTCACCGTGATAATCAAATAATTTTGCATTTATGAAGGGATGGTATTATGGTAATATACGAGAAATATTGCTCCTCGTTTGATGAGTTCAGCTCTTATGAGGACTTTAAAAAGAATTTTAAAATGTATCCCACAGAGGATTTCAACTTTGCTTACGATTGCATGGACGTTTTGGCGCAAGAGAAGCCTGACAAGGTGGCAATGCGTTGGACAAACGTAGCGGGGGACAAGAGGGACTTCACCTTTGCGGACCTTAAGTATTATTCGGACAAGACCGCTAACTTCCTTGCCTCGGTGGGCATCAAGAAGGGCGACGCGGTAATGCTTATCCTTAAGCGCCACTACGAGTATTGGTGGACCATACTTGCCCTGCACAAGCTGGGTGCGATAGTCATTCCCGCAAGCAATCTTCTTACACCCAAGGATATTGTTTATCGCTGTGACCAGGCCTCGGTAAAGGCAATAGTTTGTACCGCGGACGGGGATATCTCCAAGCGCGTTGATCAGGCGGCACCCAAGTGTAAGACTCTGAGCATAAAGATCACCACCAATACCGCAGACAAGGAGGGCTGGATAGACTTCCACAGCGGTGTTGAGGCGGCAAGTGCCGAGTTTAAAAGGGTGGAGACCAAGGCGAGCGACATAATGCTTATCTACTTTACCTCGGGAACCACGGGCATGCCCAAGATGGTGGCGCACGACTATCTCTATGCCATGAGCCACATCGTGACCGCGGCATATTGGCACAAGGTCGATCCTGACGGAATACATCTTACCGTGTCGGATACCGGCTGGGGCAAGGCGGCATGGGGCAAGCTGTACGGCCAATGGATGGCGGAGACCTGCATAATGGTGTATGATTTTGATAAATTCATCCCATGTGACCTTTTGCAGATAATGCAGGATTATCACATTACGACCTTCTGCGCACCTCCCACCATTTATCGCTTCCTTGTTAAGGAGGACATGGAAAAATACGACCTTTCCTCCCTTAAGCAGTGCACCAATGCGGGTGAGGCGTTGAACCCCGAGATAATGGACCAGTTCCGCAAGGTTACGGGCATAACCCTTCGTGAGGGCTACGGACAGACCGAGACCACCCTTACCCTTGCGACCTATCCCTGGATGCAGGTGTGTCCCGGCTCCATGGGCAGACCGTCGCCCGGATACGATATTCTGCTGCTTGATGAGAACGATCAGCCAATTGAAAAGGGTCAGGTCGGTGAGATATGCATAAGAGCCGATCGCAATAACAAGCCCATCGGTATGTTCCTTGGGTACTATCGCGATGAGGAGCTTACAAAAAGCGCTTGGCATGACGGATATTACCACACCGGTGATACCGCATGGCAGGACGAGCACGGATATTTCTGGTTCGTGGGAAGGACCGACGACGTTATTAAGAGCTCGGGCTACCGCATAGGACCCTTCGAGGTGGAGAGCGCTCTGCTTGAGCATCCCGCGGTGCTTGAATGCGCAATAACCGGTGTGCCCGATCCGGTTCGCGGACAGGTGGTAAAGGCCACGGTGATACTTACCAAGGGCTATGAGCCCTCCGAGGAGCTTAAAAAGGAGCTTCAGGAGCACGTTAAAAGGACCACCGCGCCCTATAAATATCCCAGGATCGTGGAGTTCGTCTCCGAGCTTCCCAAGACCATAAGCGGCAAGATCCGCAGGGTGGAGATAAGGGAAAACGACAAATAAAAACAAAAAAGGCTTGCATGCTTTAGCGTGAGCCCCATAACGAAGTTTTAACAAAAAGCACTTATGATAACGAATAAATCGTTTGTCATAAGTGCTTTTGCGTTGCTTCAGACAATTTTCTCCAGATAGTAATGAATTGACGCTTTGCGTCATGAATTGAAGCCTGACGGCTTCATGATTTGAAAACTTTGTTTTCATGAATTGAATTGCTATGCTTTATCATGCCGAAGGCAATTCATGAACGAAGTTCAATTCACGGCGCAAGCCAATTCATGCCATTTAGGGCAATTCATTATGGGCACGCTCGAATAACTTATGTTAATCCTTCGTTATCGCGCGTGCCCATTTTGATGCGAGCCTTTTTTCTTATTCTACTGTTTTCAGATGCCTTCTGTTACGGCTTTGCTATACCCTTGGTGAGCAGATAGTCCCGCCAGGTCTTATAATACTTGGAATAGAGATGGACGCCGTCACGGCTGTAATCGGCATACAGGGCGCCGCTTTGGTCGGTGAGCACCTCGTTGGGGTCGATATAATAGGTCATCTTGCCGTCGGCAAAGGCGCCCGTGCGGGCGTTATGGGTGGCAAGCCTTTCTATTGTAAAGGTTCCCTCGTCGGATTTAGCCTGAGAGACCTGCTGATTTCCCATTATATATATTATGGCGCTTGGTTGATAGGAGCGCACGGTATCCAGCATGGTCTTATATCTGCTTACGATGGTGTCCATATTGCCGTATATCTCGTTGATGCCGAGGCTGATATAGATCTTGCCGTATTTTTTGTTTTTAAGAAGATCCTCAAGCGTAGTCTCCTTGCCGCCGTTATAAGATGGAACGGAGGTGGATTTTGTTAGTACGTTTGAGGATTTTGCGCTTGTTATGCCAAAGAAATCGGCGTTATTAATGCCGGAATAAAGCCTGAGACCGTCGGTTCTTGAGTCCCCGATGAAGAGAGCGTCGTCAAACCAGGACATATCCACATTAACGAATCTGCCCGCAACTGTTGGGTCGCTCAGAGCCACTGTGGGGGACGGAGTCGCCTCGGGCGTTGCTTGGGTGGTGTTACCGGGGGTGGTTACCTCGCTTGTGGGGGTGACCTCTACGGTGGGGGTGGGTGAGGGGGTAGCCGCAGTTTGCGAGGGATCGGGCGATGGGGTAAGGCTCGGAGTAACGTTGGGGGTCGGACTTGGAGTCGGGCTCGGAGTCGGACTTGGTGTCAGGCTCGGAGTTGCACTTGGAGTTGCGCTCGGAGCAGTGCTTGGAGTTGCGCTTGGGGTGGTACCGGGAGTTGGGCTTGGGGTAACGTCGGGGGTAATAGAGGGCGTGTCGCTTGGCGCGGTGGGGGTGGGCTGAGGCGTTACGGGGCGACCGATGGCCTTATCTATCGCCTTGGTAAGCATCCAATCCTTCCACATAACGTAGCATTTTGCATAGATGTGTGCGCCGTCGCCCGTTTTCGAGCTGTACTCCGGGCATGCAAGGTTGCCTTCATCATCGTCAAAGACCTCGTTGGGGTCGATATAATAGGTCATCCTGCCGTCGGCAAAGGCACTTGTGCGCTCGTTATGAGTGTTAAGATTCTCATTTGTAACGCCGTTGCTGTTTTTATCCGAGCGCGCCTTGGTAACGTGGAGATTACCCATTATATATATGATGGCGTCGGGCTGAAGGGCGCGGACGTTATCAAGCAGGGTCTTATATCTGCCCACGATGGTGTTCATGCTTCCGCCTATCTCGTTGATGCCTATGCTGATATAGATCTTACCGTATTTTTTATTGGTAAGGAGGTTTTGCAGGGTGGTATCCTTACCGCCGTTAAAGGAGGGGACGGATACGTTGGCTTTTAATATACCGCCTACTCCGACGCCTGTTTTGCAGAAGAAATCGGCGTTATCTATGCCGGAATATCTGCGCAGACCGTCGGTTCTTGAGTCCCCGATGAAGAGAGCGTCGTCAAACCAGGAGATATCCGTGCTTACGAAGCTGCCCTCGGTTTCGTAATAGTTGGGTGTTGGCTCGGGGGTGGGAGCGGGAGTTGTTCCGTCTGACGGTGTGGGACCGGGTGTAAGAGTGGGTGTGGGTGAGGGAGACGGGGTTGCTACGCCCCAATCGATATCCCCCATTTCCTCGTCGCTGTCGGGATCGTAGGTGCCGTCGGGCTCGGGGGTCGCCGAGACCTCGGGAGAGATGCCGAGATAATTGTCAAGATTTATTTTATCCGCCGAGACGGTGAACATGATAACAAAGGTAATTGTAAAAAGGATGATGGAAATAAATTGCAGCTTATTTATCTTTAATTTCACTTTCGCGCCTCCTTTTTATTAAAATCCGCCGTAAAGGAAGGGGTTGCCCAAGCCTTTACTTATAAAGTATATGCTTGCCGCGAGAATAAGACACAGCAAAACGTCCCCAAGCAGGGGTATTTTTTTGATCTTTTCGTAGATTCGGGGAACAAAGGGCAGACAGAGCACTATTCCCGCAAGGATATAGGGCAAAAAGCCCAATCCAACGTCAACAAAGTCGGTGGCGGGAATGGACGCGCCGCCGAAGAAGGGGAAGAGCTGACCCCAGAATGCCACGAGCTCTTTTGCGTCTGAAATTGCAAAGAAGGACCAGCTTATGGGGATAAGAAGCAGCATATATATGTGTCCGAGGGGACGGTGCTTCTCCATAAACCAACCGTAGAGAAATTTCTCTGCGATAATGACCGCAAAGAGAAACAAGCCCCACAGTAAAAAGTTCAGGGTAGAGCCGTGCCAGATGCCTGTCAGCACCCACACCGCGAGGGTATTGAGCACAAGGCGCGGCTTGCTAACGCGGCTTCCGCCCAATGGGATATAAACGTAATCGCGATAGAAGCTGCCAAGCGTAATATGCCAACGTCTCCAGAATTCCGTCATGGTGATGGAAAGATAGGGGGCGTTGAAGTTTTGGGGCAGAGAGAAGCCCATCATTTTACCAAGGCCGATGGCCATAAGGGAGTAGCCTGCAAAATCAAAGAAGATATAGATGCTGTAGCCGATGATGCTCAGCCAAGCAAGGGGGGTGGAGATACCGTCAAGGCCCAGAGTGCAGACCTGGCTCCATATACCGTAGATATTATCCGAAATGAGAGCCTTCATGCCAAGGCCTATGATGAAGGTGCGCACGCCGTCAAGCACGCAGTCAAGACTGAGCTCGTGCCTGCGAAGCTGACGTGCCATATCCCGATAGCGCACGATGGGGCCTGCCGTCAGATGCGGGAATGCCGCAAAGAAGGCACCGAAGCGGATAAAGCTTTTGTCGGCGTGAAGCTGCTTGCGGTAAACATCCACAAGGTATGCTATGGCACGGAAAACGTAAAAGCTTATGCCAAGGGGGAGCACCCATCCCGAAAGGGGAAGCTCGAGCCCGAGGAAGGACTGTCCCAAAAGAGCGTTCAGACCGTAAAAGATATCTGCGGAATATTTAAACAGAGCAAGCATGGCAAGGTTGAGCGCCACACCGAGGATGAGCCATCCCCTTGCCGAGCGGGAGTAGTGCTTGCGGTTATTTCGGTTATCTATACATATTGCAATGGCATAGTTGAAAGCCAGGGATATTACAAACAGCAAAAAGTATGCAGGTGCCTTGCTTGAGCCCAAATAATAAAACAGCAGACTGCCCCCGAAAAGCACACCGTTGCGCATTTTTTTGGGGACGAGATAATATATTAAAAAGAATATGGGCAGAAATATAAATATAAATTCCAGACTACTGAATACCAAGGTGCGCTCTCCTTACGGGGTTGCCATGGGGCAACTTTTTTAGACATAATATTATAACATAACTTATATTTCGTGTAAATAGGCAAATTGAGGATTTTGCCGCAGTTATCGGCTTTTTTTACCGTGTTTTTAGTATGCATTGCAAAGCGGATATTATTCAGGCGGCATCATGCGGGATGCGACGCAACGGTAGCGGATGCCAAAGTGACACCGGGGGGTAAAAAAGCCGTCCCGCTCTTAAAAGAGAGGGACGGCATTGAGGTATTGATCATTCGATATCCGGGATCATTACGTACTGCTTATGAACGTAGGCGCGCTCGCCGTTAAAGTTAAAGCAATACCAGTTTTCGTTGAGGGTGTAGATGTCGATCTCGTCACCGTTTCTCAGCTCGCCGATCTTATCGTAATTCGTGCCCGGGCCGCTTCTGACGTTAAGCTTATTGTTTACCCCTGTGATGATGCCCTTATAGGTGGGCTCAGGAGTGGGTTCGGGGGTAAGCAGAGGCCTCGGAGTGGGGGTGGTGGAGGGCTTGGGAGTGGGTGTGGGACGGAGCGAGGCAAGCACCTCGGGGTCGAGGGATTGCTGTGTGGGGGGAGAATAGTTATAGTCCGAAACGTACTCAAGGCTCTCTATACACCACAGACCGTCCACCTTGATGAGGCTTACCTTGTAGCGGCAGTTTTTCCACAGCGGAGGATAGTACGTGCCGTTGAGCATGGCGGTGTCCTTATCGTGAACGGTGGTATCGATATTTCCGTCAATGGAATAGACCGCCTCGCTGACGTACACGGTTGCCGAGGTCGCCCAGGGCCAGGTGAGCAGGGATTCGCACTGCAGATGATAGCCGTAGGTGTTTATCCTGTACTTGCTGTAGGTCTCGCGCAGGGCGATGTATTGGTCGTTTTCCATAAAGTAGCTGGTGAAGTACGGGCTCATTTCAGAGGTATCGGTATTATACAGGATGACGTCGGCGCGCTCCTTCATACCGTCGTTGAGCATGATGTAAAGGTTACTGTAGTTCATGCTTACGATAAAGCCTGCGACGCACAGAGCCAATATCACTACAATCCATATGATCTTGCCAAGTATAAAGGCAATAAATCGCATTAATTTCTTCATTTTCAGCCTCCGATCAGAATGCTTAAGATTATTGTAGCACAGTTTTTTAATTCTGTACAGTATTCTTTATTGTCAAAAACCGATATAAGTTGTATAATATGATGCGTTAGCTATAAAGCGTGAGCTTTCGGAGGTTATTATGAGTAGTTTTATCAAAAAGATGTGCATCGCCGCAATACTTACCGCGCTTTGCACCCTTGCTACTACGTTTATATCTATACCTACAGGCATGGTGGGGAATATTAATCTTGGAGATTGCATATGCTTTGCGGCGTGCATGCTTCTTGGGCTGTGGTACGGCCCCGCAGTGGGAGCGCTTGGCGGCGGAATTGCCGACCTTCTGAGCGGATATGCCGTATACTGCCCCGTTACGGTGGTGGCAAAGGGGCTGATGGGCATTGTGCTTTGCGTTATAATGGGCAAAAAATACAGCTTTTTAAGGGCGGTATTGGGCATGGTGCTTGGCGGAGCGTGCATGGTATTGTGCTATTTTTTCTACGAATGGGCGCTTTACGGCTTTGCCGCGGCTCTGCCCAACGTAGCCTTTAATTTTGTGCAGACCGGCATAAACGCTGTGCTGGTGGCGGCGCTTTATCCCATCATCAAAAAGACGTCGAAGGTGCGGAGGGAGCACTGAAAAAACAAAAAATACTCTTTTAAAGGAAATAACGGTATGAAAAAGATAACGATAGCGGCTTTGATGCTTCTTACTGCGCTGTTAGTCGGCTGCATGAGCCCCATAAATCCCATAAGCGGCACTACGGCGCCGATATTTACCCAGACACTTGGGCCTACTGTGGACGTAACCACCTTGCCCACGGCCGACCCCAACATCAAGGTAAGGGCGTACGGAATATTAAACGGCGAGGAGGTTGCAGTAAAGTGTGAATTCAGCGCGCGGGGCAGCTTTGCTTACGGGTATTTCTCCGAGATCCCCGAGCTTAAGAGGGGCGATGCGCCCGAGGGCTTTACAGAGCTTGGCGAGGATAATATTATAAACGAGGTAGGGAAGAATCTTGTTATCGCTCAGCTTGACGATCAGGGTAAGATATTTAACCTGACCGTGTTTAAGTATATCACGGGCATATCCTACTTTGAGGATAAGGAGTATATCGCGCTTATAAATACCGTTACCAATACCGACAAGCAGGACTTCAGCTTCGGCTACGGCGAGGTCAGTCTTCCGCTTTTTGCCAAGAGCGGGGACGGGGTAAATGCCGGTATAAATTATTATTGCCATGAGCATCAGCCCTTCTACAGTCCTGCTGACGGAGAGGTAATTGCGGCGGAGAACGGGGTGGTAAACCTCTATATACAGGAGCTTGATGCCACCCTTTGCGTAGCTCATCTTTTGGACATAGACCCTGCGGTGGAGCTTATAGGCACCCGTATTGAGGCGGGAGCGCTTCTGGGATATACGGGGGGAGTTGGACCCTCGGGCTTTCCCGAGATGCATCTTGAGCTGCTTGCGGGAAGACGCGAGGGATATGCGGGATACACCAACCCCATAGAGACCGTCAGGATGCTTGCCTACGACGTGCGATTGCTGTTTGATCAAAGGGATGCCGTGCGCACGGATAATCCCCAATATATTCCCTATAACGTAAATGCGGGCGGTAACGCGGGCTACGGACTTGCCGCACGCGAGAACGGATATATCTATTTCCTTAACCCCGAGGACGGAAACAGGATCTACAGAATGAAGAACGACGGCACCGAGCAGGAGAAGATAACAAGCGACCGTGCAAAATTCCTTACCGTGTGCGAGGGTTGGGTGTACTATTCCTCTCCGGGCAACGGACTGCACTTCTTCCGCTCCAAGGTGGACGGAAGCGCAAGGGAGAAGCTGTACGAAACAAGCATGTCCAACTTTACCATCCTTGGTGATACCATCTATATGGAGACCGTAACAAGCAGCGAGCGCCTGCACGTTCTTAAGAACGACGGTAGCGGATATACCCGCATCAGCAGCGGTAAGGTAAGGTCGCCGTTTTATTATAAGGGACTGCTTTATACCTGCGCGGTGCGCTCGGATATGCAGGTATATACCACCAAGGAATACCTAAGCGACGAGGGCGAGCTTGCATACAGCTACGATAAGCTCAAGGGAATACGCGCCACAAACATCGTGGCGGTAGACGACAAGCTTTATTTTGCCAATGCTGATGACGAGGATAAGCTCTATTGTGCAAATCTTGACGGTACCGAGGAGACCCTTCTGTACGATGCCACGGTTGCGGATATCAACATCTATAACGGATATCTCTATTTTACAAACGTGGGGGATTATTCAAGGGTATACCGTTGTGCGCTTGACGGAAGCGACTCGGGGGCAATTATGAATACCTCGTATTGCTGTAACCTGAGCATTGCGGGAGATTGGCTGTTTTACAACATCAATAACGATACCGGCAACGCTTACAGATATAACCTCATCACGGGGGAAAGCGTAAAGGTGAAATGATCATATTTTTTAGCAGTCGGGCAGGAGGGACACCCTCCTGCTCTTTTTTTTCTTCAGGACCTTTTACTTTTTTTAAGACCTCGTTGCTTAAGGATGGCTTAGAGTGCTTTGGATATTTTGTCTGCATGCTTGAAAGTTAGCACAAAAAATCCTTATTTTTATAGCAAAAGGTTAATATTGTGCAAATTTTGGTCAGTATTGTGTATTGCAATTAGGTCGGAATGCTGATATAATAAGTTAAACAATAAATTGTTTAAGGAGGAACAAACAATGAAAAAATTAGTTGCAATTTTGTTGGGACTGATGCTTGTTACCGTAAGCATGGTGGCATTTGCAGATGCTCCCACAAGCGAACAGTTTACCACTCAGCCTCTGTACAGCTTTGAAAATATTGAGGACAGAGACTATCTTTACAGCCAGATCGGCGGCGAGGGCTCGACCGATGACGGTTGGATGTTCTACCCCGACGTGGCAAATAACTATGCCATCTTTACCGTAGAGGGAAACAAGATGGTGATAAACGACCACTATAACGGCTACGTAGAGATGCGTGTTGGCATCCCCTCGGATATGCTCCTTGATGCCGCCACAAGTGCCGAGTATGACATGATAGGCTTCTACATTGAGAACAACACCACCGAGACTGCAGGCGTTGCCTTCTTTGGTGAGAATGCAGACGGCACCGTTGCACACCAGATGGCATATCAGGGCACCGATTTCTATGATATCGAGAGCTACCTTGTAGACCTTGACGGTAACGTATACGTTGCAAACGAGTATATGGACGACTACGGTCACGGACTTGCAGAGCTTCCCGCCGGCTTTAAGGGCTACTACATGGTTACCCTTGCTACCTGCGGTCATGACTACTGCTCCTACGGCAACTGGGGCTTCCATCAGTGCGAGACCAACGGCGAATGGATACCCGGAACACATTACATCAGCGCCGTAGGCTTTGGTCTGTACTCCCTGTGGGCAGATATCGGAGAGACCTTTGTAATTGACGATTACTTCCTTGCAAAGAAGACCGATGCCTTCAACGCAGCAGAGGGTACTCCCGGCGGAAGCGGCGGTGACACCACCGATGCTCCCGACAACACCACCGATGCTCCCGACAACACCACCGATGCTCCTGCAGGTGATACCACCGATAATGCAGGTCAGGCTACCGATCAGCCCACTCAGGGAAGCGGCGAGCCTGCTGGCCAGGGCATGGACACCACTACCTTGATCATCATCATTGCGGCTGTAGTGGTAGTTATCGTGGCGGTAGTTGTAATAGTGCTTATCGGAAAGAAAAAGAAGGCTGAATAACACGTAACAGTGCTTGACCAAGGGCGCTTGCGACTTTTCGCAGGCGTCCTTTATTATATTCGGATAAAGCGATTGGAGTATTAAAAAAATATATTAAATATTTTAAAAAGATATTAAATTGTATATTGTTTTATGAGGGAATGTATGGTATAATCCATGTATTGACGATAATGGAGAAGCATATGAAAAGAAACCTGCTTATAACGGGGGGCGCGGGCGGAATAGGCTCTGCGTGTGCGCGCCTTATGCACGATGAATATAATATCATACTTGCCTACAATAAAAACCGCGAGGGCGCCATGGCGCTTGCGGAGGAGCTGGGCGAGGTCATACTTGCCTGCGGCGATATTACCGACAGCGCCTTTGTGGAGTCTCTGTTCTCGGTAAGGGTGGATGCGGTGATAAACAACGCGGGAATAAGCCACTTTTCCCTTATAGGGGAGGAGTCCGACGGGGATATCGACCGAGTGCTCTCGGTGAACCTTAAGGGATGCATATACGTTTGCCGCGAGGCCTTTAAAAGGATGCAGGATCGCGGCGGCAGCATTGTTAATATCTCCTCCATGTGGGGACAGGTGGGTGCGTGCAGTGAAAGCGTTTATTCGGCATCCAAGGCGGGGGTCATAGGGCTGACCAAGGCTCTTGCCAAGGAGGGCGGCCCGTGCGGAATAAGGGTGAACTGCGTTTGCCCCGGGGTCATTGATACCCCCATGAACGCTTGTCTTTCGCCCGCCGACCTTGACGAGCTTGCATACAAGACCCCGCTTGGGCGCATCGGCAGACCCGATGAGGTGGCAAGGGCGGTAAGATTTCTGCTCTCGGAGGATGCTTCCTTTGTTACCGGCGAGGTGCTCTCGGTAAGCGGAGGACTAATTATTTAGAAAAAGCGCAAAAATTACGCAAATATCATGTAAAAAACCGCAAGAAATATAACAAAAGCGGAGAAATAAAAATCAAAACAATAAGGATGGAAGAAGAAATGAGTTGCACCAACTGCAGTGGCATCAAGCCCATTAATCTTACCTGCGAGCAGTTAAAGGAGCCTCTTGGCATCAACTGCATGCCGAGATTTTCCTACACCACGGAATGCGCCGCAAACGGAGCAAAGCAGGCGAGCCTGCGCATCAGGGTATACAGCACCGCAAATACGGACGGTCCTGCCGATATGTGGGATGAGACCTTGAATACCAATCAGATGAGCCTTATTCAGTATCAGGGTAAGGAGCTTGAGTCGTATCATAAATATTATTGGACCGTAGAGGTTACAGATACACTTGGGCATACCGGCAAGAGCGAAGCTGCGAGCTTTGTGACGGGTATTATGGATAATGCCTGGAGAGCAAAGTTCTGGGGACCCGAGACCTTTACCTACTATAAGAGCCGCGCGGTCTACTGCCGTAGTGAAATAACCGTTAAAAAGGGTCTGAAGAGTGCGTACATGCTGCTTTGCGGCCTTGGATATCACGTTTTAAGCGTTAACGGAGAAAAACAGGGGGATGCCGTGCTTGAGCCCGGATTTACAAGGTTCGACCGCAGAAGTCAGTACGTTATGCACGATATAACCGCATCCCTTACCGAGGGCGCGAATGCCATTGGCGTAGTGCTTGGTGACGGCTGGTATAATAACGACCACGAGGTGTTTGAGCGCTTCGGCTTCCCTCTTGGAAGCAAGACGCTCACCTGGCTGGGCAAGCCCCGCTATTCATATCAGATATATCTTGACTACGAGGATGGCGGCGAGCTCATCTTAAGTGACGAGACAAGCAACATCACCATGGGAAGCGGTCCTATTGTATACAATAACGTCTTTAACGGTGAGCATTATGACTCCCGTCTTGAGAGCGATTGGGACAAGGTCGGCGGCGGTAAGGATTTCAAGCCTGCCTTTGAGTATCCCGCCCCCGCACAGATAATAGAGCCCGAGCTTTCCGAGCCTCAGAAGGTGGTACGCACCATGGAGCCCGTAAGGGTAACAAATCCCTGCGAGGGAAGCTACGTTTACGATTTCGGACAGAACTTTGCGGGCTGGGTACGCATTAAGACCGCCGCAAAGCGCGGAACCGAGATCACCCTTCGCTTTGCCGAGATGCTCTATGACGACGGCACGGTAAACCAGGAGAACTTAAGATGGGCAAAGAGCACCGATAAATATATCTGTAACGGCAAGCCTGCTGTTTGGGAGCCAAGCCTTACCTATCACGGCTTCCGCTACGTTCAGATGGAGGGCATTACTCCCCAGGAGATAGAGGTAGTGGGATGCGTGGTCCGCTCTGCCACCGAGTACGGCGGAACCTTTTCCTGCTCCGACGAGCTTATAAATAAGATACAGAAGTGCGTGCTCTGGACGGAGGAGAGCAACATGCCCTCTGTTCCCACCGATTGTCCTCAGCGTGACGAGCGTCAGGGCTGGCTCAACGACTGCACGGTCCGCGTTTGGGAGATGTATTATAACTTCTCCGTGGGCGCGTTTATGCGTAAATGGATAAAGGATATTGCCGACTCTCAGGATGATGACGGCGCCATAAAGGACGTTTGCCCCCGCGTTTTCGGATGCGACAAGGCAGATCCCCTCTCCAGCGTATATCTCTTTGTTCCGTGGCTTAACTATATGTTCCACGGCGATAAGCGTATAATTGAGGAGAACTATGAGGGTCTCAAGAGATGGGAGCAGTACATCACAAACAGATCTCACTTCGGCATTGTTGATTATTCCTACTACGGCGACTGGGCAGGCCCCGTGGACGGCTGCGTGGGCGGAAGAGAGGCCAACAATGCGGTTTCCGACATCACACCGGGAATATTCATCTCCACAATATTCTATTATGAGAACGCCCGTGTGCTCTCCAGGATGGCGGGCATCCTTGGCAAGGACAAGGAGGTCAAGCAGTATGCGGAGCTTGCGGAGTACATAAGAAGAAGCATCAACCGCGAGTGGTTTGACCCCGAGACCGCGCAGTACGCAAAGGGCTCTCAGGCATCCAACCTTATGGCCATATACTTTGAGGTGGTGGAGCCCGAGTATAAGCAGAGGGTGCTTGAAAACCTTGTTGCCGACATCAAGGCACACGATTATCATCTTACCACGGGCAACATTGCCACCAAGTTCCTCTTTGACGTGCTGAGTGACAACGGCTACTGCGACGTGGCGTTTGCCATTGCCACCAAGGAGGATTACCCGAGCTGGGGATATATGTTCAAGATGGGAGCAACCACAATTTGGGAGCGTTGGGAGCACGGCACCACCTGTGCCATGAACTCGCACAACCATCCCATGTACTGCACGATAAGCGCATGGTTCTATCGCCATCTTGCGGGCATCGAGCCCATCAGCCCCGCCTTTGAGACCGTGAAGATCGCACCCAAGCCCGCCAAGAAGCTTGACCACGCTTCTGCAATAGTTCACAGCGTACGCGGTGACGTTGCAAGCGGCTGGAAGCGCACCCAGAAGGGTCTGCACATGGACGTTATCCTTCCTCTTGGTACTACCGCAGAGATCCATATTCCTGATGGCTATAAGGTTCAGGATTTGACCAAGCAGGGCGTTGTAGCTCAAAACGGCAACGTAATAACCGTTTGCTCGGGTAGATACGCTCTGGAGCTTGTAGAGGCTTGATTTAAGAATAATAAAAACCTGTTTGGTTTGGATACGGTCCAATTACCAAGCAGGTTTTTTCTTTTGATCTCAGATATTTAAGCGCACAGATATCCCATGCCTATGCCGAGTGCCGCAGATATTCCGATTATGATCATAGGGTGCACCTTTTTAATTGCAAGCACCGCCATACCGCCAAAGAGCAGAAGACTGAGCGCAAACTTGAGGTTAAGCACTGCGTCAAGGGAAAGGCCTGCGGGGAAGAGCACGGTGGTGGCAATGGAGAGCAGTGCCGCGCCGATAAGTCCCACCACTGCGGGCTTAAGTCCCGCCATACAGCCTTGGATCACGGTGCTTTTGCGGAATTTATCGTAAAGACGTGCAACGATTATTATTACTATAAACGATGGAAGAACTACTCCTAACGTGGCACAGAGGGCGCCGAGAAAGTTGCCCCACAAGCCGTACGAGCCGCCCACAGTGCTTCCTATATAGGTCGCCATGTTTATGGCAAAGGGACCGGGGGTGGATTCACTTATGGCGATGAAGTTTATCAGCTCCTCGCCCGAAATTCCCCACGCGGTGTGGGCAGCCACCTCGGACTGTATGAAGGGAAGCATGGCGTATCCTCCGCCGAAGGTGAAGGCGCCTATCTTAAAAAAGGTAAGGAAAAGCTCAAGAAATTCCATTATTGCACCTCCTTATCGTCGGTATTGTCTGCCTGTTGATCTGCAACGCTCTTATCGTCGGTATTGACTGCTTGTTGATCTGCAACGCTTTTCTTGGCAGAGCGCTTATTTTTCACAAGGGTATAGGTAAGGCCTGCGGCGGCGCACAGTATGATGACGGGCAGAACGCTTACCCCGAGGAATGCCACAAGCACGAACGCGGCGGCGGCAACGATATAAGAAAACAGATATTTTTTAAACTGCTTATACATATTGATGAAGGCCTTTAAAACCAGCGCCAGAACACCCACCCGTATGCCCTCGAAGGCGTACTGTACGGGCTTTATGTCGTTTACCTCGTTTATGACAAAGGAAAGAGCAATTATTATCAAATACGACGGCAGCACCACGCCGAGCGTAGCGAGGGTGGAGCCAAGGACGCCCCCCTTTCGCAGACCTATAAAGGTGGCGGCGTTTATTGCGATGGGGCCGGGGGTGGACTCCGCGATGGCGATGATCTCCAGCATATCCTCGTCGGTTATCCAGCTGCGCTTTTGTGCCACCTCGCGTTGCAGAAGGGGGATCATGGCGTAGCCGCCCCCGAAGGTGAAGGCGCCTATCCGCAAAAAGACCCCGAAAAGCTCAAGATATTCCTTGAAGCTGCATTTTTTACTCATAGTAAGCTCTCCGAAAAAACATTTTTATATTTACAGTGTGCTTGCAGACCCTGCGGCATGCAAACGGTAACGTAATGATTATACAACATATTATAAAAAAGTGCAATTAAAACGCCGTGCCGTTTATATCTTGGCTGTTTAGTATTGACTTTTGAATCGCCGCATGGTATAATCATTTTAAGCAGGTCAAATGATCCGACCGGAAATCTTAAAAGGAGAGCGCTTTTAAGCGCACGAAAAGCCATGATAAATATCATCCCCACACCCAAAAACGCCGAGCTTGGCGCCATGCTTGTCCTCCCCGCTACCGTTGTCCCGTGCAAGGAGGGGGAAATATTTGCCGAGTATGCCAAAGGGCTTGGAGTGGACTTTAAGCAGACCGAGAACGGAGCCGTAAGGACGGTGCTTTGCGACAAAAGGGGGTATACCCTTGAGGCGGACGAGCAAGGCGTGACCATTAAAGGTGATCGTGAGGGCATAAATCAAGGCTTTGCCACCCTGCTTCAGCTGCTTGAGCCCGCAGAGGGCGGCTTCAGCGTGCAGAGGGCAAAAATTGAGGATGAGGCACAGCATGAATACAGGGGTCTGCTTGTGGACCTTGCACGCTCCTTCCACGAGCTTGATATAGTGCTTTCCTACGTTGATATGTGCTATTATTATAAGATAAAGTATCTGCATCTGCATTTCACCGACGATCAGGGCTATACTCTGCCGAGCAGGCTTTTTCCCAAGCTTTCGACTCCGGAAAGATGCTACAGTGCCGAGCAGATAGACCTGCTTGTAAGGTATGCAACCGAGCGCTCGGTAAGGATAGTTCCCGAAATAGATCTGCCCGGGCATTGTGCAAGCTTTTGCAGGGCGTATCCCGAGATATTTGGCGATCACGGAGTAATTTGCCTTACCGAGCAGTCGGTCGAGGCGATAAAGAGCCTTTACTGCGAGCTTTGCGATATGTTTCCGCAGTCGGAGCATATCCACATAGGGGGTGATGAGGCATCCATCACCAAATGGCTTGAGTGTGACAGGTGCTTAAGCTACGCTGAAAAAAGAGGAATAGATACGGGCAAGCAGGGGGCGGAGCACGTCATCCTTGCCGATTTCATAAGCCAAACGGCAAGCGTCATAAGGGATAAGGGGCGCAAGCCCATCGTGTGGGAGGGCTTTATTAAAGATACTAATCACATGGTCAGGGACGTTACGGTCATGAGCTGGGAGAATTATTATCAGACCACCCCCGAGCTTCTTGAGGCAGGCTACGACATAATAAACTGCTCATGGGAGCCGAATTATATCGTAACTCCCACAAAGTATTGGCCCGCCAAGGAGGTGCTTGAGTGGGATCCGTACAGCTTCAAGGCGGCGTATCCCGGGTCGGTGTTTTATCAATGGCTTTATAAAGCCGAAAGGACTGCAAGGATAAAGGGCGGACAGCTTTGCGCGTGGGGAGACGTCATAGTACAGACCTACCCCGTTGAGCGTGACGGTGTCCTGGCAGAGCGGGAGCTTGTATCAGAGCGCTTGCCCTGCGTTGCCCAGCGTACCTGGAGCGGTGCGGATATTGCGTGGTCAGAGTTTGAGGAGAGCCATAAAAAGCAAACCGAAAGGCTTGTAAGGCTTTTGCGGCCTTAGACCGACGGTAAAAGTATAATAAGGCATAAAATGCCCCGCCGTTGCATGCGACGGGGTATTGTTTTACGGCAACGGTGAAGCGTTGCACAAGTCATTAGGTCGGGTGGAGAGTATTGCATTTTAGAAATATATGTGATATAATCCGAGGCATAAAACAAAAAAAGAAAAAGCCAAGGGTCAATGGACGGATCTTAAGAGGATATTGCGAAATACCGACAAAACCCCGATTTTTGGCGCATTTGGAGGGGTTTCAAAGTAATGCAAGCAAGAAAGCAAGTGTTACTTGACATCTTTCCAAATAAGTTTGGTTGTTTAATGAGTCATAAAATGGTATACTCTCAATAGTTTAGAAAAGGAAGTGATTTTTTGTTAAGTGATAACATAAGAAAATATCGCAAGGCCAACAATATGTCTCAGGATGAATTGGCTGAAAAGCTACAGGTTACAAGGCAAAGCGTCAGCCTATGGGAGACGGGACAGACCCAACCGTCCTTGGACAGTATAGTTGCCTTGTCTAAGCTTTTTAACGTTTCCACAGACGATCTGTTAATGGACGAACAACCCGAGTCTGCGGCGGGCGTTGCACCCAAAACCAGCGAAAAGCCCAAAAAGAAGAACGTTGCAGTGATAGTTATCTGCATCGTTGCCGTTGTAATAGCGGCCGTGGTTTTGGTAACGGTCATATTCGGGCATAACGGAGGGTTTAATTTGGGTATCGGAGGAGATACGACTCCTACGGTATCATCTACCGTAAACGGCCAGACGGGCACCGCCGTTAACACAAATACTCCCCTGATCACCCCCGCTCCTACGGACACACCCACTCTCGCGCCAACTCCCTCTCTTACACCTACACTTGCTCCCACTCCCACTCCTACTCCCAAGCCTGTCAAGAAGGATATATACGGATATCTTAAGGATTTTGTGGTGGAAAACGGAACACTTAACGGAGATTACTGCTATTACAGCAAATCGGCGGATAATTACGGCGGATATATTTCAGAAGACTTCTCACTATTTTATTGGGGGGATACCGACACCGTTGAGTTTTGCTTACATAGCGTTTTAAACGATGAGTTCAGCATTAATTTTTACCTGCGAGTGCCTAAAACGCATACGGGTACGTATAAATATATATCTTCATATTATTACAGAGACACGGGCGAGCCTCTTTGCGAGGCAAGGGGCACGATCGAGGCCGGTAAGTTTACCAAGAAGTATCCCTTGACCTGCTCTGACTATACAGGCTCAAGCAACCAACAGGATGAGTTTATGGAAATGAGCCGTGTGGGTATCTGCGATCTGCTTGAGTGTCTTGAGAATTTCATTAAGGTCGAGCACATTAAGTACTCCTTCGAGGATTTTGGATTCACAAAATTCTGGTGATGAGTTGATTCTTGCCAAGTAAATAAGCTAAGATCCGTTCGCGATAGTGAACGGATCTTATTGAATAAAAATATGACCGCCTGTCGGCGGTCAAGATATGATCAATCAAAAAATATGGGTTGGGTGAGGGCAACTCCGTCGTCGGACTCCACCCTGCAGCGTATGAACTGATGCTTCCCGTCGGTGCTTACAAGCTTGCAGCTTGCGCTTGTAAAGGTCTTGCCCTTGCCGCTTCTGTCATAAACGGTTTGCGAGGGATACATATCCCTTATAAAGGTTATTCTCTTTGCGGGCGGGCAGGTAACGTAGGCAGTGTCGCCATCGGTCCAAAAATCATCAATGAGAGCGCCCGTTGATGCGTAGAAATTGCCCGTAATAAGGGAATTTACTATGTTTTCCTTTGTAAGTGAGGGAGCCTTGCACATTACAAAGCCGCCCATAAGGTTATAATATCTGTGGATATCGTCCGAGGCGGTGGCCCATACCCTTTTGCCGCCCCAAAGAGCGCAATCCAGCCATGCCTCGCTCCAGCTGTCCCCTTCGACCCCGTGGTTGTACACCTCGATGGCATCGGCATCACCAAGACAATCGCAAAAATGCTCAAACCTTGTGCGCGACCAGTTGGGATGCGCGAAAATGGTGTAGTTGCCGTTTTCCTTAAGCCAGGAGATGAAGTCGGCGGTGCTCATGCCGTTATCGTATTCAAGCACCTGACCGTCCTTGAATTTTATCTTACCCGGTATGCCTATGCACACTATATGCGCGGTAAAGGCGGTCTCTCTGCTGTTGTGCCACAGCATGGGCTCTGCGCCGGCAATGGTGATGAAGCTTTCGCTGTCGTATTTTGTGGTGTCGGTGTAGGTGTTGTGCTCGGTAAGCGCCAAAAAGTCGTATTTGGCATCCCTGTAAATACGTACGGTCTCCTCTTGGGTGATGGTTCCGTCGGATGCGGTGGTGTGGGTGTGCAGATTTCCCTTGTACCAGTTGCCGTCTTCAGTAAAGGCTCTCTTTATCATTTTTAAGCCATCCCTTTCCATTGAAAATATAAGTATCATGCCTGATGATATTATATAGCATCGAAAAACCAAAGTCAATATGTAAAACGAAGTTGGATGGGTCAATAATAAAAAAGCATCCAAAGGATGCTTTTAAGGCTTGGCGCGGGATGTCAGTCCGAATCTTGGTCTGCGGACTCCTCAATACTTTCGAGCGCCGCCCTCACCGCCTCCACCACGAATGCCGAAAAGGTGCAGCTTGTGCCGTTTATCGCTTGCTCAACCTTTTCTATTACGTCGTTTGGGAAACGTATGCATTTGTTGGTGGTTGGCGGTATGGAGGGTATTTTGAATTTTTTCATTGCATCACCCCTTGCAAGACTATTGTATTGCAAAAAGTAATAAATATATGCATTACAAATGTATTGCAATTCATAATACGGTGTGATATAATATTACAAAAGAATACGGAGGGAACAAAAATGAAAAAAATTCTTGTTATATTGTTGATGCTGATGCTTTTGATCTCAAGTGGCTGCAGCAACTTTCCGAACGGCTCTGAAAAAGCGGCGTATATAACAAGCTTGTATTTTGGCTATGACGAGAATAAAAGCAATTATTACGTTGAATTTGCATTTTATGACGACAAAGAAAATTACATAGTGACAAACGGAAATGCAGAGGTAAAGATCGTTGATGACAACGGGCTTGAAAGATACAGTAAAAAGCATAGCTTTAAAAAGAGCGACTTTTTCACGTTCTATAACGAGCAGACCGGCAAGCAGGAGCGCATAGTAAGGATCTACATACCGGAGAGCGATCTGGCAACGGGCACGACCCCTAACGGTAAGGTGTCGCTCAACGTCGAATGCGGTGCTTCATTTTTTGATACGTATTTTGAGGATTTCAACCAAACGGTGCAGATCCTTCCGTATGAGCTTGAAGCGGAATATATATCAGACTTAAGCTTTAGTTATAATGCCGACAATAACGGTTATTACGTTCAATTCTGTTTTTATGATGTGGATAAAAACTATAAGAAGATAAACGGCACGGTAAATATAAATATCGTTGATGACAAGGGCGTCGTAAGATATAACAAGGAGCACTCTTTTACTGAGAACGACTATTATACCTACTTAGGCGTGCCGATCGTAGCGCTGTTCATACCCCAAAGCGAAGTAGGTATGGGCAAAACCGTAAACGGGAGAGTGCGGCTCGACGTTGTCAGCGGCGAATTGTATTGGGAAGACTACGGCACAAACGTACAAAACCTTCCCGTGGATGACGTGAGCGTTTATGCGCCGTCGCTACCTGTTGAAGTAAAGGTAATGACAATGATGATTCTGGGAGAGTCAGAGCTGCAGTCAAAGCTGAAAATAACCGGAGTAAAATATGGAATTGATAACTCTGATGAACCGTGCTTATTGCTGCAGGCAGAGGGTGAAAAGACCTATAGCAACAATGGTATAGATGCAATAGATCGGGTACCGGATGGCTTTATGATAAAACTGTGTGATAAGGATGGATTTGTAATTTATACAGAAGAGGTGTATTTAAGTGGTATCGCCAAGGGAGATAAATTCAGAAGTGATATAATAAGTATACCCTTAAGCGAAATTGACCCGTCCGAAGAATACACGGTGAGAGTCTCCGAGCTGGAAAGTGAAGCTTGGTAAGCTAGAGCACGAGAAAGAAGATCAATAATAAAAATTACGGGAGGCATGACGTGACGTCCGTTAAGGACATCGCACCATGCCTCCCTTTGTGTTAGGGTCAACAGCTTATTTTGTGATATCAAGATAATATCCGTTCTTGCCCCTTTCCAGGCGGGCGTTTATGTGCCAGACCTCTGCGAGGGCCTTGGGGGTTAGAGTCTCCTCGGGCGTGCCGCTTGCGTATATTTTGCCATTGTGCAGAATAATAACATTGTCGGCATAATTGGCGGCTATTTCGAGGTCGTGTAGCACGGCGACCACGCATCCTGTGCGGGATATGTCCTTGATAATGCTCATCAGCTTAAGCTTGCGGTGGATATCAAGGTCGTTTGTGGGCTCGTCAAGCAGAAGATGGCCCATCTCAAGTTGGGCAAGGGTGCAGGCAAGCAGGGTCATTTTAAGCTCTCCGCCGCTGAGGGTGAGCACGCTTTTATCAGCCAGATGCGATATGCCGCATCTTTGGATGGCGCCCCAGGCGGCCGTTCTGTCCGCCTCGGAGTATGCTGAAAGTATGCCTGTGTAGCAGTATCTTCCGAGCAAAACGGCATCCTCCACCGTGATATCGGCAGAAATATACCCGTTTTGAGCCAGATATGCAATGCTTTTTGCTCTTTTTCGTGGGGGGATCAAGCTTACGGGGACGCCGTCGAGCTCACACCCGAGCGCTCTTATATGCCCCGCCATTATGCGCAAAAGGGTGCTTTTTCCGCTTCCGTTTTCCCCCAGGATAACGGTAAGGCCATTTCCGATCTCGACGGTGATATCCTTAAGTATTTGATTTTTTCCGTATGAGAAGCAGACGCGGTCAAGACTTAACATTATCTCGCCTCCTTGCAAGCAGATAGAAAAACAGCGGAGCGCCGAGCAGGGCGGTAAAGATACCTATTGGGATCTCGGCAGGGGCAAAAAGGGTGCGTGAGAGCAGATCGGCAAGCACCATAAAGCCGCCGCCGCACAAAAAGGACAGCGGAAGCAAACGCCTGAAGTCGCCTCCGCAGAGATATCGCATACAATGGGGGATTATAAGGCCGACAAAGGATATTACCCCGCCAAGCATTACCGAGGCAGAGCATATAAGGGCGGTAAGCAGAAGCACTAACGCGCGGATGAGCCTCAGGTCAAGTCCGGCGCTTGAGGCCTGCTCGTTGCCGGTCTGCAAAAGGTTCAGCGGGCGGGAGAGCATAAGAGTCAATATACTGCCCGTAATTATTATGGGTGCGGCAAAGCATAGCTTTGAAGGGTCGGCGCCCGAAAATGAGCCCATTGTAAAGGCGTAGACCTGATCAAGCTTGGTGTGGTCCGCCATAAGCACCATGTTTTGCAATGCCGAAAGGAATGCCGAAACGCATATTCCCGACAGCAGAAGTCCCGTGGTCCCGCTCTTAAAGAGGCGGGAAAGAGCGTAGATGAGGGCGACCGTCAGAAGCCCTGATACAAATGCCGCAAGGCTTATAAGACCCGCCGCTCCGCCGAGGAACACGATGCACACCGTGACCCCCAAGGATGCGCCCGAGCTGATGCCCAGGATGCCTGTATCCGCCATGGGATTGCGGAAGAGCCCCTGCAGAGCACAACCGCACACGGTAAGACCGCCCCCCGCCAAAAGGGCGGCAAGCACGCGGGGAAGACGGAGCGAGCGCACTATGACCGCCTCGGTCCCCTCCCCGAGAAGACCCTTTAGCACCTGCTCGAGGGTAAGGGGTGCGGCGCCGAAGGCACATCCGAGCACCACCGCCACAGCCATTATCACGGCAAAGACTATAATATAAACAAGATATCCTTTTTTCATTTTATAATTCCCAAACTAAATATTTTAAGGCAGCTACTAAAATGAGTGCATTTTTTCAATGCATTTTTTAATTTCGCTTATAAAGCGCAGGGTGGGACGGCTGACGGTGTCGGCATCCATAATTATTACCCTGCCCTCCTTGACCGCATCAAGCTTTCCCAGCGCCTCGTGTGCTTGCAGGTATTCAAGTGTGGTGTTGGAGTCGGCAATTATGACGTAGGGATCCTTCTCCACTATGCTCTCCACCGAATATTGGGGATAGGCAAATTCCATATCCTTGGTGATGAGCTCTGCGCCGCCCAGGGTGAGGGCATCGTATATAAACGAGCCCGGGCCCACCGTCCACTCGCCGTATTCGCCCGAGGATACGATGTAGTAAGCGCTGACCTTTTTGGTATCAAGAGCCTTAATGGCGTTAAGTCCGTCCTCAAGGGCGGCAACCATTTCACCCGCCTCAGCCCTGTTAAGTATCTTGCCAAGAAGCTCTATGCAGGTCTTTACATCGTTGATGGTGCCTGCCTCGGCGCTTACCACCTTGATGCCGCACTCGCGAAGCCTGTCCTCTGCTTCCTTTTGGAGCTTGCCCGCGGTGAATACCACGTCGGGGGCGGCGGCAATGATAAGCTCAAGGTTGGGGCCGTTGTAATCTCCCATCACGGGGATATCGGCTGTCTGTTGGGGATAGTTTGAATAGCTGTCACGACCGCAGATAAGAGATCCCGCGCCCATATCAAACAAAAGCTCGGTAACGCTGGGTACGAGGGACACCACCCTTTGCGGTGTTTTTTCAAACGTGACGGTGACTCCCGCAAGATCGGTCACGGTAAAGCCGGTCTCTTGGGTGGGTGTGGTATTACAGCCCGAAAAGAGCAGTAATGCTGCCACAATGATGCTTAAAGCAGTTAAAAGTGTTTTTTTCATTTGTTCCTTTCCGACGGTATGAGCCGTCAATCAACTTAATATAAAATAAAAATACCCGCTTAAGTGCGGGCAATGCAAAGCAAGCCAAGACTCTTGGCTTAGCTTTACTTCACCCTCCGTGAAGTAAACGTAATACGGTGTGCGGCAGGTCTCCTGACTTGCTCGGGTCTTGTACGCCTTCCCATCCGTGCAAAGGCACTTAAACAGTGGCATATTGTACAAGCCCTCAGGCGTGAGCTTACAGTAGCGGGGGCTGTGAAGGACTTGCACCTTCTTCCCTATTAAAGCCGTTATTCGCGGCTACCGTACAGAGCAATATTAAGTTCAAAATAATATTAACATAATTGTTCTTAATTGTAAAGCGTAAGCGGTGTCAGATGTATATTAAAAAGGGATGCGATACCGGTTCTTAAGAGGCAGTCAGGAGGCAAATGACCTCGCGTGCTGCGGAGCTTGTCGGAAGTAAAAAAGCGGCGCAAGCAAAATAAATATCAAGAGATCACAAAATATTTGCAAAATCCGAATAATATCAAAAAAAATCGCAAAAACATCTTATTATTAAGCGTTTCCGATTTCTCTTTTTGGCTTTTCGTGTTATAATAAAGCATCAATATTATTTATAACTCATTTATAAAAAAGATCAGTTTTATTTCCCTTTGTTGCACCGCTGTATGCATTGTTGCGGGGAACCTCCGTTTTTGACCGACAAAAAAACGGCAGGGTAATGATCTTGGTCGGAGAAACGGAGCATTTTGTGAGCGTTATCAGAATTTTCGTAGAAAAAAAGAAGGGCTTTGACGTAGAGGCTCAGGCATTAAGAAAGGATATTCGAGAAAATCTCGGAATCAGCGGTCTTAAGACCCTTAGAATACTTAACCGTTATGATATTGAGGGCCTTACCGATGCCGAGCTTGAAAAGGCCATCCCCACTATTTTTTCCGAGCCCAATGCCGATACAGTTTATCGCGAGCTTAACACAGACGGTATCGTTTATGCCGTGGAGTTCCTGCCGGGTCAGTTTGATCAGCGCGCAGACTCTGCTGCGCAGTGTTGCTCTCTTCTTACAGGTAAGCCCGCGCCCGGTGTGCGTTGCGCAAAGGTATACGTGCTTGGCGGTGAGCTTTCCGACGGGGACGTAAACGCCATCCGTAAGTACACGGTAAACCCCGTAGAGGCTCGCATTGCTTCTCTTGATCCCGTGGACAGCCTTGCTTTCTCTGCCCCTGTGCCCGAGGACGTAAAGACCGTGGAGGGCTTCATCAAAATGAATGATGAGCGGATAGCTGACTATCACGCTTCCATGGGCTTTGCCATGACCGTGGCGGATCTTGCATTCGTAAGAGATTATTTCATCACCAAGGCAAGAGATCCCTTTGTAAGTGAGTTAAAGGTTATAGATACTTATTGGTCCGACCACTGCCGCCACACCACCTTTCTGACAAGACTGGATAAGGTGGAGATACAGGACGGCGCCTTCTCAGCTCCTATTAAGGAGGCATGGCAGCTTTACCTGAGCGTGCGCGACAACGTTTACAGCGGACGTAAGGCAAAGGATATTACCCTTATGGATATGGCCACCATTGCCGCCAAGGAGATAAAGAAAAACGGAGGACTTAAAGACCTTGACGAGTCCGAGGAGATAAACGCTTGCTCGGTGGTTGTGGATGCCGATATCAACGGTAAGACCGAGAAGTGGGTGGTAATGTTTAAGAACGAGACCCACAACCATCCCACCGAGATAGAGCCCTTTGGTGGCGCGGCAACCTGCCTTGGCGGTGCCATCCGAGATCCTCTCTCGGGCAGAAGCTACGTTTATCAGGCAATGCGTGTTACCGGTGCGGGCAACCCCCTTGTTGCGGTCGCCGATACCATGGAGGGCAAGCTCCCTCAGCGCAAGCTCACCCTTACCGCCGCTGCGGGATATTCCTCCTACGGCAATCAGATCGGTCTTTCCACCGGTCAGGTAAGCGAGATATACGATGAGGGCTACGTTGCAAAGCGCCTTGAGATAGGTGCTGTTGTGGGTGCGGCCCCTTATGAAAATATTCGCAGAGAGCGTCCCGCCTGCGGCGACGTAATAGTTCTTTTGGGCGGTGCCACCGGCCGTGACGGCTGTGGCGGCGCTACCGGCTCCTCCAAGGCTCATACCAACGAAAGCCTTACCACCTGCGGTGCAGAGGTTCAAAAGGGTAACCCCCCCACGGAGCGTAAGCTTCAACGCCTTTTCCGCAACGGTGAGGTATCCCGCCTTATCAAGCGCTGTAACGACTTCGGCGCGGGCGGCGTTTGTGTTGCGATAGGTGAGCTCAGCGAGGCACTTGATATCAATCTTGATCTTGTTCCCAAAAAGTATGACGGTCTTGACGGCACCGAGCTTGCAATAAGTGAGTCTCAGGAGCGTATGGCTGTGGTGCTTGATAAAAACGACGTGGATAAATTCATTGCATTTGCCCACAGGGAGAACCTTGATGCCACACCCGTTGCCACCGTTACCGATACCGGCAGACTGCGTATGACCTGGCGCGGCAATACCATCGTGGACCTTGAGCGTTCCTTCCTTGACACCAACGGTGTGACCCAGGTTTCAAGCGCATATATAACCGCACCGGAAAAATGCGACTTCCTTACCTCACCCCTTGACGCGGCAGCAGCCGAGCTTGCAAAGGGTGACGTTAAGAGCGCGCTTCTTAAGAACCTTGCGGATCTGTCCGTTTGCTCCCAGAAGGGACTTAGCGAGCGCTTCGACTCCTCCATCGGTAAGGGTACCGTTCTTATGCCCTTCGGCGGCGTAAATCAGCTTACTCCCGCCTGTGCTATGGCGGCAAAGCTTCCGGTAGAGCACGGCGACAGCTCCACCGCCACCATCATGAGCTGGGGCTACAATCCCAAGGTGGCACGCTTCTCACCCTTCCACGGTGCATACTTTGCAGTGGCTCACTCCCTTGTAAAGCTTGCCTGCGCGGGCGGTGATATCTCCAAGGCTCGCCTTACTCAGCAGGAGTACTTCGAGCGCTTGCGCGACGTAGAGTCGCGTTGGGGTAAGCCTGCCGCAGCTCTGCTTGGCTCAATTAAGGCTCAGCTTGATTTCAATACTCCCTCTATCGGCGGAAAGGACTCCATGAGCGGCTCCTTTAATCAGCTGGACGTTCCGCCCACACTTGTAAACTTTGCAATCGTGACCGACAATGCCGAAAGCGTAATAAGCCCCGAATTCAAAAAAGAGGGCAGCAGCATCGGCGTTATCGAGATCCCATATACCAAGGAGCTTCTTCCCGACGCAGATGCCATTAAAAAGGCGTGTGCCGCCCTTTACCAGCAGATCAAGGCGGGCAACGTGCTTGCGGCATATCCCGTGGATAACGGCGGAGTTGCGGCGGCTCTGTGCATAATGGCGCTTGGTAACTCCATAGGCTTCACAGCCTGCGGCGAGGCTGAGGATATGCTTACAAGCAAGCTTTGCAGTATCGTGCTTGAGGCTGACGATGCCACCCTTGACCGCCTTGGCGCGACCAAGATCGGTACCACGGGAGGCAACGACATTAAGCTCTGCGGTGCAGTCATCACCATGGATGAGGCTAAAAAGGCATATACCGACACCCTTGAGCCCGTGTTCCCTTCCTGGAAGGAAACAGGGGTAGATAAGGTGGAGAATCTTAATATGACACAAAAGGAGATATACACCTGCAGCTTTAAGACCGCTAAGCCCCGCGTGCTTCTTCCGGTATTCCCCGGCACCAACTGCGAGATAGACACCGCGCGTGCCTTTGAGGATGCGGGCGCAGAGTGTGATATCTTTGTAATACGTAACCGTACCGCAGATGAGATCAACGCCTCCATGGACGAGCTTACCGCCCTTCTGAATAAGGCGAATATCCTTATGCTCCCCGGTGGCTTCTCGGGCGGCGATGAGCCCGACGGAAGCGGTAAGTTCATTGCCACCGTGCTTCGCAATGAGCAGGTCTCTCAGGCTGTTGAGGCTCTGCTTTACAAGCGCGACGGTCTTGCCATGGGAATCTGCAACGGCTTCCAGGCACTTATAAAGACGGGACTTCTGCCCTACGGACACATCGGCGAGGTTGCTCCTACCGATCCCACCCTTACCTATAATACCATCGGCAGACATATCTCCACCGTTGCCCGCGTACGCGTTGCAGGCGTAAACTCCCCCTGGATGACCAAATGCAAGCTCGGCGAGGTATACTCGGTGGCCATCTCCCACGGTGAGGGACGCTTTATGGCGGACGAAAAGGCTCTTGCTTCGTTGATTGCAAACGGACAGATCATCACTCAGTACTGCGATCTTGAGGGCAATGCATCAAACGACGGACACTATAACTTCAACGGCTCTGTTGCCGCCATCGAGGGTATAGTATCTCCCGACGGACGCGTGCTTGGTAAGATGGGTCACACCGAGCGTAACGGAAGGAACATTTCCAAAAACGTTCCGGGTAATTATGATATGCTTCTGTTCAAGGCAGGCGTGGAATATTTCAAATAATCTGTGAAAATTTTTTGAAAATATTCAAAATAGTTTAATATTTGCTTGCTTTAGCGTAATAAAGTGTGTATAATATATGCATAAATATTTATATTGCCAATAATATTTTAATATTTAATACTTTGGAGGTAATTATATATGAGAAATTACAACTTCAGCGCAGGTCCTTCCATGCTTCCCGTTCCGGTGCTTGAGAAGGCAGCCGCTCAGATGCTTGATTATGAGGGTACGGGAATGTCTGTAATGGAGATGTCCCACCGTGCAAAATGCTATGATGCCATTATCAAAAAGGCAGAGGCGGATCTCCGCACCCTTATGAATATCCCCGAGGGATATAAGGTGCTCTTCGTTCAGGGCGGTGCAAGCCAACAGTTTGCCGCAGTTCCCCTTAACCTTACCGTAAACGGCAAGGCCGATTATATGGTTACGGGTAACTTTGCAAACCTTTCTTACAAGGAAGGCTCTCGCTTTACCAAGGCCCGCGTAGTTGCCTCCAGTGAGGATAAGACCTACACCTACATCCCCAAGACCACCCTTGCGGACTTTGATCCCGAGGCGGACTACGTACACATCACCACCAACAATACCATCTTTGGTACAAAATATAACACTCTGCCCGATACAGGCAAGGTTCCGCTGGTTGCCGATATGTCCTCCAACATCCTCTCTGAGGTAATGGACGTAAGCAAGTTTGACGTTATTTATGCCGGCGCTCAGAAGAACATTGCTCCCGCGGGTCTTACCATCGTGATAGTTAAGGAGGAGCTGTTAGACCGCGCAATGCCCATCTGCCCCAAGATGCTTGCTTGGAAGACTCAGGCAGACGCAGACAGCCTGTACAATACACCTCCTACCTATCAGATCTATATCGCAGGTCTTGTATTTGAGCATCTGCTTGCCATGGGCGGCATCGCCGAAATGGAGAAGATCAACAAATACAAAGCAGGTCTGCTCTATGACTTCATTGATTCCTCTTCCTTCTACAAAAACTCCGTGGTCAAGGAGGATCGCTCCATTATGAACGTTCCCTTCGTAACCCCCTCTAAGGAGCTTGATGATGCCTTTGTTAAGCAAGCCGCCGCAAACGGTCTGCTCACCCTTAAGGGACATCGCCTTGTTGGCGGTATGCGCGCCTCCATCTACAACGCCATGCCGGTAGAGGGCGTTCAGGCTCTCATCGAGTTCATGAAGAAGTTTGAGCTTGAGAATAAGTAATAAAATAAAATGACGCAACAGCGTCGGAAAGCAGTAATTGTATGAAGAACATTCTTACACTTAACCCCATTTCAAACCGAATTTACGATCATCTTGGCGCGGCGGATTACACTGTTGCAAACGATGCGGCAGATCCCGCAGGTATACTTGTCCGCTCTGCCGATATGCATTCCTATGAGCTTCCCGCATCGGTCCTTGCAGTAGCAAGAGCAGGTGCCGGAACAAATAATATTCCTTGTGCGGATTATGCCAAAAAGGGCGTGGTAGTATTTAATACCCCCGGCGCAAACGCTAACGGCGTTGCAGAGCTGGTGCTTGCCGCAATGCTTCTCTCCAGCCGTAACCTTCTTGATGCCACCGCTTGGGTATCCACCCTTAAGGGTAACGGCGCAGAGGTTCCCAAAATGGCGGAAAAGGGCAAGAAGGCATTTGTCGGAAACGAGATCAAGGGCAAAAAGCTCGGTGTTATCGGTCTTGGTGCCATCGGCGGTATAGTTGCAAACAACGCTTGTGCTCTTGGCATGAACGTAAGCGGCTTTGATACCTATCTTTCTGTTGATGCCGCATGGCGTTTAAGCCGTGACGTGAATCGCGCCGCAAGCCAGGATCAGATCTTTGCCGACAGCGACTATATTACCCTGCACGTTCCGCTTGTGGATTCCACCCGCGGTATGATAAACGCTCAGAGCATCGCTTCCATGAAGGACGGAGTTACCATTCTTAACTTCTCCCGTGGCGAGCTGGTAGACGTTCCCGCCATGATCGCCGCCTTGGAAACCGGTAAGGTCAAAAGATACGTTACCGACTTTGCTTGCGACGAGCTTATCGGCGTTAAGAACGCCATCCTCATTCCTCACCTTGGGGCATCCACTCCCGAGAGCGAGGACAATTGCGCAGAGATGGCGGCTAAGGAGCTTGATCAGTACCTCCGCTACGGCACCATCGTTAACAGCGTGAATATGCCCGCCTGCGAGCTTCCCTATACCGGAAGGACCCGTATCTGCATTTTCCACAACAACGTTGCAAACGTTATCGGACAGATCACCGAGATCATTGCCGCGGATAAGATCAACATTTCTGATATGATCAACAAATCCAAGGGTGACGTTGCTTATACCATGATAGATATCGACTGCGAGGCAAGCGATAAGCTTCTTGCAGACCTTGGAACCATAAGCGATATCCTCCGTATAAGGGTCATCTGATAAAGCAGAATTACAATATAAAAACAACGGTGGGGCAATAGCTTGCTCCACCGTTTTATATTTCATATCCTTGCAAAATAGCCTTGCAAAAGAAAAAAGCCGTTTTAAAAACGGCTTTTTCGTATTTAAATTAAGGATCAGTTTACCTTATTTCCGCACTTGGGGCAGAAAACGGTATCAGCATCAACAGATGCACCGCACTTAGAACAGAAGGCGTTGGGCTTATCGTCAGCCTTGGGAGCCTCAAGAGCGATGGTGGGATTGGTGATCTCCTCATAGTAAGCGGCGTTTACAAGACCGAAGTAAAGGGGCTGTAAAACGGTCCATACTATGCTGAGTACAGCTGCGGGGATACCGAAGAGCAGCCAACCAACTGCAGGGATCATGCCCATAAGAGCAAGGGTACCGAGAATAACGCTTACAGCGATCTTGGGCAGGAAGTTGGAGAGGAACATGTGCCACTTGTAGCCGTTGGTGCGCTCCTTGGAGACCTTGATGGCGTCGGTAATGGAAACGTCGGGCTCGGTTACAAGGATGTAGGGAACAAGGCTGTACTCATAACCCTTGATGATGGCAAATACAAAGCCCGCAAAGGGAATGAGACCCCACAGGAAGATCCAAAGGTTCATCCAACCCATGCCGCAAAGCACGCGCTTGATGGTCTTCCAATCCTTGAAGCAGGTGAAGAGCTGCTTGCTCTCTACCTCCTGGCCGCGATAGCCGTAGAGATAGATCATGGTCATGGAGGTGTCGATCAGCAAACCAACGCACAGGGCAAGGCCGGGGATGGAAACTCCGCAAAGAAGGCCAAGAACGTATGTAAGAAGGATGCTTAACAGGGAAATTCCCCACAGCTTGAGGGGCTTTTTCAGCAGTACGCTGAATGCACGTTTACAAATGGTGAAAAACATAGCAATTCTCCTTTCAAAATAAAAAACTAATATATACCATTGTATATATTATAATATTTTGACCTTGTGTTGTCAATGCGATAGAGTGAAAAAAAGTGCAAAATATTCAGTATTTTTGCAAAATTATACACGATCTTTCACCGTTTTCAAACAGGGCACGGGAGCACACAAGTGATGAAGGGGCAAAAAACGCTTGGACAAAGATCCAAGCGTAAGTAGGTATATTATTATTTGAAAAGACCCTTATTGGGCCAGATCCAACTCGAACCAGAAGGTACTTCCCGAGCTTGAGGACTCCACTCCGTAGCGGGCATTGTGCCGCACGAGTGCCTCCTTTACTATGGAAAGCCCCAAGCCCGTGCCCACTCGCACGCGATTGCGGTTGGAGTCGGATTTATAATAGCGTTGCCAGATGTGCTGCTGCATCTCGGGCGGGATGCCCTCTCCCGAGTCCGAGACCCGTATAAGCACAGAGCTATCGCTTACGGTCTGGGTTATGGTGACCGTCTTATCGCTTCCGGTAAAGTCGATGGCATTGTTTACAAGATTATAAACGACCTGAGAAATACGGGTCTCATCCGCCATAACGAAGGCCTCGCGATCATGGATGAAATCCACCGTATACCCCTCAAGCTCCTTCATTTTGTTATACCGTAGCAGTATTTCGGATATAAGGGCGGTAATGTTACACTTGACGGGCTCAAATTCGGTGGTGCTTTGCATAATGGAGATATCAAGCATATCGTTAACTATTCGTGTCAGACGGTTTGCCTCGTCTATTACCACCTGAACGTTCTGGGGGGTGTTTTCCCCGGGGATGTCGCGCATTACCTCGGAGTATCCGGTTATCATGGTAAGGGGAGTGCGAAGATCGTGACATACGTTTGCAAAAAGCTGCCGCTTAAGATCCTCGGTGCGGGATATCTCCACCGAGGCGTCGGTAAGAGTTCTCGCAAGGTCGGCGATCTCGGGGATGTTGCTTTTATCCTCGTAGTCGAACCTTCCCTCCGAGAGCCCCTTGGCGCTGTTGGTTATTCTGACTATGGGGCGGGATATCTGGGATGCCAGCAGTGCCGCTATAAGCGCTGCAATTATCAGAGCAAATGCTGTAGTACATATAAGGGTGGTCTTAAGAATGGATACCGTGGTGTCAAGCGGGGTGACTGCGGCATCAATAACTATTACCCTTTCAGCGCCGTTATTTGGTACTATCTTTACAAGCAGATAGGTAAGGTCGGCTTCCTTTGAGTCGGAATGAGGATTTTTTAAGGCGTGGCTTGGGAGGGTGACCTTTGAAAAATACGTGCCGCCATTGCTTTGTGCCTTTTTCAGAAGCTGTGCAAGGTCACTGTCGCCAATTGCCCGAAGAGGACAGTAGGGTCGCGTACCCGCAGAGCTAATGACGTTACCGTTGATATCAAGCAGATGAAGGCACAGACCGCTGTTTTCTGCGGCGTTTGCAAGAGTGGTATCGGGATCGGAAGCAAGGCCTTGTTGGATATGCAGTGCGGTCTGGTTTATCTGATTACTTCTTATATGATGGTATATTCCGTCAAACAAGATAAAATACAATATCCATAAAACCACAACTGCGGTAATGGCAAAGCATGCAAATGCAAGAAAGATGCGCCACTTGAGTCCGATCTTATTCAGCCTACTCTTCAAAGCGATAGCCAACTCCTCTTAAGGTTACTATATATTTGGAATAAGGTTCAATGTGCTTGCGGACAAGCTTGATGTGAGTGTCCAGGGTACGGTTGTCACCGAAATAGTCAAAGCCCCAGACCTGATCAAGTAAACGGTCTCTGGTGAGAGCTATGCCGCGATGACGTACCATATAAAGCAGAAGCTCGAATTCCTTCGGGGAAAGGGGCACCTTCTTGCCGTCCACGGTAACTATGCGGGAGGAGCAGTTGATGCAAAGCCCCTCGATGTGAAATACGTCCTTCATGGACTCCACCTTGGGAGAAAGTCTGCGAAGCACGGCATCGATGCGCATCATAAGCTCCTTAGGAGAAAAGGGCTTCTGTACGTAATCGTCCACACCCAGCTCAAAGCCGTGGATACGGTCGTATTCCTCACCGCGCGCCGACAGCATAATGATGGGGGTCTGCTTGGTACGTCTGATCTCCTTGGTTGCGGCAAAGCCGTTAAGCTGAGGCATCATAACGTCCATGATTATAAGATCGTAATCGTTTTTTCTGCAAAGCTGAACGGCATCTACACCGTCCTGTGCCTGCACGGTTTCATAGCCCTCGTACTGTGCGTACTTGGCTATAAGGTCCCGAATGCGTGGCTCGTCATCCACAATGAGTAATTTTGCCATAACTATAACTCCTTAATTTACATATAATCTCGCCAGCATACATATAATCGTTATTTTAATTATAAACCACGATTATGATGGCAATGTGATGGGCAAGGTAAATTTTTCGACATTTTTGAAAATTATTTAAAAATCAAGTAATTTTCAGCCGATGATGACCCAATATGTAAAAAGGCGTTAAATATAGGGGATAGAGTTATGCATCGGACGGATGCAGTTACATATTATTAAGCTCCAGGGCAAGCTCGGGAATGCCAAGATCCCAAGCTAAGCGGGAAAGCACGTATTTGTCGCGGATATCTCTTGTGGCAAAAAAGCTTTTTTGAAGTATTTTTTGATCCACACCCGCTTCTTGACTGCTTGTGGGAAGACCGAGCATCTTAAGCAAGCTCTCAAGCTCCTTAGGGGAGGGAAGCTCTTGGGAGATTATCCGCTTGATGGTATCAAATTCCTCAATAATTTTTTCAAGGCGCTTTTTATGGGCGCTGAGGCTGTATTTGTCTTCCTTTTTTTCAAGCTCTATCATGCTTTTGGCGCCTCTGCCGAGAAATTCACTCAAGGTGGCGTGCCATGCATCAAGGTCAAAGGAGGAAGTGTATGCAAGAGCCTTGTCGCGGTCGGGGGTAAATTCCACAAGCTTGTTATAAAGCCTTACCGCAAGCAGAGTGCCGTATGCGCATTGTACGCCGTGAAGCTCGGTGGGAATGCCAAGCTCGGCACCCCGCATATCCCATACGTGGGAAAGGTAATGCTCCACTCCCGAGGCGGGGCGGGACAGACCCGCGTACTTCATGGCTACACCGCAAACCACAAGACCCTCAAATACTGCCTCCACAGCGGCGGGCTCGCGCTTCATTAGACCCTCTGCGTTGCGAACGCATTTATTAAGAGAGTCGCGCACCAAGCGTGCTATCTCGGGACAGTAATACTCGCCGTTTATAAGATGTGATATGCGCCACTCGCAGATGCTGACGTATTTTGCAAGCATATCTCCGATGCCTGAGGCCATCATTTTGATGGGAGCGCTTGCAAGGATGTCGGTGTCTCCGATTATAACGTCGGCGCACTTGCTGTTAAGGGAGGTCTTAAGTCCGTCCACCGTCATTGACGAGGTGGAGGAGGCGTAGCCGTCCATGCTGGGGGCAGTGCCTACTATAATATAGGGCTTGCTTGCGGTTGCCGCCACTATTTTTCCGATATCGTTTATAACTCCCGAGCCAATTGCGAGCACCGCATCGCAAGGGCGGTAATGCATTATTGCAAGACCTACGCTTGCCTCGTCCGGCTCAAGAGCATCCTTATCAAAGATATAAATATGGTATTTGCGACCCTTCAAATTTGCCACGACCGCCTCACCCGCCGCGGCATAGGTATTTTTGTCTGCGAGCAAATAAAGCTTATCAGCCTGCATTTGATCAAGCAGGTCGGGAAGCCTTGTTATGGCGCCGCTACCCGTGATGACCTTGGAGGAAAACAGATGCTCCTTGCCGCACGGACAGCAGGTAGTGTTGAAGCTATCAAGAATAAAGGACATAAATAATCACCCAAGCAAAATTATATCACACTAAGGAGCACATCGCAATACCGAATTTGCGGTAAATTTAAAAAATCTTAATGTTACTTCGAAGGATAGCGGAGCCCGCATGCCTTTGAGCAAGCCTAAGGAGCACGATGCGAATTTATGCGCGCCCTGCGGGCGACCCCGCCCACCCACCCCTCGCGCCCGCGCGCCTCGCCTTCAGCATCGGCGCGCGACGCGCTTGCACGCGTGCGCAAGCGCACACTCCTGCAAGCGCTCGGCGGCTTCGCCGCCCCGGGCGCGCTTACGTCCCCGAGGTGACGTACAGTACAAGGCGGGGCAGAGGGTACTTGACTGCTCCTGCTTTCGCGACTGCATACAATACAAGACTGCACGGGGGGCTTTTGAAATAAAAAACTGCGCTTAAGCGCAGTTATAATAGGAATTATTTGTGCGGATCACCCTCAAGGCTTGAGCAGCTGCAGCTTCCGTTAAGGTCGCCACCCTCAATGCTTATGCTGACCGAGGTGCAATCACCGTTGATGTCCCCGCCTTCAAGATTTATACATACGCCCGAATTGCAATTGCCGTTTATGTCACCGCCCGCGACGTTTATATTCATTCCGGCCACGCAATTACCGTATACGTCGCCGTCAATGCTTATGTTGCATTCGCTGTGGACGCCGCTTAACTGTATATCGGGCAGGGAGGTAAGCTCGAAGGTGAATTTATCGGTGAGATTATCCTCTATCTTAAGCAGCTTATTGCCGTAGAGCACCACACCGCGAAGCACCGAGTCATCGAAGGCGGGGATGGGGAGATCGGGGGGAGCGCTTTCTGTGGTTGCAGACCTTGAAAACAGGGCGTCGATGCTACAGCCGAAGATATCCGCTAACGTGGGTAAAAAGCTGATGTCGGGCGCCGAGCGTGCGTTTTCCCATTTTGATATCGCTTGAAAGGTCACACCCAGCCTTTGTGCAAGCTCATCCTGAGTCAACCTGCTCTCTTTTCGGTATTTATAAATATTTTGAGCCAAAATACTGCAGATATCCAAGTAACTGACCCTCCTTTGTATAAGATGCATATTGTTAATATTGTAATTGCTGTAATTATAAAAAGCAATAAACGAGTGGTCGAAAAAGCTCAACCCGGGGTTGAAGGAAGCCGCACGGGCAGAGCAATAAAAAAAGTCGGAGAAGCTCTCCGACTTTTTATGCGGTTTTTAATTATTTAGCAAGACGCTTGTAGCTCTCTAAGCGAGCGGCGGCATCTTCCTCTGCCTTGGCGAAGAGCTCCTCAGCCTTCTCGGGGAACATCTTGGCAAGGGTAGCATAGCGGTTCTCGCCCATGATGAACTCGCGATAGCTTGCGCTGGGCTCCTTGGAATCAAGGCTGAAGGGATTCTGACCTGCATCGGCCAATGCGGGATTGAAGCGGTACAGAGGCCAATATCCTGCCTCAACAGCCTTCTTGGTCTCAGCCTGGGAGAAGCCCATGTTGATACCGTGGTTGATACAGGGAGCGTATGCGATGATAAGGGAGGGGCCGGGATAAGCCTCAGCCTCGGTAATGGCCTTTACAAGCTGGGACTGGTTGGCGCCCATGGCTACCTGTGCAACGTAAACGTAGCCGTAGCTCATAGCCATCATACCAAGATCCTTCTTGCGGGTGCGCTTACCTGCCGCGGCAAACTTGGCAACCGAGCCGGTAGGTGTAGCCTTGGAGGACTGACCGCCGGTGTTGGAGTAAACCTCGGTGTCCATAACAAGGATATTTACGTCCTCGCCGCAGGCAAGCACGTGGTCAAGACCGCCGTAGCCGATATCGTATGCCCAACCGTCGCCGCCGAAGATCCAAATGGACTTCTTAACAAGCATATCCTTGTTTGCAAGAACCTCTGCTACAAGAGCGTCGGCATCACATCCGCAGCCTGCGCACTTCTCGCAAGCGGCAATGAGCTTCCGGCTTGCGGCCTTGCTTGCATCGGCGTTGTTCATGCCGTCAAGCCACTCCTGGCAAGCTGCTGCGCCTTCCTCGAAGGAGGCAAACTTCTCTTTAAGAGCTGCCACGGTGTCAGCAAGCTTAGCGCGGCGCTGAGTGGTGGCAAGATTCATACCGTAACCGAACTCTGCGTTATCCTCAAACAGGGAGTTAGCCCAAGCAGGACCGTGACCCTTTGCGTTTGTGGTGTAGGGGCAGGTGGGTGCGCTTCCGCCGTAGATGGAGGAGCAACCGGTAGCGTTGGCAACCATCATACGGTCGCCAAAGAGCTGGGTGATGAGCTTAACGTAGGGGGTCTCACCGCAGCCGGGGCAAGCGCCCGAGAACTCGAAGAGGGGCTGGAGGAACTGGCTTCCCTTAACGGTGGCCTTGTTTACTGCGACCTCGGCCTGGGGCAGAGTCATAGCAAAGTTCCAGTTAGCGTTCTCCTTAGCCTCAATGGTGGCGGCGGGAACCATCTTAAGAGCCTTCTCCTTGGCGGGGCAAACGTCGGCACAGTTGCCGCAGCCGGTACAGTCAAGGGGAGAAAGCTGGACCTTAAAGCTGTAGCCTGCAAGCTCCTTGCCGATGGCCTTCTTGGTGGCGAAATCAGCGGGAACCTCGGTGCCTTCCTTAACAAGGAAGGGACGGATGCAAGCGTGGGGGCAAACCAGCGAGCACTGGTTACACTGGATACATTTATCAACGCTCCAGTCGGGAAGCTTAACGGCAATGCCGCGCTTCTCGAACTTGGTGGTGCCGGTGGGAACTACACCTGCGGGATCAAACGCACTTACGGGGAGCTTGTTACCCTCCTGAGCGATGATGGGATGAACGATGGTATCAAAATACTTGGTACCGGGAACGTGCATCATGTCAGCACCCTCGGTGGTGGTGGCCCAGCTCTCGGGATACTTGATCTCCTCAAGACCGCTGATGGCGTTGTCGATGGCGGCGTTGTTCATATTAACGATGGCGTCGCCCTTCTTGCCGTAGGATTTCTTAACAGCCTCCTTCATATACTTCTCGGCATCCTCGTAAGGAATAACGCCCGAGAGCTTAAAGAAGGCAGCCATCATAACCATGTTGATACGTCCGCCAAGACCGATCTCCTGAGCGATCTTAACAGCGTTAACGTTATAGAAGCGTACCTTGCGGGTGGCAATGAGGTTCTTCATGCGAGCGGGAAGCTGCTTTTCCATCTCCTCAGCACTCCAAGCGGAGTTAAGAAGGAAGGTGCCGCCCTCCTTGATGGAGGCAAGAACGTCGTAACGGGTAACGTAGCTCTGGTTGTGGCATGCAAGGAAGTCCGCAGAGTCGATGAGATAGGGGCTCTGAATGGGGGTCTTACCAAAGCGCAGGTGCGAGATGGTAAAGCCGCCCGACTTCTTGGAGTCGTACTCAAAGTAGCCCTGCGCATACATATCGGTATGATCGCCAATGATCTTAATGGTGTTTTTGTTAGCGCCGACGGTACCGTCTGCACCAAGACCGTAGAACTTACACTGAACTACGCCCTCGGGAGCGGGATCAACGAAATCCACCACCTTGATGGAGGTGCCGGTCACGTCATCGTCAATACCAACGGTAAAGTGGTTGATGGGGTTGGCTGCATCTGCGTTGTCGTAGATGGCCTTGATCATGCTGGGAGTGAACTCCTTGGAGCCAAGACCGTAACGGCCGCCCAGAACCTTGAGCTGCTTGCCCGAATCGATGAGTGCGGAGCAAACGTCTGCGTAAAGAGGCTCGCCAATGCTGCCGGGCTCCTTGGTACGGTCAAGCACGATGACGGTCTTGCAGGTGTCGGGAAGAAGCTCAACAAACTTGTCCACTGCGAAGGGACGGTACAGGCGAACCTTGATAAGACCAAGCTTAGCGCCGTTTTTGTTAAGATAGTTGATGGTCTGCTCGATGGTGTCGCAGCCCGAGCCCATGGCTACCATTACCTTGTCGGCATCGGGAGCGCCGCAGTAATCAAACAGATGATAATGTCTGCCGGTAAGAGCGCCAACCTTGTCCATCATGGTCTGAACGATCTCGGGGGTGGCGTTGTAGAACTTGTTGGCGGCCTCTCTGTTCTGGAAGTAGATGTCGGGGTTCTGCGCAGTACCCTGCTGATGAGGATGCTCAGGGTTAAGAGCACGCTCGCGGAAGCGCTTAACGTCGTCGAAATCCACCAACGTAGCCATTTCGTCATAGTCGATGGCCTCTATCTTCTGAACCTCGTGAGAGGTGCGGAAGCCGTCGAAGAAATGCAGGAAGGGAACACTTGCCTTAAGGGTGGAAAGGTGAGATACCAGAGCAAGGTCCATGACCTCCTGAACGGATGCGGATGCCATCATGGCAAAGCCGGTCTGACGGCAAGCCATAACGTCGGAGTGGTCGCCGAATATGGACAGAGCGTGTGCGGCAAGAGCACGTGCACTTACGTGGAATACGCAGGGCAGAAGCTCGCCGGAGATCTTGTACATATTGGGGATCATCAAAAGAAGACCCTGACTTGCAGTAAAGGTGGAGGTAAGAGCACCTCCTACAAGGGAGCCGTGTACGGCGCCTGCTGCGCCTGCCTCGGACTGCATCTCTGCAACTCTCATGGTCTGTCCGAACAGGTTCTTACGTCCGTAAGCAGCCCATTCGTCACCAACCTCCGCCATGGGGGAAGAGGGGGTGATGGGGTAAATGGCGGCAACGTCACTGAAAGCATAAGCCACGTGGCCTGCGGCGGTGTTACCGTCAATGGTCATTTTCTTAGCCATTTAATATGACCTCCTATAATAAATTTTTTAAAAATATACAGATTCAACTGTAAGTGTAAAAGCCCACAGTATCACATTCTTATATTATATAATGTACACATTCAAATGTCAAGAACGGAAATTTAAAAATTATTGATAAAACTGCCGCATATTCGTGTTTTTCTCTTAGCAAGGGTGAAAATAGGGGTCAAAATCGAAAGAATAAAGAAAAATTATTAATGAAGTGAAAACAATGAGTCAAATAAATCAAAAAAATGTCCCGTGCGGGCAAAATGGATTTGTATAAATGGCTGATCTGTGTTAAAATTATTTTGTGGTACTTTTTTGATCGGACGGTCATTAATTTGCGCTGAAAACAGGCGCGTTGAGAGGTAAACAAATGAAGAAAAGCATGGCTTTTTGTCTTATTTTAATACTTGTGATGTCCGCCTTCTCGGGATGCACACTGCCCTCTGAAGGCTCGAATGACGCCTCGGGGCTTGTTATTTGCGAGGTCATGAGCAGTAACTCCTCCACGGTGGCAGACTGTGACGGCGAGTATTCGGATTATATAGTGCTGTATAACCGAAGCGGAAAAAGAATAAATCTTGCCGGATGGTGCCTGAGTGACAACAATACCAAGCCCACCAAGTGGGGTCTTCCCGCAGCGTATATGGAGCCCGGGGAATATTTTGTTATATTTGCCTCGGGCAAGGACGGAGTCTTTGACGGAGAATATCATACCAACTTTTCCATAAGCGTCGATGGCGAGAATATATACCTTGTTTCCCCCTCGGGCGCGGTGGAGCAGGAGCTGGCAGTCCCCGCCCTTAAAAGCGACGTCGCATACGGACTTAAGGATCATACCTCCTCGGATGAGTACTGCTACTACGCAAGCGGAATGCCCGGAAGGGTGAATATCTCCGCAAGCGCCGATAGCATGGAGCAGCTTGCAGGAAGCGGCAAAAGGCTTGTTTTTACCGAGTACATGAACAACAATCAGTCCCTTATCAAGGATAATTATGGGGATTTTTCCGATTTCATCGAGATCACCAACATGGGCGAGGATTGCTCCCTTGCGGGTCTTTATCTCTCCGATGACGAGCAGAACCTGCAGAAATGGGAGATCCCGGGCAACGTGATGCTGGCATCGGGGGAGAGCGTGGTCATCTTTACAAGCGGAAGGGACGAGTATAAGGACGGTGCGCTTCACGCATCCTTCGGACTGTCCTCGTCCGATAAAAAAATATATCTTTCCGATGCCGTGGGACTTGTGGCATCTGCAGAGCTTGAATATCTGCCCGCCAACCTTTCAAAGGGGGTAAGTGATGCTCAAGGCTCCAAATGGCAGTATTACCCCGGTCCCACTCCGGGCGCGCAAAACGGCGAGGGGTATGATACCGTTGCCGATGCCTGCGGCATAACTGCCAAAGGGGTATGGATAAACGAGGTGTCCTCGGTGGCTACCAAGGAGGGTAGCTACGACTGGATAGAGATATATAACGGCTCGGATCGGGACGTGGTGCTTGACGGCTTCTCCATCACCGACGATCTTGCTGTAAAGGGCTACGTTTTTGAGGACTACACCGTCAAGGCGGGGCAGTACAGGCTGCTCTATGCCTCGGGAGGAGAGCCCGAAAAGCCCGACAGGGATTCGGTATATCTGCCATTTAAGATAAATAACAGCGGCACCGATATCTATATCCTTACCCCCGAGGGTACCCTTCACGATGCATTTTCAAGCGGAAGGCTGGATGAGGGATATACAAGCGGCCGCGCGCTTGACAGCCCCGACAGACTGTTTTACGACCTCCCCACTCCCGGCGAAGCAAATGTCAAGGGATATCCCGGCTATGCGAAGGCGCCCACACTTACCCCAAGCGGATATAAAAGCATCGGGGATACGGTGGCAGCCTCGGGCTCGGAGGGGCAGGTGCTTCGCTATACCGTGGACGGAAGCACTCCGACCGAGAAAAGCAAGCAGATGGGGGAGCTTACCCTAAGCAAGACCACGGTGGTCAAGGTGCGCGCATTTAAAGAGGGCAAGCTGCCGAGCGCTACGGTGACGGCAACCTACGTTATAGGTCAGCACGGCATTCCCTTTGTTTCCCTTTCCGGAGACCCCGACGGCATTTTCGGATACAATAACGGAATATTGGCAAACGGACCGGGCTATACCGAGTCCTTCCCGCACAGTGGCGCAAACTTCTGGAAGGATTGGGAAAGACGGGTAACCTTTGAATATCACACCGCAACCGGACAGAGGGCGCTCTGCCTTGATGCGGGCATCAAGGTGTTCGGACAGTACTCCCGCGGCTACGACCAGAAGAGCCTTGCTGTGCATTTCCGCGACCGATACGGTGCAAGCGAGGTGACCTATCCCTTCTTTGAGGATAATCTGCACACCACCCTTAAGCATCTTGTGCTCCGCGCGGGAGGACAGGATCAGAAGCAGACCAGGATACGTGACGCCTTCTGTGCTCAGGTGCTTAAAAAAGCCGGAGCAAGGGTGGCTATAATGGATTGGGCACCTGTGGCGCTGTATATAAACGGTGAGTATTGGGGATATTACGATCTGAGAGAAAAGGTCAACGAGGACTATCTTAATACCCACTACGGGCTTGATGCGAGCAACGTGACCATCATCAAAAACGACAGCCGCGCTCTTGAGGGCACCAATACCGAGATAAAGGCCTTGTATTCCTACGTTAAGAGTCACGACCTTACCGTTAAGGAGAATTACGACTACGTATGCTCCGTCATGGATACCGACAGCTTTATTGATTTTTTGATCGCCGAGATATTCTTTGCCAACGGCGATACCGGAAACAAAAAATGCTTCAAGGAAAATACCGAGGGCTCAAAATGGTATTGGGTGGTCTTTGATATGGATATGACGGTACGCCCTGAGGCTCTTTGGGGGGATCGCTATAACACCATAGAGATGCTCTTTAACCCCGCGGGTCACGGCTCGAATAACGGCTTTACCACCTGCCTTCAGCGCGCCCTTATAAAGAATAAGGATTTCAGGAAGCGGTTTATAACAAGGTATGCCGAGCTTTTAAATACCGCCTTTACTGCCGAGAGCCTTAACGCCGTGCTTGATGAAATGCTTGAGCGTATGGGGGATGAAATGAAGCAGGATGCCACCCGCTGGAGCCGTCCCACCTACGATAAATGGCAGACCGAGATAGGCTATATGCGCAACGTTTTAAATAGGCGCCGTGAGGTGGCAAAGAGTCAGCTCATCAAATTCTGCTCCATCACCTCTGCTGAGCAGGCGGAGCTCTTCCCAAACGACTAGTCTGATACGGTATTTTTCGGATATTATATGTATTTTCTTGACAAACTGCCCGCATAGTGATATCATTTTATCTGTCAAGAAATTCCTTTAAAGGGGAGTAGCTTTTACCGATGCGTCAACACGCGGTGCGTTAAGCATCTGGCGCTCGGGCTCTTAAGGGCAAAGAGTAGCAAGACCTTTCAGTATTTAATTTAATACTGTCAGGTCTTTTTTTGATAATATTTACGTTTTACCGATCGGGTAAGGATCGGAGAAAGGAAAGTAATGAAACATTATCTTCATTCAGCACAGGAGGTGCTGCAGCACGTTTCCTCCACCCCAAGCGGCTTGAGCCCGCAGGAGGCAAGCCTTCGCTACGAGAAAAACGGCCCCAATAAGCTTGATGAGGCAAAGAAAAAATCCCTTGTGCGCAGACTGCTCGATCAGTTTGCCGACCCCATGATCCTCATACTTATCGCCGCGGCGATAATAAGCGGAGTTACCGCCGCCATAGAGGGGGAGTTTCCCACCGACGTTATAATCATAATGCTTGTGGTAATTATAAACGCCGTGCTTGGCGTGTTTCAGGAAAGTAAGGCGGAGAAGGCCATAGAGGCTCTTCAAAGCATGTCAGCAGCCACCAGCCGCGTTATGCGCGACGGTCAGGTTATGCGTGTTAAGAGCACCGAGCTGGTGGTGGGCGACGTTATCCTGCTTGAGGCGGGAGATGCCGCACCTGCCGATGCAAGGATATTAGAGTGCGCATCCCTGCAGATGGAGGAATCCGCCCTTACGGGTGAATCTGTGCCGGTAAACAAGACCGCCGATGCATTGAGCTCTCAAAGCGGAGAGATAACCCTGGGCGACCGCAAAAACATGGTCTATATGGGCTCCTCCTGCGTTTACGGCCGTTGTACCGCCGTTATATGCGCAACAGGCATGGATACCCAGATGGGAGCCATTGCAGGCGCCATCGCAAATGCTCAGGAGGGTCAGACCCCTCTGCAGAAAAAGCTTTCTCAGCTCAGTAAGATACTGTCCTTTATAGTTATCGGCATATGCGTGTTCATATTTGCCTTCGGAATCATTCGCTCCTTTGTCACCACGGGAGCTCCTGAGCTGGACTTTTACCTTGATACCTTTATGATAGCGGTCTCCCTGGCGGTTGCCGCCATCCCCGAGGGACTTGCCGCCGTGGTCACCATCGTGCTGAGCATGGGGGTCACCAAAATGGCAAAGCGCAACGCCATCATCCGCAAGCTTACCGCGGTGGAGACCCTGGGCTGTGCGCAGATAATCTGCTCGGATAAGACGGGCACCCTTACTCAAAATAAAATGACCGTGGTGGATAGCTTCACCGCTGATACCGACCTGCTTGCAAGGGGTATGTCCCTGTGCACCGACGTTGCTCTCTCCGATGACGGCGAGCTTGTGGGCGAGCCCACCGAGCTGGCACTTGTAAATTATGCATTAAGCCTTGGGATCAATAAAAATACCCTTCAGAGTGATACCCCCCGCGTGGGCGAGGCCCCCTTTGATTCGGTGCGCAAGCGCATGAGCACCGTGCATAAGACCGCCGATGGCTTTACTGCCTACACCAAGGGCGCTCCCGACGAGGTGCTTAAGTGCTGTGAGTATTATCTTGAAAACGGCACCCCCGTTCCCATGACCGAGGAGCTCAGGCAAAGGGTGCTCGGCCAAAACAAGGCATACGCCGACAGAGCTCTCCGCGTGCTTGCCCTTGCGGTAAGATACAGTGCCGATATGCCCGATACAAGCATAGACAGCCTTGAGAGTGGACTTACCTTCGTGGGACTTGTGGGCATGATAGACCCCGTCCGTCCCGAGGTAAAGGCGGCAATAGAGCAATGTAAGAGCGCGGGCGTGCGCGCAGTTATGATAACCGGCGACCATAAGGATACCGCGGTCGCCATCGCCAAGGAGCTCGGTATACTCTCAAGCGGTCAGGGCGCCATTACCGGTGCCGAGCTTGATAAGCTCTCGGATGAGGAGTTTGAGCAAAGGGTGGAGCAGATATCGGTCTATGCCCGCGTTCAGCCCGAGAATAAGGTAAGGATAGTAAATGCATGGAGGGCAAAGGGCAAGATAGTTGCCATGACAGGTGACGGCGTAAACGATGCCCCCAGCATAAAGAGTGCCGATATCGGCGTAGGTATGGGCATTACGGGCACCGACGTTACCAAAAACGTGGCGGATATGGTGCTTGCCGACGATAACTTTGCCACGATAGTCACCGCCGTGGGCGAGGGCAGACGCATCTACGACAATATCCGCAAGGCAATACAGTTCCTCTTAAGCGCCAACCTCTCCGAGGTGGTCAGCATCTTTGTCGCTAATCTGCTGGGCTTTACCATACTTAAGCCCGTGCACCTTTTGTGGATAAACCTTGTTACCGATACATTCCCTGCGCTTGCCCTTGGTGTGGAGAACGCCGAAAGCGGCATAATGAGCCGCCCGCCCCGTAAGAGCAACGACGGCATCTTTGCAGGAGGCATGGGCGTGGGTGTGGCATACCAGGGCACCGTCATCGCTCTGCTTACCATCGCTGCCTACTTCGTGGGACACTTCATGGAGTCGGGCGCTTGGGAAATTGCAAATTCTCCCGACGGCATGACCATGGCATTCTTGACCATGAGCATGTGCGAGATATTCCATGCCTTTAATATGCGCTCGCAGCATCAAAGCGTGGTGGCAATGACCCTTAAGGGCAAGCACAATAAGATGATATACGCATCCATGCTCTTCTCACTTGTGACCACCGCCGCCGTGATCTTCATTCCCTTCCTTGCAAATGCCTTCGGCTTTACCACAATAAGCCTTACAGAGTACCTTATCTCCATGGGTATCGCCTTCCTTATCGTGCCCATCGTTGAGGTGGTCAAGCTCATAGGCAGAAGAAAAAAATAAAACAAAAACAGTTCAAAAACCGCGAAGGTCATCATCTTTGATGAATTTTCGCGGTCTTTTTTTGTAAAAAAGATTTACGTGTAGCTTACTTTAAACCGAAAACCGACCATTCACTTCCTTGCCTTATTTAGATGGAACGATTTCTTGCGAATTGATATGCACTACGTAGCGGTGATGTGCGGCTATGCGGAAAAATATATTGATAAAGCGGTTGACAAAGATGGAGAATGGTGGTAATATATCAGTGCTTTAACAAAGTAAAGCGATAAAATATAATAAAGAGAAGGTTGGATCATGAAAAAGATAATATCTGCAGTATTGGTACTGCTTATGGCAGTTGGAATGACGCTTGCGTTTTCGGGATGCGCACAGGACGACACTCTGGTATGCGGCGTTACCATATTTGACAATATGAACGAGAAGGACGAGAACGGCAACTGGACCGGCTTTGAGACCGAGTTTGCACAGGAGGTCGGAAAGATCATCGGCATGAAGGTGGAATTCCAGGAGATCGACTGGGGGCAGAAGTATACCGAGCTCAATTCGGGCAAGATCGACTGCATCTGGAACGGCTTTACCGCCAACTCCTCGGACAAGATAAACGGCGAGGTAATAGAGCGTAAGGATCTGGTCGACTTCTCCTACAGCTACATGCTCAATCAGCAGTGCATCGTTGTAAAGAAGGACAGACTTGCCGAGTTTACCGACGAGGCGGCTCTTGCAGGCAAGAGCGCGGCTGTGGAGTCGGGCAGCGCGGGTGCGGCATATGCAGAGGGCGCCGTTGGCAAAGACGGAAAGCTCAACGAATTCGCCGCACAGATCAACACCTTCCTTGAGGTCAACTCGGGTAACAGTGATTTCGCGGTGGTGGATATTCTGCTTGCTCAGAACGTATGCGGCAAGGGTGACTATCAGGATCTTGTAATGGTAGACAGCATCGAGCTTGCGGCTGAGTACTACGCCATCGGCTTTAAGAAGGGCAGCGAGCTTACCGCCAAGGTAAACGCCGCCATCAAGCAGCTTGATGAAAACGGAAAGCTTATGGAGCTTGCTGAAAAATACGGCTTTGAGAACACTCTTAAGGTGACCTACGATTAAGGCTTTAAAAAGGTAAATATCAATATAATTTGTTTTAATTGAGGAAAAGATCACTTGCCGCTTATTCTCCTATACGTAAGCGCGAGCGGTCTTTTCTCAGTAATTTGAAAAGGTATTTTTTATGGGTTTTTGGGAAATTACAGTCAGCCTGCTTGAAGGCTTAAAATGGACCTGCTTGCTTTTTGCGCTCACGCTGGTGTTTGCGTTGCCCTTGGGTCTGTTGATATCGTTTGGGTCAATGTCAAAATTCAAGCCCCTTGCATACGTCACCAAGACCGTGGTGTGGATAGTGCGCGGCGTACCCCTGATGCTGCAGATCTTCGTGGTATTTTACGTTCCGGGACTCCTTTTTAATATGGAGGGTCTGGACAGATTCCCCTCTGCGGTGCTTGCGTTCGTTATAAATTACGCGTGCTATTTCTCCGAGATATTCCGCGGCGGCATAGAGAGCATCCCCAAGGGGCAGTATGAGGCGGGACAGGTGCTTGGCATGAAGAAAAGCGACGTATTTTTTAAGGTCGTGCTTATGCAGGTGGTCAAGCAGATACTGCCTCCCATGTCCAACGAGGTAATAACCCTTGTTAAGGATACCGCCCTTGCAAGGGTCATAGCCATCACCGAGATGCTTAAGGCGGCCGAGCAATATGCGGCGTACGGACTTATCTGGCCGATATTTTACACTGCGGTGTTCTATTTGATATTCGTGGGCTTGCTCACTCTGCTTTTCGGATATTTCGAGAAAAAGCTATCTTATTATAAGGTGTAGGTGTGCTATGGCGTTTTTTGAAGTCAGACAAATGAAAAAGAGCTTTGGCAAGGTGGAGGTGCTTAAGGGGGTGGATATCTCCCTTGAAAGGGGCGAGGTGCTTAGTATCATCGGCTCCTCCGGAAGCGGAAAGACCACCCTGCTAAGGTGCATAAATAACCTTGAGACCCCCGACGGGGGACAGATATGGGTGGACGGCGAGTGCAGATTTGACGCCTCGGTCAAGGAGGCGGGCAAGGAGCGCGGTGCCAATTTCGGGCTTGTGTTCCAGTCCTTTAATCTTTTCCCGCAATATACCGCCTTTGAAAACCTGACCCTTGCGCCCAAGCTCAACCTCAAGCACGAGGTAAAGACCAAGAAGCTTTCAAGAGATGAATATAAGAGCCGTCTTAAGGCCATAGAGGACAAGGCGGAGGAGCTTCTTGGCTCTGTTTCCCTGCTTGACAAAAGGGATTTTTATCCCTGTCAGCTTTCGGGCGGACAGCAGCAACGCGTATCCATTGCCCGCGCGCTTATGACCAACCCCGACATCCTCTTTTTCGATGAGCCCACAAGCGCCCTTGACCCCGAGCTTACAGGCGAGGTGCTAAAGGTAATAAAGGGACTTGCGGCGCGGGATATGACCATGGTGATAATCACTCACGAGATGAATTTTGCCCGGGACGTTTCGGACAAAATAGTCTTTATGGATGCCGGTGTGGTGGCGGCAAGCGGCACTCCGCAGGAGATATTTGATGCAGGAAATAAGCGCTTACGCGAATTTTTGGCGGCGTTTAATCAAAACAAATAGCCCTGAAGCAGCGGTCCTTCCGCTGTTTTTTTATTTGCGGCATTGATTTTTAGAGGGACATATGATAAAATATTAAAAATAAAAGTAATCAGGGGTGATAGTGTGATAGAATTCAAGGGCGAGCTGTCAAAGGAGTGCAAAAAAATAATCCACAAAAGGGAAAGCACTGCTTCCTTTATCGCCGTGACCGTAACCTGCACCGTGGTGCTGTTACCCATTGCATTTATATTTGGATTTCCGATAGCGTGGGCTCCCATAGGGCTGTTTGCGTTGTTGGAGCTAGCGGTGGTGCTTACCTGCATCTTCCCGAGCAAGCATAATATTCCCACAAGGATATATATTGAGCCCGAGGACGGGATAATAACCGTGGAGTGCGGCGAGGTAAGCAGGTATGCATCGGTAGAGGATGCAAAAGAGGTGGTGGATCACGGAGATCATTACACTATTAAGTTTATCTTTGCATCAAGAGATATGAACATGAGCTGCATTTGTCAAAAGGATCTGCTCACAAGCGGCTCTCTTGAGCAGTTTGAGGAGATATTCCGAGACGTGCTTACAGCGGAATAAAAAACAGCGGTCCTTCTGCGTACCTGCCATAGAGCAGGTACGCAACGAAATTTGCCCTTTCGGGCAAGTGAAATCGCTTTGCGGTGAAATATTTGCTGACGCAAATGTGAAATGTCCGCTTGCGCGGACGTGGGCAAATTTCATTTCACATCGAGCAAGGCGAGATATTTCACAATGTGCGGCAGCACATTATTTCACGTTTTGCAAAAGCAAAACATTTCACTATATGCTTTTATGTCCACAAAAGCAGTGCTTGTCAGGAAAATTGACAAGACATAGATGAACATAAAGAAAGGCTCCCTTGTGTAAAGGGAGCTGACGCCGAAGGCGGCTGAGGGATTGTTTTCTCTGCCGATTT
>JAFXDC010000033.1 GCA_017516345.1 Clostridia bacterium | reverse complement strand
CCCCCGCGCCCGGCGCACCGCACCTTGCGGATGCACCCGCCCCGCGCTTGCACGCGCTTCCCGCACAGTGCAAGCGCTCATGCGCTCCCTTGGAGCGCATCGGGCGCGGCACGGGTATTCGGAACGCCTCACCAAAGAAATTCCGCCATCAAATTCTTCCCTTTTACTCCACCGCCCCTTCGGGGCGGGGCACGGGCGCGCCCGCGCGCCTCGACCTTGCGGTCTTCACGCGCGCTCCGCTTGCTTCGCAAGCGCGGCGGCTTGCCGCCGTGGGCGCTTTTAGCGTATTTGGATGGTGTACAAGAGAAGAGTGGGAAGCGGGTTCTTCAATTTTCGGGAGGGTATTCGGGGTGGAGTGCAAAATAAGAACGGGTAGAGGTTTTTTGTGTGTTTTTATGGGAAAGTTGCGAGTGCGGGGGACGTCTGTCCCTTCGGGAGTGAGAGAATGCTCGGTGGCGGGAAGAAAAAAGAAGGGCGCGCAGAAATTTTTATAAAATTGAATAAAAAATAATTTTATATTGATAATAACCATACAGAGTTAGAGTATGGTTATTTTTTATTTTATCTGGAAGGAAGGGAAAACGGTGCAGACCATTCTTAAAATGACCGACATTGACAAGAGGTTTTCCGGAGTGCAGGCCCTTGATAAGGCGCGGCTTGACCTGCGGCGCGGTGAGGTGCACGCTCTGATGGGGGAGAACGGGGCGGGTAAATCTACCTTGATGAAGGTGCTTTGCGGCATACATTCCCCCGACGGCGGAAGCATTGAGCTCTTTGGCAGGCAGGAGCACTTTTCGGGCATCAGGCAGGCTCAGGCGGCGGGAATAAGCATCATACATCAGGAGCTTAATATGATGAACCATCTGACCGTGGCGCAGAACATCTTTATTGGCAGAGAGCCTGTAAAAAACGGATTTATTCAGGATAAGAAAATGCAGGAGGATGCCGCCGAGCTTTTTGAGCGCATAGGAGTGAGTATCGATCCCTCGGCGCGGCTTGGCTCCTTAACCGTGGGCAAGCAGCAGATGGTGGAGATATCCAAGGCCATAAGCTTTGATGCGGGGATACTTATTCTTGATGAGCCCACGGCCGCTCTTACCCACTCCGAGGTGGAGGAGCTGTTCAAGATAATGAAGGACCTTAAGAAAAAGGGGATCGGGATGATATATATATCCCACCGCATGGATGAGATAAACAGAATAAGCGACAGGATAACCGTAATGCGGGACGGGCAAACGGTGGGAACCCTTAACACGGCGGACACCACCAAGGATGAGATAGTCAGCATGATGGTGGGCAGAGTGGTGTACGGGGACAAAAAGCATCACAGCACCTGCCCGAAGGATTCCCCCGAGGTGCTCAGGGTGGAGGGGCTCAGCGTGCCGGGTACGGTAAAGGAGCTGTCCTTTTCTCTTAAAAAGGGCGAGATATTGGGATTTGCGGGGCTTATGGGTGCGGGGCGCACCGAGGCGGCGCGCGCCATATACGGTGCGGACAGAAAAAGTGAGGGAAAAATAACGGTAAACGGAGTGGAGAGAGAGATAACCTCTCCCGCCGAGGCGGTAAGGTGCGGCATCTGCTACCTTTCCGAGGACAGAAAGCGATACGGACTGATGCTTGACAAATCGGTCAAGGACAATACGGTCATATCAAGCCTTGGGCGCTTTGTCAGAAACGGCTTTATTCTGGATTCCGCCGCACGGAGCGCATCGGAGGAGGTCAACAAGCGCCTGCGCACCAAGACTCCGTCGGTGGCTACCCCCGTGCGCAACCTTTCGGGGGGAAATCAGCAAAAGGTGATAATTGCGCGGTGGCTTCTTAAGGATAGTGATATATTTATCTTTGACGAGCCTACCAGGGGGATCGACATAGGAGCCAAGAGTGAGATATACGAGCTGATAAACGGGCTTGCGCAAAAGGGCAAGTCGGTGATCATCATTTCGGGGGAGCTTGCAGAGCTTCAGAGATTATGTGACCGAATAATAGTAATGTGCGAGGGCAGAAGGACGGCCGAGCTTGACATTGAGGATGCCACTCAAGAGCTGATAATGAAATACGCCACCGCACGGGAGGTAATATGAGCAATATAGCCAAGGAACTGACAGGGCGCGCCAGGTCATTATTTGAAAAGGGTGCGCAGAACGTAATAATCATAATGGCTCTGGTGGTGCTTAGCGGAGTGTTTTTTGCCATCAATCCGAGCTTTCTTGACGGCTACAATGTGGTGTCGATAATTCAGTCGCTTGCGCCCTACGCCATCATGGCACTTGGAGTGACCTTCGTCATAGCCACGGGAGGGATCGACCTTTCCATAGGAACGGTGTGCATTGCATCGGCGGTGATAGCGGGCAAGCTTGTGGGGAGCGATGCGAGGGTGGATGCATCAAGCGTATGGTATTGCGTGCCAATAATGATGCTGATAGGTACTCTTTTCGGATTTTTGAACGGGCTTTTGGTGGCGCGTGCCAAGCTTCCGCCCTTTATTGCCACCCTTGGCACAATGCTGCTTGCCCGCGGCATAAGCGCCATATTTGCAAACGTGCCCAACATTTTTTACCCAAGTCTTTCCTCCTTTAACGGGGTGTTCTCCAATGCCGACGGCTTCCCCGCGGGGGTGCTGTGGGTGGCGGGCTTTGCGGTGATATGCGCGTATTTAATGTATAAAAACCGCGCGGGACGGTATATTCTTGCCATTGGCTCAAACGAGGAGGCAACCAGGCTCTCGGGCATCGACACTGCGAAATATAAGATGATGGCATACATCATAAGCGGACTGGGTGCGGGCATTGCGGCGATATTCTGGGCGGCGTCCTTTCCCACGGTGGCGGCGGCTACGGGTAACGGCATGGAGCTTGACGCCATAGCGGGGGTGTATATCGGGGGAACCAGCGCCGCAGGCGGCGTGGCGTCGGTTTTCGGCTCGGTGGTAGGCTCGCTCTTGCTTGTGGTGATACGCTCCGGACTCAATATGGCGCTTGCCAGATTTAACCTTAACGTAAACGCCACGTACGTTACCTACGTGCTCACGGGCATCATTGTGGTTGCGGCGGTGCTGATAGACGTATTGAAGAATAAAAGGATAAAAAGAGGTAAAAAGCCTCAAAGAAAATGAAGAAGGAGATCAAAATGAAAGGTATGACAAGGATCATGAGGATGGCGTCGCTTGCGGTGTGCGCGGTGATGCTGCTTGCGGGGTGTGCGCCCCAAAGCATTGAGGGACCCAAGGTTATCGCGGTGGTTGCCAAGGGGGAGAGCCATGCGTTTTGGCAATCGGTAAAAAGGGGGGCGAGCGATGCCGCTAAAAAGTACGGATATGAGCTTACCTTCCGAGGCCCTGCCTCGGAGAGCGCAAAGGATCTGCCCTCGCAGAAGGAAATGGCGCAAAGTGCCATCTCCAATAACTGCGCCGCCCTTGTAATAGCCACCATCGGAGAGGGTTTTGTGGATATTCTTGCCCAGGCAAAGCAGAAGGGCATTCCGGTGGTGCAGTTTGACAGCGGCATTTGGGCAAACGACCTGGAGGCACTAAACGGTGCGGGGAAAAATCCCATAGTGGCAAGCGTTGCCACCAGCAACCTTATGGCGGCGGCGTTGGCGGCGGAGAATTTCTTTAATGCCGTCAAGGAGGATATCAAAAAAAGCGACAAATACGTCATAGGTGTGATACAGCACGACGAGACTCAGACCGGAATAGACCGCGCTAAGGGGTTTATCGACCGTTTTAAGGAGCTTGCCGATGCCGATGCCGACACAAAGGGAAGATATCGCATTGAAAAGGAGGTCAAGCCCGGAGATGCCGACAACGCCTACCGTACCGCCCTTGAGGCGCTTTACGAAAAGGGCGCAAACGCCGTGTTTATGTCCAACGAGGGAGTGGTCAAGCAGGTGTTTGACGCCATAGGCTCGGCGGGAAGCAAGTATGACAAAATGGTATTTTGCGGCTTTGATGCGGGGAGCAAGCAGATAGAATGGATGAAAAAGAGCGGTGGTGCGCGGCTTATCGGTGCTGTGGCGCAGGATTCCTACAAGATAGGCTACCACGCCGCCGAGCAAGCCATACTTGCCGCCCGAGGCGAGGGGTACAAGGACAAGGTGGAGGTATCGGGTGCGTGGTGGAGCAAGGAAAACGTGGATGATATGATCTCCGACGGTCTTGTTTACGAGGGATGATCAGAGCAGAGGAGGCTCTGTCAGAGGACGAAAGATACACAAAAACGAGTAAAATATGACAAAAATCGACAAAGGAGAGCGGAAATGAAGTGTAAGATAGGAATACGCCCCACCATTGATGCAAGGCAGGGCGGAGTGCGAGAGGGACTTGAGGAGCAGACGATGGCCCTTGCAAGGAGCGCAAAGCGCCTGATAGAGCAGAGCGTGCGCTACAGCGACTCCGAGCCCGTGGAGGTGGTGCTGTCTCCGTGCACTATAGGGGGAGGCGCCGAGGCGGCAAGATGCGCAGAGTATTTTGCCCGCGAGAACGTGTGCGCCACCCTTACGGTTACCCCGTGCTGGTGCTACGGGAGCGAGACCATGGACCTTGACCCCCTTACGGTGAAGGCGGTGTGGGGCTTTAACGGTACAGAGCGCCCGGGCGCGGTATATCTTGCGGCGGTAATGGCTGCCCACGCACAACGCGGTCTGCCCGCGTTTTCCATATACGGCCGTGACGTGCAGGACGCGGGGGACGACCTCATACCCTCGGACGTGCAGGAGAAAATACTGCGCTTTGCACGGTGCGCCATCGCAGTGGGACAGATGAGGGGTCGATCCTACACCGCTATTGGCGGAGTGAGCATGGGCATAGCGGGCAGCTTCTTAGATCCCAACGTTATCCAGGATTACTTTGGCATGCGTGCCGAGTGGGTGGATATGGTGGAGATCATAAGGCGGGAAAGGCTTGGGATATACGACCCTGAGGAGTACGACAGGGCACTTTCCTGGGCAAAGGCCGGACTGATAATGGGTAAGGACCATAACCCCGAATGGGGAAATCCTCCATTTAGCCAGGAGGAAAAGAGAGAGCAGCTTGAGTATGCGATAAAAATGACCCTTATAATAAGGGACATAATGCAGGGTAATCCGTCCCTTGAGGGGGAGCATCCCGAGGAGGCGCGAGGCAAGAACGCCATTGCGGGAGGCTTCCAGGGACAGCGGCAATGGACCGACTTTATGCCCAACGGCGACCTTACCGAGGCGATATTGAACTCAAGCTTTGACTGGAGGGGCAAGCGGGAGCCCTTCATTCTTGCCACGGAAAACGATTGGTTAAACGCCATAAGCATGCTTTTGGGCAAGCTTTTGACCCACAGAGCCTCGGTCTTTGCCGACGTGCGCACGTACTGGAGCGTTGATGCGGTAAAAAGGGTGACGGGGTGGCTCCCAAGGGGAAGAGCCGAGAGGGGATTTATCCACCTTTTAAACAGCGGTGCGGCGGCTCTTGACGGAAGCGGAGCTTGTAAGGACGCAAATGGAGGCTCGGTAATGAAGCCTTGGTGGGAGGTTACCGAGTGGGATATCGATGCCATGCTTAAGGCGGTAAGGTGGTATCCTGCAAACCGTGGCTATTTCCGCGGCGGCGGCTTCTCGTCGGGCTTTTCCTCCACGGGGGAGATGCCCGCGACCATGGTGAGATTAAACTACGTCAAGGGAGTGGGACTTACCATGCAGCTTGCTCAGGGGCATACCGTGAGCATCCCCGATGAGGTCGGTGATGCACTGCTAAAGCGTACCGACCCAACCTGGCCCAGCACCTGGTTCGTGCCCGATATAAACGGCAAGGGTGCGTTCTCCGACGTTTACAGCGTGATGGCGGGCTGGGGAGCAAACCATTGCGCCCTTATATACGGTCACGTCGGTCAGGACCTTGTGACGCTGGCATCCATGCTTCGCATACCTGTGGTGATGCATAATCTCAAGGATCCCCTTATGCGGCCGCATTCCTGGAGTCAGTTCAGCGCATGCCTTGATGCCGCCGACCGTTTGGCATGTGACCATTACGGGCCTTTGTACAGATAAAGAGTGCGCCCTTACGCTCCTTCTCATAAGGATGTTTTGGGAATATGGTAGGGGCGAACTGCGTTCGCCCGCGGGAGACCGCAGGTCTCCCCTACGGATACACATAAATTTCGACAGAGATGTTGTTTTCTCTGCCGATTTATGATATAATGGGGCAAACGAAAAGCCTTCCTCCCGGAGGAAGGTGGCACGCGGAGCGTGACGGAAGGAGCTTATAAACTTAAAAGGCGAAAAGGAACCGGTAATTTTTCATTGCCGGTTCTTTTTTTGGTTTAATTTCAACCTTGGGTAGAATTATATGAGCAAAACTCAATATTCTTACTATTGCAAGTTGATTTGCTTCGTGCTATAATATGCTTACAAGATAGCTATCTCAAAAAAATCTTGGAGGATAGAACATGTTAGATCAAAAGATATTTGGCGAAAAACTTCGCAATCACAGAAAAAAGCTTGGTATGACCCAGGAAGAAGTTGCAGAAAAGGTAGGTGTCTCCCCTCAAGCAATTTCTAAATGGGAGGCAGGAGATTGTTTGCCTGATTGCTTTAATCTGAAGGCTATCAGTGATGTTTATAAAATTTCTGCTGATGTGCTTCTTGAAACCGAATCAAACGGTGATCTTGATGCTGTATCAAGTAAGATTGAGCAACTTGCGACAGAATTTGTTTGG
>JAFXDC010000006.1 GCA_017516345.1 Clostridia bacterium | reverse complement strand
GTGGGATCCTTCTTTTTGAAGAGCTCGTACATTCCGTCGGCATCAAACTGCCCCCAGCCCTCATTGAAGATGGTATAATATAAAACGCAGGGGTGATTGTAAAGCACATCCATGATGCCGTTTGCGGTACTGATAAAATTTTCCCTTGTGCGCCGGTCTGCCTTGTGCTTTATTCCGCTTTTTTTGCCCAGGGTGGGAAGGGCGGTATCTATAAGGAAGCTGTATTTGCCGTTATTGATGAAATCCTGAAAGACTATCATGCCGTAAAGATCGCAATAGTAATAGAAGATCTCGGGCTCAAGCTTTATGTGCTTTCTGAGCATATTGAAGCCGCATGCCTTCATCATAAGGATGTCGTTTTTATATCCCTCGCTTGAGGCAGGAAGATATATTCCGTCGCTATAGTAGCCTTGGTCGAGCAGTCCGTTAAAGAAGAAGGGCTTGCCGTTAAGAGCCAACAGCTTTTTGCCGTCACACTCGGTGATCCCCACCGTGCGAAGAGCAAAGTAGGAGCGCACGGTATCCTCGCCCGAGCATAACTCAAAGCGATACAGATACGGGTCGTCGGGGCTCCACAAGCGCGGGTCATCCACGTTTATGCGGAGGCTGTCTCCGTTAAAGGAGTAGGTCTTGATGCCATCGGGGGTGGAAAGGGTGAGACTCTTTTGCTCCGTGCCGCCCGTGACGCGGATGTCCACACCGCTTAGGTCGGGGGTTATGCGAAGGGACTGTATATAATTTTCCGCTACGCTCTCAAGCCACACCGTCTGCCAGATGCCGCTTATGGGGGTGTACCACATGCCACCGCGCTTTTTCCTCTGCTTGCCGTAGGGAAGGGCAGGGTCAAGGGGGTCGGTGACCGCAACAAGGATCTCAAACGAGTCGCCGTGAACATACTCGGTAATATCAAGATCTATAGGAAGATAACAGCTGTCACCTTTAAAAACGGGATAGAGGTGTTTTCCAATATAGACCGTGCAATTCTGATCCACCGCTCCGATGTGGAGCAGCAGACGGTCCTTTTTAAAGCCGTTGGGGAGGGTGACCATGCGGGAATAGATAAGTGTCTCGCCCTTTTTGGTATCGTGCATTACCCCCGATAGCTTGCTTTCGGGGGGATAGGGCAGGGTTATATCTCGGTCGTAGGGTACGTCCTTGCCCAAATCAGGATAAAGCTCCTGAAGCCATGACGGAAGTGAATTTTTCACGATCGTAAGATGCCATTTACCGTTAAGGCAAAGGTAGCTGTCGCGCTCCATGAGGGGACGCGGGTAATCGGCAAAGGGGAGATCGGGGTCGGGGGTAAAGGGAGTGGAAAGGTGGCGAAGCTTAGCCTTGTCCGCCATTTTTTTAATTATAAAAATAAACGGAACGACAAGCGCCGCGGCGATAAATGCCGCAAGGAATATGCTTTGGTTGGGCACGAACGAGGTGGTGCCGTCCGAGTTAATAATCGTATCGGCGTTTGCAAGCACCAGGGTGCCTACGTAGGGGCCGATAAGCCCGGGGAGAAGCACCTGAGAGCAGATGCGCACGCCCTGAAGCATACCCGAACGCCCTTTTGGTGTCTGCTCCCTTATAAGAGCGCCGAACACCGCCATGGAGGAGAGGTAGCCGCACATCATCAAAAGCGAGCCTATAAAGACAAGTGCCTTGTCGGTGAAGAAAAACAGCACCGCGTAGCCTGTAAGCAGAAGCAGAAGGGACACCGAGCAGGAGAAGGTAAAGCCCTTTTTATCATACATCTTTCCCCAAAGCGCGGTAAATACCGATGCAAGCACTATGGCGGGCGCCATGATGAGCACGTAGTCGGTCATCTTAAGGGAGACCTCGTAGTAGATGATAAGGTATGGCATAAATATTTGTATGGAGATATTAAAGATGACGAATGCCGCAAGGGCGACGTAAAGGCCCGGAGTGCTTTTCAGGGAGCTTGGGGTAAAGCCGTAGAGCACTGTTTTAAGATATCCCTGCTTTACCGGTTGGATCGCAGGCTCCTTTATAAGGAAAAAGCCCGAGATGCCGATGATGAGCACCAAGACGCCGATGATGCCGAAGATGAGACTCCAGCTGTCGGGAATGGAGAGGTCAAAGAACATAAAGCCGCCAAAAACTACAAGAATGGAGACAAGGGGCATCATGGAGTTTATTCCCTCCGCCGCGCCGCGGTTGGAGGAGTCGGTGGAATCGGTAAGCCATGCGTTAAATGCCGCGTCGTTTGCGCTTGAGCCAAAGAAGGTCATAAGGCAATCAAGAATGATGGTAAGGGATATGCCAACCGTTGCGGCGGACACGGTGGCGGGTATGATGGGGGTGAGGATATCCTTGCGTATAAGCACGAAGCTGAAGATGGAGATGCCCCACAAAATGTAGCCTACGCACATAAAAAGCTTGCGCTTGCCTATCTTGTCCGAGAGCGCTCCCATAAGCACGGTGGTGACGGTGGCTGCCACAGCCGAGGCGGCGACCATCAATGAAATGTCTGAGGCGGTGGCGTTGAACATCTTATAAATAAAGACGTTGAAATACATATTTTCAACCACCCACGCTATCTGACCCATAAGAGAGAAAACTATCAACGCTGCCCAGAAGCGAGCGCCCTTTTTAACCTTTTCCATACCTTTTGCATCCTTTAAATGATCTTTATAAAATTCATATATTATAATATAACATTTTTTATTTAGTAATGCAATATTGAAATAAAATTTTTATTATTTATTCGGCAATTTCTTTGCTTTATTTCACAATATCGAGCCTATAATGATGCTTTTTAAAGGTATTGGCAAGGGAGAGAGGAAAAAGTGTTTGATATTAACAAAAAAGTGTTAAAAATTGAAGGATGGGTGTGATGAACGTTCAAAACAGAACCCAAAATTAATGAAAAATACGGATGAATAAATTTTTAGAATTTTCTGAAAATTTACTCAAAAGTACCCCTGTTTTAATTGACAAAAAAGTCGTTTAAGAGTATAATTTAACCGTAAGAAGTGGGAATAATTTTTGTTTTGTTCCTTGTCTTAATGAATTTGATAAAGACCGCCGTTAACGGTCGGTTTTAAATAATTTCAAGTCTTTTTTTAGTAAATGCGGAAAGGAGTCACATTTATGCAACACAACAACTGGAATGGATTCAAAGAGGGTAAATGGTGCACAAGCATTGACGTGCGCGACTTTATCCAAACCAACTACAATCAATACAAAGGGGACCATACCTTTCTTGCCAAGGCAACCCCCCGTACTGCGGACCTTATGAAAAAGGTGCAGTCGCTCTTTACTCTGGAGCGTCAGTACGGCGGCGTGCTTGACATCGACACCACCAACGCCTCCTCGCTTACAAATTATTCTCCCGGATATATCGACAAGGAGAATGAACTCATCGTGGGTCTTCAGACCAACAGACCTCTTAAGCGCGGCGTAAACCCCTTCGGAGGCATGCGCATGGTGCGCCAGGCCTGCGAGGCATACGGCTACAAGCTTTCCTCCAAGATAGAGGAGGAGTTCCGCTATCGCACCACACACAATGACGGCGTTTTCCGCGCATATACCGACGAGATGCGTCTTGCCCGTAAGAGTCACGTTATAACCGGTCTTCCCGACGCCTACGGCAGAGGAAGGATAATCGGCGACTACCGCAGAGTAGCCCTTTACGGTGTGGATCGCCTTATACTTGAAAAGCAGAGGGATAAAAAGTCCCTTTCCGAGCGTGTATTTAACGCTGACAACGTTCGCCTTGAGGAGGAGCTCTTCCAGCAGATAACCTTCCTTGGCTTCCTTAAGGAGATGGCGGCGGCTTACGGCTACGATATAAGTCAGCCCGCGGCAAATGCCCGTCAGGCCATCCAATGGACATATTTTGCCTACCTTGGCGCCATCAAGGAGCAGAACGGTGCGGCAATGTCCCTTGGCAGAGTAAGCACGTTCTTTGATATTTATATCGAGCGTGACATTCAAAACGGCATCCTTACCGAGGAGACAGCACAGGAGCTTATTGATGATTTTGTAATAAAATTAAGGGTCGCAAGACACCTTCGCACCCCCGAGTACAACGAGCTCTTCGGCGGCGACCCCATGTGGATCACAG
>JAFXDC010000032.1 GCA_017516345.1 Clostridia bacterium | reverse complement strand
GAGGGATTGTAAAATGCACTCTCAAACAACCCCTCAGTCAGCTTCGCTGACAGCTCCCCTTACACAGGGGAGCCTACCGCTGCGGCGGGACTCATCATCGGCAAAAGCCTCTTTGGAACCACCAGCTTAGCTGGTGGTTTTCGGTAACCAAAACAAGGGAGGCCTCCTCCTTACGAGGGGTCTCCCTTGAAGCGCTATCGCGCTTTTTATTATTTTGAAAGATAATAGTACCAGCTCAGTCTACCCATGGGGATGCATTTTCCCGTGGTGTAGGAGTCCATGATGTTGGTGGATTCGAAATTATCGGTCACCTTAAAGTATACGCCGTCGGTGGCTCCGATAAGGTCAAGCTTCACGGTGATGACCGCCCTGCTTCCCTTTATCTCCACGTCGATATCCCCCACCTCGGTGCGGGCTCCGCCCTCGTCAAGGGAGTAAAGCTTTCCGCTTGCGGGCACAGCCACAAGCTCGTAGCCCTCCCATCCCTTGCGCTCAAGGCTGTCAACGCCGATGTACACGTTTAGGAAGCTTGAGCTGTCGGTAGCGACCAGCTCGTTTTGGCAGGAGACCATAAACTGCAGGCTCTCGTCGTTATCTGCCACCTTAACGTATTGCAGATTGTTTCTTGGGGCATCCTGCTTATAGGTGTAGATATCCCCCGCAGAGGTGCTGTTGCGCTCGTACCCGGTCTCACAGCCCGTGTAATAGATACTGCTTACCCTCTCCCACTCGTCGGCGCCAAGCCTCTTGCTCATGCGCTTGGGTCTTGCAAGCTCCCCGCTTATCCCCTTAAAGCGGCGCACGTTATCTATAAGCTGAAGATAATACGAATCCTCAAAGCCGCCGTTGCGCTGAGGCTCGATATCGCGGGAGAACTCGGCGTTGGTGGTATCAACAAAATATACCTTGGGGCCGTAATTGGGGTCCACCAGCTTGATGGCGGTCCACTCGTTCCATCCCGTAACGGTAACCATGTCTATCTTATTTGCCTTTTTTAATACGTTATCCCACTGTGCCTGGAAGTTGGTTCCTATCTCGGCATTCGCCTCCACGTTCTCCTTGGTGGTAAAATCGTAGCCACGTCCCCAGTTATAATCCCTGCCAAGGGTCACCGAGTTGCTGAAGGGCAGATTCGGGTGCTGTGCAAGGGATACGTTCATCACCCCGTTATGTATGGGCTGAGGGAAGGTCCACTCGTTCCAAGGAATGCCGTTATAGTTAAAGTCATCGTCGGGCCATTGCGCCGCCCTGAGATCGAAATAAGAGGTTATCTCATCCGAAAGGGGCTTGGGATCATACTTTGTATCTCCGCGCTTTCTTGCCTCGTATCTGTCTGTCTCGGGGGTGTAATTGCCGATTATCATGGGATGCTCCCCGTCGGGTCTGTACCACAGGGAATCAAAGGTGGTTCTCTTTTTATAGTAGTAATCGTATATGCGCTCTATGGTAAGGATGGAATAGGAGTTGGTGTAGAATACCACCCCGGGCATGTCCCAGCCCTTTTCCTTCATGTCCTTCATTACCTTAAATAGCACGTTACAGCTCTTGAAATACGGGTCGGCGTTGGTGCAGTCAATGTAGATAAAGTCTATGCCCGCATGCGTTAGCATCTCCATATGCTTTGCCGCCACCCACTCGTCGGTGCTGCGATAGTACCCAAACAGAGGCTCGTCCCAATAGTGGAACCTGTTGACCGGACTTACCGAGCCATCCCCAAGGGTATCGTTCCACAAGGCTTCGGGGTCACTCTTTAACAGCTCGGTGATGTTATAGGTGCCCGTCATCTTAACGTCCATGCCGTGCCATACGAAATAATATATACCCACCTGCTTTTCATTGGTGCCCGCAACCGGCATAAAAGCTCTGCCGTGCTTGTCGATTCCGCAAAGAAGATTCAAATTTTTTCCTCCGTTCTCCGCATATGGGTCGATGGGTCCCGCTTCAGGGGTAGGTGTAGGCGTAGGCTCCGGGGTAGTGCCCTGGGTCCCTTGTGTTTCTTGTGTTCCTTGTGTTCCTTGTGTCGGCACCTCGGTGGGAGTGCACCCCGCAAGCGCGATCATCAGTACTAATAAAAGTATAAGATATTTCCTCATTCGTGTCCCTCTTTTGGCCTTTCCTTGCGACCATTACGTTATTTATAAATATTGTAGTATCATTTTTTATCCTTGGAGAGCCTGTAATACCAGCTTGCTCTGCCCATGGGCATGCATTTGCCGTCGGTGTAGCTGTCCATGATGTCGGTGCTGTCAAATCCGTCGGTGACCTTAAAATATATCCCCTCATCACAGCTGAGCGCCTCCATGGGGATGCTGATAAGCGCCACCTTGCCCTCTACAAGGCAGGTAGCGTCGCACACCTCGGTGCGCCTCTTTTGCCCGTCAATGGCAAACACCTTGCCAAGCGAGGGGATCACCTGAAGCTCGTAGCTCTCCCAGCCCTTAAGCGCAGGAATATCGTTGCCAAGATAAAGGTTAAGGAAATCCTCCTTATCCGCACTGCAAAGCACGTCTGCGCTCTGTATTCTGAAATACAGCCTTGATGCATCGTTTGCCACGCTTACGCATTGCAGATTATTCCTTGCGGGGGGTAAAACGTAGCGAACGCGGTTATCCACCCCATAGCAGTCGCGGCTTATCTGCTGCAGCGTTACGGCATCATACCTGACGCCGCCCTCCCAATCCATGCCTGCGGGGGTGTACTGCCCGACGGGGTCGGGAAGACCTATCTCCCCCTTGAAGCGGCGAATATTGTCGGCAAGCTGGAGGTAGTAGGTATCCTCGTAGCCATCCCCCTTCTGGGGCTCTATATCGCGGGAGAATTCCTCGTTCATGGTGTCCACGAAGAACACTCTGTTTTCCATTATCAGCTTGATGGCGATCCACTCGTTCCATCCCGTAACGGTGACGGTGTGCACCTTGTCTCGGTTTCTGTGCACCGTGTCCCATTGGCTCTGGGCGTTGGTGCCCCTTGCCACGTCCTCGGCAACGTTTTTGCCCAAGGCGAAATCGTAGCCTCTGCCCATGTTCCTGGTGCGATCCTTTACCGAATCGCTTAACGGTATATGAGGATGCTGACAAAGCGACACGTTGACTATCCCGTTATGTATGGGCTGAGGATAGCTCCACTCCATCCACGGGAAGCCGTCATCCTTGACCGGATCAAAGGGCCATTGCGAGGGTCTGATATCAAAATACTCCCTGATATGGTCGGCAAGCTCCTCCTGCGAGCAGGTATCTCCCCTTAACGCCGCCTCGGCGCTGTCGGTCTCCACCGTGGCGTTGCCCACTATTATGGGCTTGCCCTCGGGACGGTACCACAGGCTGTCGTACTCGGGCACGGTATAATAGGTGTTATATATAGCGGTTATGGTCCTTATGGAGTTGGAGTTGGTATAAAACATCACCTTGGGGGGATTTTTTCCGTTTTTCTCAAACTCCAAAAGCACCTCGAAGATGGCTCTGCAGCTGTCGGGATATATAAAGGCGTTGGTGGCATCAAGATATAAAAAATCCACTCCTGCATTTATAAGCAGCTCCATATGACGGGTTATTACCCACTTATCCACGCTCTTATAATAGCCGAATATGGGCTGGTCCCAATAGTGGAACTTGCCCTTGGGGCTAAGCGGCGTGCCCTCAATATTCCAAAGGTCATCGGGATGCTCCCGCAAAAGCTCCGTTATGTTATAGATCTCTCCCATAGACCTGTCGTTGGCATCCCCGTGCCAAAGAAAATAAAATACTCCCACCTTCTTGGTTGGGTCCACGTTTTTGCAGGGCAAAAAGCTCCTTTCAAGCTTGTCCACTCCGCACAGCATAAGGCCTGATGCTTCCATAGCGTCCTCCGTTTTTTTAATTGATTTATTAAAAATACAAAACGACCGATACCGCTAAGATAATTATATTCCGCGGCATGTCCCTTTTGTTATTTAATTAATTGATCCATCCATATAAATTATATATAATTTCCCGCAATATATCAATAAGCATTTTAATATTTTTTTGATTTTTTATGTTTTTTTGTATAATTTCTTTAAATTAAGCGCATAACTAAAACAAAAAGGAGATGATAAAAGTGATCATAGATAAGGTTGCCCTGTCTTTAGTGATAATAGGCGCTCTTAACTGGCTGCTTGTAGGTCTGTTCCAATACGATCTGGTAGCAAGCATCTTCGGCGGCGCCGGTGCCGTCGTAGCAAGAATTATCTATTCCCTGGTCGGTATTGCCGGCTTGTGGTGTATTTCTCTGCTGTTCCGCAAAAGAGCCTGATAATATAACGTAAAAAAGCCGATACGCAGTGTCGGCTTTTTTTGCGCCTCGCCCCAAAAAACATAGAAACACCCTATATCCAATCTTCTTTTATATGCCATCCGCGGGCGCGGAAGAAACAGACAAATGCGCGATTCATGCTCTTATTTTGTATACCACATCGGGGACAAGGGCGCGCCCGAGGCGATAGCCGCCACGACTTGCGCGAAGGCGCAAGGCGCAGCGCGCCGATGCCGAAGGCGAGGCGCGCGGGCGCGCCAAGGGGGTGG
>JAFXDC010000031.1 GCA_017516345.1 Clostridia bacterium | reverse complement strand
TGCGCCTTGCGCTTCGAGCAAGCCGTGGCGGCTTTCGCCGCTCCGGGCGCGCTTCTGTCCTCGGGGTGGCGAGCAAAGGAAGGGGGGAATCGCGTATTTGTCTGTCCCTCGCGTCCGCGGATGGCGTATAAGAGAAGATGGGATATAGGGTATTTGTATGTCTCTCGGTGCGTCGTGGGCGTACCCCTACCGGTGTTTGGGGTGAAAAGAAAAAGGGCGGGCGTATTTATATTTTGGGCCTTTGAGCCGCTATAAACCAAAGGAGAAATTATGGATTTTGAGCAACTGATATCCGAGCGTTACTCGGTGCGCAGCTTTACAGGGGAGCATTTACCAAAGGAAATAATAGAAAAAATACTCAAATCGGGGCATAAGGCGCCCACGGGGTGTAATTATCAGCCGCAAAGGATATTGGTGTTAAACACCGATGAGGCCATCGCCAAGCTTAAGGGGTGCACGAAATGCCATTTTAACGCTCCGTGCGCCATGCTTGTGTGTCACGATACCCATCAGAGCTGGAAACGGGTGTACGACGGAGCCCTTTCCTCCCCGGTAGATGCGGTGATAGTTACCACTTACCTGATGCTTGCGGCGCAAAACGAGGGGGTGGGGAGCTGTTGGGTGATGCATTTTGACCCCAAGGCCATGCGGGAAAGCTTCAACATCCCCGAGCATATTCAGCCCGCGGCTCTGCTTGTCATGGGATATCCCGCGCCCGATGCAAAGCCCCTTTCTCTTCATTTTGAAAACAGACCACTAAGCGATACCGTTGTGTGGGACGAATTTTAAAATATAAAAAGCGCATTGAAAAATGCGCTTTTTGCCGTTTTTTTAAGGTGTTTTACTGCTTTTTATCCTTTTGCTCCTTCATAAGAAGCTTCATTTTCTCGCACCAAAGCTGTATTGCCTCGATGGTCATGCTGATGTGCTCCAGCTCTGCCTGGATCTGATCGAAATCGGCGCGCTCATGCTCATCCACCTTTCCGTCGGAAAGTATCTCCATAAGTCTGCCCTTTTTGTTGTTGATCGAATCCAACGACACCACCATATTCACAAGTATCTCGTAAATATTTCCGTTAAAGGTTATCTCGGGCACGTCCACCTTGCCGATGGGACACTCGTGGGTGCAGTAGTGGTTTCTGAGCTCGGGGGAGCAATATGCGCGGCTCATGGCAATGACGTCCTCGGGCTGGACCGATACCGAGCCATCCTCGATCTTAACAAGGCGGTAATCGGGCAGATACTCCATAAGCTCGGCGGCCTGTGCGCGGCTGTAGCCCAGCTTTTCCCTTGTTATCTGATAGATATTCTTTTCTTCCCTTACCGATTGCTTACCCATATGCTTCTCCTTTATGCTATAAGCTGATTCAAATATATCTGCAAAATGATTATACCATAAAACAAGGCATAATACAATCACTTATTGGTTTAATGCCGTAAAAACGCCACAAGGTTAATATTATACTAATTTTAGTGAATATCGTGCATTGATATCGCGCGGGCGCAGTGTTATAATGAGCACAAGAAATGTTTTGGAGGCATTGCCGTGAAGGAAATAATTTGGTCCGAGCTTAACGGTACGATAAATAAACGGGGAAGATATCTATATCTGCAGGGAGGATATCATTGCGTGGATAAGGGCTGTCCCGAGTGGGGCTCAAACAGGGACGAGGATACCTATTATATAGGTGACGTCGCGGGCTCGTTGTGCCTTGATAACGCCGACGGGACGGTGGAGATCCCCCTTATATTCGGCTATACCCTTTGGTTCGTGGCAAATTATGCCGACTGTCAGGCGCCGTTCTACGGAGAGGATGCAGACCCCGAAATGACGCGTCTGCTTGAGAAGACGCTGTATCTTTACGGCGGCACGCTCGCGCGGGCGCCCTACGTTTTGTGCCTTGATCTTGGCGACCTTGCGGTGCGCGGCATAAGGGTGCTCCCCAAGCATAAAAACGGCACTCCGGTATTTACGGGCTACTGTATTTCGGATGAAATTGAGGATGATTTCTTTGTCTCCCATACCGTTAAGATAACCGACCCGCTTCCCTTGAGAATAACAAACGCTCTTGCGGATATGTCCCGTGCCCTTTACAGCCATGACCCGCAGGATTACCTCACCGTGCCGCGCTATGAGATATGCGAAAATACGGTGGGCGCAACAATACGCTTTAGCGGCACCCCTCTTGCGGAGATAGCCACGGGGGTGTTTAACCGCAACGTGGAAAAAATATTGGGCAAGATAGATCCTGACGGCAAGCTGCACGAAAGCAGCTATATGGCACCGAGCTGGCGATATAACGGCTTTGGCACGTGGAGACCGGGCGCAAACCAATATTATAACGATATGTATACCCGCAATCAGGTGGGAGTGTCGGTGCTTGCAAGGCTGGGCTATGTTGAGCAGGCGCAAAGGGTGATAAAATACTGCAATAAATGCATGATGGAGCTGAAGGATAGGTATACCCTTGATCAAAAGCCCATCCCGGGACATTGGACGGCGGTGTGCGACAACCCCTTCTTTTATTCCAAGGTGCTTGCCTTTGCGGGATGGTACACCAAGTATACCCGCGAGCGCTTTGGCGATGAGTTTCAGAATCTTGGCAATTTTGAGGTGGACGGCCACGGCTTTGCCATGATCTGCGTTTATAATACCTGGCTCAACACCGGAAAAAGCAAGCAGTACGTCAGGGATAATATAGAGATGCTCACCGAGCCCGTAAGGTTTATACAATGGTGCCTTGAAAACCCCGAGCTTTCCTTCAGCGAGCACGGCCTGCTTTACGGCGAGACCGAGGCGGGGCTTGCAGACATAGCCTACGGTGCGGGAATGAAGATCACCATGTACGGCAACGTCGCTTGCTGTGAGGGAGTCCGCGGCTATGCGCACATGGCGGCTGAGGCGGGGCTTGACGAGCTTGCGCGCAAATGGAGAGAGCTTGCCGACCGCCTTTACGGAGCAATCGTTGATTATTTTGTAAAGGATGGCAAATGGGACCTTAATAACCGCGGCTTTTACCACGATGCCACCCTTTCCACAATGTCGGATATCTCGGGCTATGACGCATCGCGCGATTTCGATCCCAAATGGTACGCCCTGAGCCGAGACACCTATCAGGAGGACAGGCAGGATTACATCGCCCCATCCATGGTGGGACCCCGCGGAGTGGGCTACGACCATTGCATCTTTACAAAGAACGCTCTTTTACTTGATAAGGTGGAGGATTACACCGTTCTGGTGGAGAATCTGTGCAAAATGTGCTACAGTCCCCGCTTGCCCGACCCCTACGTCGTGCCCGAGTGCGCGTGCTACAGCCCCCAAAAGAGGTTATTCCGCCGTCAGGGTGACCTTGGCAACCTTGTGCATCAGTCCGAGGCGGTCCATACCCTCATGACGGTGGTGGGGCTTTGCCAAAGCAGTAGGGGAGAGGTCAAATGGATACCAAGACTTCCAAAGGGCTGGAGAGTAGAGGTGGATGATATCCCCGTTCCCGGCAGAGAGGCCACCGCAAGGCTTAAGTGCGGCTTCCCCGAGCACGGAGAGCAGAGAGCCGAGCTTACAGTAAAGGGCAAGGGCGTGGAAATACTGGTGCGCATGGGTCCGTTTGATAAAGACAGTACCCTTTTCTGCACGGTAAACGGCAAGGATGTGCCCTTTGAAAGGGAGATTATCGGTCTTAATGTATGGTTAAGAGTAAAGCTTGAGGCGAAGGAAAAAAGGTACGTTATCCTGGCTCGGGAGCAATAGGCCGGCAGGGCCCGAAGGCTACGCACACTGAGCAGTTTGCGCGAAGGTGGCTATTTGGGTTAATTTTGTGCTAGGTAATGTTAGAATAGTGTTGTTGAAATAAAGAACAAACAGAGGTATAATATTAACGTACGGATGTTTATGGTATCCGTACGATTATTTTTGAGAATACATAGATCAGAAGAAAAGAGGAAATAATATGAAGAAGATATTGATATCTATGCTGCTTATCTGCCTGCTTGGCTGCGCAGCGTGCGCTCCGCAAAACGGCACCGATACTCCCACAGAGCCCGCAGGAAGCGCCACCGTGACCCCGACCGAGACTCCTACTGAGGAACCCGAGCTTGCTCTGCCCGATTGGTCGTATGACTTCATCAAGCCCGACGGCTTCAGCTACGATTACGACAAGCTGGCCCATCAGTACGTGCCCTTCTGGTATCAGAACGTGATATATAACGAGTGCTGCTGCTTTATTAAGGACGGAGACTCCATAACCGCAAAGCTTAAGTTCAAGCCCACCCGCATAGTTTCGGTGCGCGACTGGAGCTTAAAGAAGGAGTACGTTGAGGGCGTGGACTATACCTTTGATCCCGAAACCCTTACCTTTACCTGGCTTGAGGGCTCGTCCATCCCGTATTTTACAAAGAATTTCCTTGCGGGCAAGAACGAGGACGGAAGTCAGATCCCCGCATTTAACGGCTACGACAAGGAGCCCTGGACCACCCTGGGATATACCTCGTGGGGAAATGCCATCTACGCAATAGGCCCCGAGCTCTACGAAAAGCAGATGCACGTTACATACGAGTACGACAATACTCAGTTTGAGGGTGCAAAGCAGGAGTTTGTGGGAGATAAGCTTCCGGGCACCATGGAAAAGCTTTTAAGCGGCGAAAAGCTCAAGGTGGTATTCTTCGGAGATTCCATTCCCGTAGGCTGTGACGCATCAAGCATGTATAACCGCGAGCCCAAGCAGGGAGATATCGCAAAGATCTTCCAAAAGGCACTTAAGGAGATCTACGGCTCAAGCATCACCCTTCGCAACACCGCAGTGGGCGGCACCACCACACAGTGGGCAAAGGAAAACGTACAAAGTGAGGTCATCAAGCATAAGCCCGACCTGGTAGTGCTCATGACCGGAGGCAACGACGGAGACAACACCGCAAACTCACAGCAGAATATTCACGATGCAGTAAAGCAGATAAAGGCCGAGCTTCCCAATTGCGAGATCATCCTTATGGATACCTTCGTGGGCAATAAGGATGCAGGCATGGCGACCAAGATAAAGCCCATTCTCAAGGGCATGCACGACAGCATTGCCGCCGCCGAGGAGGGTGTTGTATCGGTTGGCATATTTGACCTGCACACCTACATGATAGAGGGAAAGAATTATATTGATTTCTCGGGCAACGGCATCAACCATCCCAATGATTATATGATCCGCATCTACGTCCAGCAGCTTTTAAGCGCAGTTGTTGATTTTGAGGCTCTGGCGGCAAAATAAGCTTTATAAAAAGCATTTAAGCTAATGGCAAAGAGCGCGACCGCTCTTTGCCTTTTTTGCGCCCGCCCGCAGGAGCTTGTCGCAAAGCTCCCTTTCGGAGTGTGCACGAAATTCCAAAAGCCTGAGCGCTTTTTCCTTCGCCTGTTCTGCC
>JAFXDC010000030.1 GCA_017516345.1 Clostridia bacterium | reverse complement strand
GTATGCGGATAGTCCTTGCCTGATCCGCGATCGCTCTGGTTATTGCCTGACGGATCCACCATGTGGCATAGGTTGAAAACTTATAACCCTTGGTGTAGTCAAACTTTTCAACCGCCTTGATAAGACCCATATTGCCCTCCTGAATAAGATCAAGGAAAAGCATACCCTTACCAACGTAACGCTTTGCAATGGAAACCACAAGTCTAAGGTTGGCCTCAGCGAGCTCCTTTCTTGCAGATTCATCACCGTTTGCAATGGCAGAGGCAATACGTATTTCCTCCTCGGTGGTAAGCAGTGGTATCTTACCCATCTCTTTTAAATACATTCTTACGGGGTCGTCTATGGCAACGGAATCCGACAGAGAAATGATCTCGGATTGATCGCCCGCAAGCTCCTGCATTATATTGTCAAGATTCGCCAGTGCATCACTCACTATCTTGAAGCCATTTTTTTCCAAAGTATCATATATATATTCCGAAAGCTCCAGGTCATACTCGATACCTTCAAATTTATCTATTACCTCCGAGTAAGTAAGCGTATTGCTAAGCTTACCGGCCAGCATCTTGGCTTTGAGTTCTTTAACCTTGTTATTGATCTCTTGAAGCACTGCCGTATTGTTCTTGTTCTCCGACATTACATGTCCTCCTATGTATCTATTCTGATCTTATTGATTTTAAGATCGGTCTCGCTTATGTTTTTTAACAGCTCTTTCAGCTCTTCATCCTCAAGATATATTTCCTGTCTTATATACTGATCCATCTTTTGCTTTAACGCTTCTCTTTTCAAGATCAGCTTGTCCTTTTTCATGGTCAGCAGCGTCTGATTGAAATATACACCGGGCTGAACGAACTCAGTATCGTCTATAAAAATCGCCCCCAGCTCCTTGCTCTTTTGAGGGTCCTCAATGTACATCATAGTGATGTCCTGAACCGTCAAATGCTGCTTTCCCTTATAAGCTTCAAGCAAAAGCTCTAACAATTCCTTTCTGAAGCCGTCATCAAAATACTGAACCAACTCCTCGGATTCTGCCGCTTCGCATAAACCCTGATTTTCGCATATCAGCTTAAGCATCATACGCTCCGCGTATTCAGATGAATCGAAATTGTTGTGCTGTTTTTTAACCTGTTGCGGCATTATATTAGTTTTTGTTAAGCTTTCCGCCTCTTTGGTCGGGGTCTTTCCAACGTTTCTGTACAAAGATTCCAGCGAATAACCCGTTTTAGTGCTTATTCTGCGCAAATGCATTTCGAGCTCTATGGAATCAAAGGAATGCTTAAGGGCCAGTTGCGATGCGTTATATGCCGCCTTTGCTTTTTCCTCATCGGTATCACAATTGCCGGACAGTTCTTCATTTATCAAATACTCTATTCCCCAGACCGAGGAATTCATCGCATCACTGTACGCCTGCACACCCAGCTGACGCATATACTCGTCAGGGTCTCTTCCGCCCTCAAGCTGAATTACCTTGACCTTTATCTTCTCTTCTCTTGTTATATCGATCGCTTTATGTGTAGCGGCAATACCCGCACGATCTCCATCGTATGAAACGTAAAGCTCCTTACAAAACCTGTTGACAAGCTTGATCTGATCCCTTGTAAGTGCAGTACCCAACGAAGCTACGCCGTAATCAAACCCATTAATATTAAGTGCTATAACGTCCATATAGCCCTCGCACAGAATGGCCTTCTTGCTGGAATTCTTTTTGATAATATTTATACCGTACAGATTTTTTCTTTTATTAAATACGGGAGTATCGCCGGTATTAAGATATTTGGGCTCGGACTTGTCCATGACTCGTCCGCCGAAGGCTATAACATCACCGTAAATATTAATTATAGGAAACATTATTCTGTTACGGAAAAAGTCGCGAGCTCCCCTATCGGATATAACGCTCAAGCCCACCTCGATAAGCTCGGAATTGGTAAAGCCCTTGTCGTGCAATACCGACGTAAGAGCATTATAGCTGTTTGGCGCGAACCCAAGTCCGAAGCGCTTTATATGTGCGTCACTCAAGCCTCTGTCACGCAAATAAGACAGCGCCTCATTACCCTCGGGGGTATAAAGCATTTGATGATAGAATCTCGCGGCATTTCTGTTTGCATCAAGAAGCTTTTGCTTTTTTTCCTTGGATATGCCGCGTTGCTCGTTATCGCTCTGCGGAACCTCCATTCCGGCACGCTCCGCCAATAGCACAACACTATCATAAAAGGACAAATTTTCAATTTTCATAATAAAAGAAAAAACATTTCCGCTTTCATGGCATCCGAAGCAATAGTACAATTGCTTATCAGCACTTACTGAAAATGAAGGTGTTTTTTCTCTATGAAACGGGCACAGCCCTACAAATCCCGATCTTCCCGACCCTTTCAAGGTAACGTAATCACTGATCACGTCGACTATATCCAATCTATCAGCAAGCTCGTCGATAAATGTTTGTGGAAGTCTTGGCATTTCATCACCTCAAATGTACCCTTAGTATATTCGTCACAAAAATCGATTTTCCTGCCGCAATTTGAAATTATTTACCCCATTGTGTCGGTATAAAGAGTTTTATGTATTGTTCTGTCGCATATCTGTCGGTCATTCCCGCGATATAATCGCAAACCAGCTGCTCCGATGCGTACTTTCCCAACAGAACCGAATAGTCCTTGGGTAATTTATCAAGATTTTTAGCGTAATACTCAAACAATCTGCATACCACATCCTCCGCCTTAAGCTCCTCCTTCTTGGCTTCACTTTTAAGCGAGTAGATATTGGCAAACATATATTCTCTAAGCTCATTCATGACATCACCTATTCGAGGCGACATACAGATATCAGGCTTATCTTGACTGTTTTGTATAACGTCCCTTATTAACGTATCGATTCTTTTTCCGTGGGTGTCACCAAGTATTGCACAAACCTCTTTAGGGAGATCATTGGCGGTTATTATTCCCGCTCTTACAGCATCATCTATATCGTGATTGATATAGGCGATCCTATCCGATATTCTGACGATGCGTCCCTCCAACGTATCCGCTTCCTTTTTGCCGGTATGGCAGAGTATGCCATCCCTTACCTCATAGGTAAGATTTAACGGCTCGAGAACGTCAACAACGCGCAAGCTCTGCTGATTGTGCGAAAATCCGTCCTTCATCATTCCCGCAAGCGCCCTCTCGCCCGCATGACCAAACGGCGTGTGTCCAAGATCATGCCCAAGTGCGATAGCCTCGGTCAGATCTTCATTGAGCTTGAGCGCCCTTGCAATGGTTCTTGCGACTTGACTGACCTCCAGCGTATGTGTAAGACGTGTACGGTAATGATCTCCGTTTGGCGCAAGAAAGACCTGCGTCTTGTGCTTTAATCGTCTGAAGCTTTTGCAGTGGATGATCCTATCACGGTCACGCTGATACTCCGTGCGCATATCACATGAAGTTATCTCCGTTTCACGTCCCCTACTGTTACAGCTTAGCATTGCGTACGGACTAAGCGTACTTCTTTCAAGTTCCTCAATACGTTGCTTAATATTCATTATTATCACCTCGTTATATGCATAATATTCGTCGCATATGTCAAAAAACCCTTTTTGATTACACGAAAAACTTAAAAATAAACACAGAAATTATCAAAATATAAAAAAGACGAACATAAATGTCCGTCTTTCTTGATCATGAAATCATTTCTTCCTTATTGGAATTAGGCTTGTTCTTTTCGGAATCGTTTTTGGTTATGATGGTAGGTGCAGTGCGATTTTGAATATTATCTGCAGTAACCTTACAACCAACAGCGTCATCGATGGAAGGAATATTAAACATGGAATCCATAAGGATCTCCTCAATGATGGAACGAAGTCCACGAGCGCCCGTCTTGCGGTCTATCGCCTTCTTGGCAATTGCCTCAAGTGCGTCATCGCTGAACTCAAGCTCTACGCCATCCATCTTAAAAAGCTCTGCATATTGCTTAACAAGGGCGTTTTTAGGCTCCTTGAGAATACTTATGAGCATTTGCTCATCAAGCGCATGAAGGGTAACCGTGGAAGCCAATCTGCCTATAAATTCAGGTATCAGGCCGTACTTCATAAGATCCTGAGGCATTACCTGAGCAAGCATACGGCTAAGATCCCCCTTTGCAAGTCTGGTCACATTAGAGCCGAATCCAACGGTTTTCTGACCGATCCTGCTCTCGATGATCTTTTCAAGGCCGTCGAATGCACCGCCGCAAATAAACATTATATTTGTGGTGTCGATCTGTATAAATTCCTGATACGGATTCTTGCGTCCTCCGTTTGGCGGAACGCTTGCTACGGTACCCTCCAGTATCTTGAGCAACGCTTGCTGTACGCCCTCTCCCGAAACGTCACGGGTAATGCTGGGATTATCGCTTTTGCGCGCTATCTTATCTATTTCATCGATATAAATAATGCCGCGCTGTGCTTTTTCGATGTTAAAATCCGCCGCCTGAATAAGCCTTAAGAGGATATTTTCAACGTCATCTCCTACGTATCCGGCTTCTGTCAAGGTCGTAGCATCAGCAATTGCAAACGGAACGTCCAGGATCTTTGCCAAGGTCTGAGCAAGATACGTCTTACCCGTACCGGTAGGTCCGATCATTAATATATTGCTTTTTTGAATATCCACTTCAGACTGAATATCACTTGATATGCGCTTATAATGATTGTATACAGCCACAGCCAGGGTCTTTTTTGCCTCATCCTGGCCTATAACGTACATATCAAGAATTTCCTTGATCTGCGACGGCTTGAGAAGATTGACCTCTCCCATAAAGGGTCTGCTTTCTTCATCTCTGATCTCATTAAGAGCCTCGACACAGTCGTCAATGCAGTCGTCACAAATAAATATCCCCGGAGGTCCTGCAACAAGTCTTTTAACCTGATCTCTTGTTCTGTTACAGAATGCGCAACGCATTGCGCGATTGTTGTCCTCGTATTTTGACATTTAGTTCTCCTTTAATGAGATTTGATTATATTATCGATCAAACCGTATTCCAAAGCTTCATCCGCGCTGAGATAATGGTCGCGCTCCATATCCTGGCGCACCTTTTCCTCATCAACGTTACTGCATTGGGCAATGATCTTTGTAAGCTTATCCTTGGTTTTGAGAATCTGTTCCGCATGAATAATGATATCGGTCGCCTGACCCTGAGTTCCGCCCAAGGGTTGGTGTATCATTATCTCGGCGTTAGGAAGCGCGATCCTTTTGCCCTTCTCGCCTGCGGCAAGCAATACCGCGGCCATGGAGGCGGCCATACCTATAACAATAGTGGAAACAGGTGCCTTGATATAATTCATAGTATCATAAATAGCCATGCCCGCAGTAACAAGTCCGCCGGGGCTATTGATATAAAGCATTATATCCTTTTCCGGATCCTCTGCCTCAAGAAACAGAAGCTGTGCTACAACGACATCCGCAACCTCATTGGTTATTTCTCCACTTAGGAAGATTATTCTGTCCTTAAGCAGTCTGGAATAGATATCATATGAGCGTTCTCCGTTTTTTGTCTGTTCGATAACATATGGTATAAGCATGTTTATTCCTCCATATTTATTGGCAACCGAAGCAGTCAACGCTGATTATTCAGCGTCCTTCTTTACGGTCTTCTTTGCGGCGGGCTTCTTCTCTGTGGTCTCACCCTCTGCCTTCTTGGTGGTCTTCTTTGCAGCGGGCTTCTTCTCCGCGGTCTCGCCCTCCGCCTTCTTGGTGGTCTTCTTTGCGGCAGGCTTCTTCTCTGCGGTCTCGCCCTCCGCCTTCTTGGTGGTCTTCTTTGCGGCAGGCTTCTTCTCCGCGGTCTCGCCCTCTGCCTTCTTAGTGGTCTTCTTTGCACCGGGCTTTACTGCTACGTTATTCTCCTTAAGGAAGGACAACGTTTTGTTAACAACCGCAGTCTCGGTGAAATACTCAAGCTCCTCAGCCTTGAGGGTCGCCTTATAATCCTCTAAGGATTTACCGAACATCTCTGCATACTTAGATATCTCCTTATCGATATCCGCCTCCTCGGCTACGATGCCCTCGGCATTCTTAACTGCCTCAAGAACAAGCTGACGAAGAACTGTCTTGTGTGCATCCTCACGGTACATATTGCGAAGCTGTGCCATATCAGTACCGGTATACTTCATATAATCCTCCATGGAAAGGCCCTGATAGCTCATGCGCATTTCCATGTCTCTGATCTGATAATCAAGCTGCTGCTCAACCATAGAATCGGGAATTACGACCTCGGCCTTTTCGCAGATCTTATCAACAAGGTTGACCTCGTACTCGTTATCAGCGCGGTCTGCATTCTTTGCCTCAAGATTCTTTTTGATGTCTGCAGTGTACTCCTCAAGAGTATCAAACTCGCTTACGTCCTTTGCAAACTCATCATCAAGCGCAGGAACCTGCTTTTCCTTGATTCCAAGAACCTTTACTGCAAATACTGCATCCTTACCCTTAAGATCCTCAGCGTGATACTCCTCAGGGAACTTAACGTTGATATCCTTCTCCTCGCCAATGCTCATACCTACCATACCCTCTTCAAAGCCGGGGATAAAGGTGTGAGAACCGATTACAAGGGTCTGATCCTGAGCAGTACCGCCGGGGAACTTAACTCCATCAACACTGCCGGAGTAGTCAAGATTTACAGTATCACCCTCTTTGACTGCTCTGTCAGTCACCTCTACCATACGTGATACGCGCTCAAGAGCGGCATCAAGCTCGCGCTTAACGTCTTCATCGGATACAGTATACTCATTTTTGTCGGCTTTTATACCGGTATATTTACCGAGCTTGACCTCAGGCTTAACGTCTACGGTAGCGGTAAAGATAACGGTCTTGTCCTCTTTAATATCAACGATGTCGATCTCGGGACGGCTTACGGGAGCAAGTCCAAGCTCTTCAACAGCGTTGCCGTATGCGGGACCGCAAATTTCATTGAAGGCATCCTCGAAGAAAACGCCCTCGCCATAATACTTCTCAATAAGCTTTCTGGGAGCCTTGCCCTTTCTGAAGCCTGCGATGGCATATCTGCCGGCAGTTTTGCGGTATGCAGACTCGACAGCCTTTTCAAAATCCTCACCGCTGATGGTGATGGTGATCACCGCTTGGTTTTTATCATTCTTTTCAAAAGTAGCCATTTAAAATTCCTCCAAAATAATAACAAATTGATTCACAAAATATCCAATATAGTGTATCATATTGTTTGTAAATTCGCAAGAGTTTTCTGCCAATTATAGGCTGATTATGTCAATTTTAATGCAAATTTTGTAAATGCAAGTCAGTAAAATCAAATTGTGAGGTGAATCAATATGCCAATGGACGGTATAATGCTGGGCGCCGTGTGTCACGAGCTTAACCGCGAGTTGATCGGAGGCAAAATAGATAAGATACAGCAGCCCGAAAGCGATGCACTGATTATAAGCATCAGATGCGATTCAAAAACAAAGAAGCTGTTACTCACCCTGGGTTCACAGCCTCGTATACACCTCACGCACGAAAGCTACCAAAATCCCCAGATCGCACCCGCATTTTGCATGCTTGCAAGAAAGCATCTTGTGGGCGGCCGCATTCAAGGCATTACTCGCCCCGGGAACGAGAGAATTGTATTTATCGATATCCTCTCCGCAAACG
>JAFXDC010000005.1 GCA_017516345.1 Clostridia bacterium | reverse complement strand
GTTGCCGTTTTCGTCGTAGGTATATTTTTCAACGTCCTTTTTCACCTTCTCCTCGACTGTGCCGTCGGAATAGGTGGTGATGGTGATTCTGTCCACCGACAGGATCATGTCCTTATCTCCATAGGTGCGCTCGTCATAATAATCGTATTCGAATTTATTGCCCTGCTCATCCATCTCTCCGCCGCCGCCCTTCTGCACGGTAAGCTTCCTCGTGGCGGGATCGTACTCGCCGAGGGTGTACTCGTCCAAGGTGGGAACTCCGTTTTTGTCGTATTGTATCTCGAAGGTCTCCGTGGGCTTATCCTCATTATAAACAAGCACTATAACTCCCTTATCGTCATAATCGAACAAGGGAAGCTCCAGCTCGTCGTTTAAAAGGGAAAGGGTCCTTGATGCAGGATCGAAGGAATAGCTGTAAACGCCATCCTCGTGCGTAAAGGTGCAGCCGTTGGTCTTCCAGGTTACGGAATAGGACTCGCTCTCCCCGTCATCCACTACGGTTACCGCTACAAGTCTGTTAAAGCTTGTGCCCTGCTCCCCGATGCCTCCTATACCTCCGATAGCGCCCTGAAGCTTATCACAGCCTGTAGTCATCAAAAGAGTCACGACCAGCAAGACAAGCATTGCCAAAATCTTCTTTTTCATTTTTTATCCCCCTGATAATATTTTTTATAATTATAGCATATAATAAAGCATATGTAAATACTAAAAATAAATATCGACAAAAATAGCATTAAAATATGCTTGACTTATTTTTGATTATAGAGTATAATCCTCAATGTCAACATCGCGGGATGGAGCAGCTTGGTAGCTCGTCGGGCTCATAACCCGAAGGTCGTGAGGTTCAAATCCCACTCCCGCAACCAAAAAAATTCCTCGGACTTGTTCCGAGGATATTTTTTTACCTCTTCACTTTTCACTCTTCACTCTTCACTTTTCTCCCTCCGGCGAGGAATTTTTTTGGAGGTAATAAGTAATAGTGAATAGTGAAAAGGTATCAGATGTAGCTTTTTGCCAAGGCAAAAAGCATTTTTATTTTAAAGTTGAAAAGTAATAGGTTTTATGGTATAATTAAATTAACAAGGTGAAAGGTGGTAAGATTATGGCTGACAGCCCTTTGATAGTGAAATCAAAAGCGTTTGCGCTTGAAGTGATACAGGTATGTAAGGAACTTCGAGTAGCAAAGTGCGAGAGTGCTTTGATAAATCAGTTTTTGCGCTCGGGAACTTCGATAGGCGCAAACATACGAGAAGCATTTTACGCTCATGGCAAGGCGGACTTTATTGCAAAGTTGTAAATCGCATTAAAAGAGTGTTCCGAAACTGAATACTGGATTGAGTTGCTTTTGGAAAGTGGCTATTATAACGATAAGTCCCTACTTGATAACTGTACCGAGGTCAAGCGAATTTTGATTTCATCTATCAACACCGCTAAACAAAACACCGAAAAATAACGCTGGACTTATGAAAATCTCTCGGTATAATCTGTTGCTTGAATGGTGGCAGATTATATGGAATGCGACTTGAAAACACTGTATTTTGTTCGCGGTAAAATCATTATGGCTATGGCAGATTTGAGAAGAACGGAAGATGATCCCGAAATTTTGCAAATATTACGGAGAGCGCAACTCATTATTGAAAAGAAAATTTTTGATGCAGAATTTCCAAATAAGATAGAACAATACAAAAATTTGATTGTATAACAAAAGGAGCGATTATGAATTTTCATCAATTGATAGACGGAATGAAAAAATACAAGTCGACCGAAAAGGATATATGTCTTCATTGCCTTGGCGTAATGCCGGAACAAATAAATACAAATGTAGTTATTGCGCCTTGGTGGGAACCGAAATCATTGGCGCTTCTTGGCGATGCTGAATACTTGAGCGAATCTCAGTTTTCTGCCATAAAAGTATGGAATATAAAAAGCGAAATTTGTGATATAACCTACATAAAAACCGGCATTGGCGCACCTGTGCTTATGGATGCTCTTTTGGCTTTAGGCGTAACAAAATGCAAAAATATTATTTTTGTAGGTTCTGTTGGTTCTTTGAACGAAGATATAGGTATAGGAGATATTGTTATTCCTCAATATAGCATCTGCGGTGATGGCGCAAGCCGATACATTGCATCAGATACACTTAGAATTAAAGATGTATTTGGGACAAAGGTAGAACCTGATAAGAACATATTTGATGTGATGTGCAGAATTACAGAAAAGGTGTGTAATAAAAATAATGTGAAGTTTCACATTGGCAGAGCATTTAGTATTGATTCGGTATTCGCTCAATATGCGCATATTGATGAGATTTTGAATATGGGTTGTAATGTTATCGAAATGGAGACGGCATCAGCCTTTAGAGCGGCACAAATTGCAAATTTAAAATTGGCGGCTATTTTTAGTGTTTCGGATAATACTGTAACTAACAAATCGCTGATTAGCGGCAGAACCGAAAGTGATATGAATTATCGCAGATTCGTAAGAAACAACCTGTTCCCTGAAATTATCACAAAGGTATTTAGCGAAATGTCAACTGAAAATGATTTTTAAGGAAATATCTTTTTCGGTGCGACGAGCCAAAAAAATTCCTCGGGCTTGTTCCGAGGGTATTTTTTTACCTCTTCACTTTTCACTCTTCACTCTTCACTTTTCTCCCTCCGGCGAGGAATTTTTTTGGAGGTAATAAGTAATAGTGAATAGTGAACAGGTATCTAATGTAGCTTTTTGCCGTGGCAAAAAGCTTTTTTATTATATCAGGTTAAAAAGTTATAGGTTTTATGGTATAATTGATATAGTAAAGTGAAGGGTGGTAAGGTTATGGCTGACAGTCCTTTGATAGTGAAATCCAAAACGTTTGCGCTTGAAGTGATACAGGTGTGTAAGGATTTGAGAGTAGCAAAGTGCGAAAGTGCTTTGATCAATCAGTTTTTGCGTTGGTTGCGTAGCGGGCTTTGTCCCATTTCACGATCTCCGCAACCAAATTGTGCTTCCTTAATAGACGCCAAAGATCTACATCATCGTTTGTATGGGATATGAACATCAATAATTGGCTTTTCGTTCGCAGAACTTTTTGATTATTAACTTGAAATGTATAAGATTTTATGATACAATTACATCATAATATGATTCCGAGAGGTTCACTCTATGAATAATAAAAGTTATTGGATCTGGCACTATGGTGACTATGAGATCTTTCACACGATGAACGTGCATCTTCGGAGAGAGGAACGGGGTTGCCACAGACCGCCGTTTTGGAAAATTTCAGTTCCTTATACATCCTGTAAATTTAGAAAGCAAATCAATTGTCAATCCGGATATCTTATATGCTATATAAATGGATGCGGACACATTGCGGTGGATAACGTACTTTACCCGGAAAAGACGCGTATAGAATTGGCTCCCGGAGCTCACACGATTGAGGTTCACGTATCAAATCACGGCGGTCTGCCGGCAATATTTATTGAAAGCGACGTGTGCCCGAGTGATGAAAGCTGGACCTGCAATCATTTTGCCGGAGAGCTTTTGCCCGTTGGATATAATGCGCATTTTTATCGCAAGGATCAAAACCCCGAAGTGTTTCCCTTTGAATATAAAAACGTTCTACCCATCACGAAAGAGAATGTCAACGGCGGCATATTGTTCGACTTCGGCACGGAGCTGTTCGGATATCTGAATATAAATGGCGTTGACGAAAAAGATGAGATCGATGTGTTTTACGGAGAAAGCCGTGAGGAAGCGCTGGATACCGAGTATTCGTATATTACTGATAAAATTTCCGGAAAAAGCAATTACCGCCTTCGTCAAAGAGCCTTCAGATACGTCTATATAAAAACCTTATCCGAAAGCATCGAGATTTCTGCCGATTTCGAATATCTGCCGCTTGAGCCCCGCGGTAGCTTCGCTTGCAACAACGAACTGTTCAACAAAATTATATCTGCCGCATCCTATACCTTCCATCTCAATTGCAGAGAAGCCTTCTTTGACGGAATCAAAAGAGACAGATGGGTGTGGTCGGGAGATGCCTATCAAAGCGCACGTATCAGCAGATATCTTTTTGCAGACAAGGAAATCGAGCAACGAACCCTGATAGGTCTTATAGGCAAAGAGCCGATCGAACAGCATATCAACACAATTCTTGATTACAGCTTGCTATGGATCATCAATTTATACGAGCATTATATGACGTATGGGGACAAAGCTTTTTTAAACCGCATATATCCTATGGCAAAAAAGCTTCTCGAATTTTGCGAAACAAGGCTGAACAAGGACGGATTTATCGAGGGGCTGCCGGGAGATTGGACATTTATCGATTGGTCGGAAATTGACAAATGCGGTGCGGTATGCGCCGAGCAAATGCTTCTTGTCAAGGTGTACTCGGCTATGGCGGCTATATCCGAGGAGCTTCAAACGGGCGCGCGCGACGAGCTGATCCAAAAGAGTGACCTGCTGAAACGTCGCGTTAATGAATATTATTGGAACCAAGATCTGGGCGCGTTCATTGATAGCTACCAATCGGGGAAAAACCATGTGACCCGCCATGCGAATATATTTGCTGTAATGTACGGTATAGCGAGCGAGGAGCAGGCGCAAAGCATACTGAAAAACGTCTTAAAAAACGATAAGATCACAAAAATAACAACCCCCTACTTTGAAGGCTACGAGCTGGACGCTTTGGCTAAACTGGGCGAGTTTGGAGAGGTCGAAGAAATGCTTGCGTCATACTATGGCGGCATGATAAATCTTGGCGCCCAAACGATTTGGGAGGAATATCATCCTGAAATGAGAGGTATCCAGCATTATGCTATGTACGGTGGCAAATATGAAAAGTCTCTATGCCACGCATGGGGCGCGGGACCGATTTATTTGTTCGGCAGGTACTATCTTGGTGTGTATGCTACCTCCGTGGGCTATGATACCTTTACGGTTGAGCCGAACCTTGGAGGACTTGAAGAAATATGCGGTACTGTCCCCGTAGGTGAAGGAACGGTTACCGTTAAGCTTAACAAAGAAAAACTATCTGTAATATCGACCAAAGCCGGCGGCACACTCTTATGGAAGAATAAGAGCTATCCTCTAAAGCCCAACACTCCCACCGTTATCGAATGCTGATGTTTTCGCTTTGCTTTCTTGGCATCTATTTTGTCAAGATAACACAAAAAAATTCCTCGGACTTGTTCCGAGGATATTTTTTACCTCTTCACTTTTCACTTTTCAGTCTTCACTTTTCTCCCTCCGGCGAGGAATTTTTTTGGAAGTAATAAGTAAGAAGTAAGAGGTAATAAGTATTTTTCGCAAGGCTTTGCCTTGCTCTTTTTGTTTTATAGTGGTATAATGGAACAAAGAAAGGCGGTAATTTGTATGTGGCAATTTTTATCTAATGCTTTTGCCTTTGTAATTGTATATTTGCTTAGTACTCTTATTGCCAAGTTTATGCATATTTTTAATCCCAATCCAAAATTGCTTTATGTAAAATCTCAATGTGTATATAATTTTATTGTTTTTCCCAACAACATTCTTTCCCGTCGACGCAATACCAAAAAGAAAAAGAACGACCGTCATTTAACGCTTTCTGAATTAACCTTTTGCATATTGAATCAAGTAACACTTATAGGCGCAACCGTCTTACAGTTCATTCCCGCAATGCCTTGCGAAGCAATTGAGGTTACATTTGGTTTGCATCATAGAGGGTTAGATTTTATTGTAGATACTTATAATCAAAAAATCCCTTTGTGTCTTATCCTTTTTCTTTTATGTACAGAAGTTTTATTCCTATTTGGTGATTCGCTGATTCGCGCTTTTCGCAACAAAGAGATGCGTAAAAAGCCGGGCGTCGGCGCTATTATTGGAATGACAGCTATTTGTCTCCTTTGCTTGATATTGTCGGTTTATTTTATATATTTGCTCTTTTGATTGTATTAAGATAATCAGACGCCTTTTGTTCGTTTTTACCCTTGTTTAGACACCTTTTATCACGTTTAAGGCAAAAAGAAAAGTCGCGCAAGCGGCTTTTTTTGTACTTTTCACTATTCTCTCTTCACTCTTCACTTTTCTCTAATCTCTCCCACGCGACTTTTCCAGAGAAGAGAGAATAGAGAAAAGAAAAGGTAGCTTTTCTCCTTTTGGTCGAAAAGCATTTTTATTATAAAATCGTGTGCATCTTTTTCGGCAACTCTACTCATGTTATACATCCAATTTGGATGCCAACCAAAAAACCCGGATGTCGTAAGGCTTCCGGGCTTTTTTATACCCATTTTTCACAGTGCGATTTTAATAGATGCCAAACGCAAAAAACGCCGTGTGGACGGGATCTGAACTTAAATAATCGACCTTGCAAAGGGAGTTCGTACGTTTTTCAGTCGCACAGACTCTCCTTTTTTCGTTTATTTCAAAAAATATTTGTAAACACTTTGTGTATGAATCGAGGACTGTAGAAATATTCTCTGCCGTCTTCTTTTTTATTTTCAAGAAAGGAGAGAAAAAATGAAACATGATTTTCATTTCCGTAAGATTTGTTTTTTATATTCACTCGGTGACATCCCCTTATACTTTTTGAAAATTTTGCAAAAATAGCTAAGATCGTTAAATCCGCAGTCGAACGCAGTTTGGGTAATACTGTTTACTCCTATCCTTGCGCACGCCTTCTCAATGCGGCTCTCGTTTACGTAATCTATGACCGTCTTTGCGGTGTATTCCTTGAAGATACGGCAAATATACTTTTCGCTGAATCCCATCACATGAGATATTTTGGCAAGCGTGATACGTTCCGAATAATGAAGCTCTATCCATTCCAGCAGGGTAATAACGGTATGAACGCCTTTCTCTGACGCTGAATTCTGACCTTTGACGATATGCCCCGATACATAAAGATGATAAAACAACTGATAGAACAAGCCGATCGTTTCCAGCTCGTAAAACGGCTTTGCCTCTTTGGTTGACCTCAACAGCTCGTCTACTGTGGAAAGAATTTGCGTATTTTTCGGATCTATAAAATTTTTATATTTGATGTCCTTACCTTTCCACTCAAAAAAGCGCCCCTCCGCGCCGTTACCGATTTTTCCGTCCAACATAACAGTGTCAAATACAAGACACTCATAGACACAGTGATCGGGATATCCTCTTTGCAAGCAACCGCCCTCAATAAAAAGACAATCTCCCGCCTCCATTTCGTACGGTGTTTGATTGAGATAAACCGTCAGCTTCCCTCTTATCACCTTGACGATCTCAAATTCCTTGTGCCAGTGCAATGACATAATATACCGTGGGTGAGCTTTATCTATATAATAGTATTCGACGGGGAAATACGGTGTTCCGTGGTGTTTTTTTTCAATCAGATCAGAATATTGCATTTTACCTCCAAAAAGCGAAGATCGTTACACATTAAAGCGCATATTATACAAGCATTATATCAGATTTTGCACTATAATACAAGTATAATCAATAAATTTAAGGAGGATTATTATGCAAAGGCCAAGACTAATTGGCTGCTATCCCGCAATTGGAATCAGACCTGTCATTGACGGACGCAGAGGTCCATTGAAGGTTCGCGAGGGACTTGAAGAACAGACAATGGGCATGGCGCATATCGCCAAAAAGCTTTTTGAGCAGAATCTTAAATATTCGGACGGCACACCCGTAAGGGTTGTCATTGCCGACACGACCATAGGTGGTGTTGCGGAAGCCACTGCGTGCGAGGAAAAGTTCAGGAAAGCGGGAGTTTCGGTTACCCTTACCGTTACGCCCTGTTGGTGCTATGGCTCGGAAACGATGGATATGGATCCTACAACCATAAAGGCAGTGTGGGGGCTGAATGCTACGGAGCGCCCCGGCGCAGTATATCTGGCATCCGTCCTTGCAACACACGCGCAAAAAGGGTTGCCGGCGTTCGGCATTTACGGACATGACGTGGTCGATGCAGACGATACGAGCATTGGTGAGGATATAAAGGAAAAGCTGCTTCGCTTTGCCCACGCTGCCATCGCCGCAGCCACTATGAGAGGAAAATCCTACCTTCAAATTGGATCTATCTGTATGGGCATCGGCGGCTCTATCCTGGATTCAGATTTTCTTGAATCTTATCTTGGACTCCGGGTGGAGAGTGTTGATGAGGTTGAGATCATTCGTCGAATGTCCGAGGGCATCTATGATGAAGCGGAATATCAAAAAGCGCTTGCTTGGGCAAAGGAAAAATGCATAATCGGATTTGACAAAAACCCCGATTTTGTTCGCAAGAGCGACAAGGAAAAGGAAGAGCAGTTTGAGTTCGTTGTCAAAATGGCAGTCATCATAAAGGATCTGATGTGTGGCAACGATAATCTTCCCGAGGGACGCGAGGAGGAGGCAGTAGGTCACAACGCCATTGCCGCAGGATTCCAAGGTCAAAGACAGTGGACCGACTTCTATCCGAACGCTGACTTTGCAGAGGCAATTCTCAACACCTCGTTCGACTGGGAGGGCGCACGTGAGCCCTACATACTCGCAACCGAGAACGATGTTCTCAACGGCATCGGTATGCTCTTTATGAAGCTTCTTACAAACCGTGCGCAGATGTTCGCTGACGTCCGTACCTATTGGTCAAGCGACTCAATCAAGAGAGTTACGGGATATGAGATTGATGGCATTGCAAAGAGCTCTGACGGTATCATCCATCTTATAAACTCCGGTGCTTGTTGTCTTGATGCAACCGGAGAGGCAAAGGATGAAAGCGGAAATGCCCTTATGAAGCCATGGTACGATGTAACGGAAGCGGACATCGATGCCATAATGGCAAGCACAACGTGGAATGCCGCTGATAACGGATATTTTCGGGGCGGCGGTTACTCCTCCCGTTTCGAAACGAAGGCCGAAATGCCCGTTACTATGATAAGGCTCAATCTTGTAAAGGGGCTTGGACCTGTTCTGCAGCTTGCGGAGGGCTGGACCGTGCATCTTCCCGAGGAGGTTTCCGATACACTTTGGAAGCGCACCGACTACACTTGGCCGTGCACCTGGTTTGCCCCCAGATGCGACGGAAAAGACGGCAGTCCTTTTAAAACTGCTTACGAGGTGATGGCAAATTGGGGCGCAAATCACGGAGCGATCTCTTATGGGCACATCGGTGCGGATGTTATCACGCTTTGCTCTATTCTCCGCATTCCCGTATGTATGCATAACGTGCCCGAGGAAAAGATCTTCCGACCTGCCGCTTGGAACGCCTTCGGCATGGATAAGGAAGCGCAGGATTACAGAGCGTGTGCAGCTTACGGCCCTATGTATAAAAAATGATGGAGGATGCTATGAATAAATCTTATCTTGGAATCGAGCTTGGCTCAACGAGAATAAAAGGGGTAACCGTCGATGCCGAATCGCTGACACCCTTATCAAACAAAAGCTTTTCTTGGAAGAGTGAGCTGCGCGACGGCGTATGGACTTACGATCTTGACGACGCATGGCGCGGGCTAAAATGCGTGCTTTCCCAAATGGAAGGGCTTGACAGTGTCGAGGCAGTCGGTATCTCGGGTATGATGCACGGCTATCTTGCCTTTGACGAGGATTGGAACCTTCTTACTCCGTTCCGCACGTGGCAAAATACGATGACGGCAAGAAGCGCAAAGGAACTCACCGAGCTGTTCCAATTCAACGTTCCGCAGAGGTGGTCGTCAGCTCATCTTTATGAAGCTATACTGCGTGGAGAGGAGCACATATCACGTGTTGCACACATAACAACGCTCGCGGGCTATGTCCATTACATGCTCACCGGCGTCAACGCAGTCGGCATCGGTGAGGCATCGGGAATATTCCCTATCGATTCGAAAAAGCTCGAATATAACGCAGAAATGCTCGCAAAACTTAACGAAAAATTCGCTGCTCACGGCTTCAAAAGACGAGCCGAGGACGTTTTTCCGAAGGTACTTGTAGCAGGTGCCCCGGGCGGGACGCTTACAAAAGAGGGGGAAATCCGTCTTGGAGGCTTGCTTAGCGAGGGAACTCCTTTTGCACCTCCCGAGGGGGATGCGGGAACGGGGATGGTGGCGACCAACTCGATCTCATATAAGACGGGTAACATTTCGGCAGGAACGTCTATTTTTGCTATGGTAGTGCTTGAGAAACAGCTCTCTAATCTTTACGAGCAGATCGACATGGTAACAACCCCTGACGGAAAGCCGGTTGCGATGGTACATTGCAACAATTGCACGAATGAGATAAATGAATGGGTGTCCGTTTTCAAAGAAACGCTTTCACTGTTTGATAAGGAAGTGTCTGACGACGAGCTTTATACAAGGCTTTACGAAGCGTCACTTAACGGTGAGGATAACTGCGGCGGAGTGATCGCTTGTAATTACCTTTCAGGTGAGGTGCTGACGGGATTTGAGCGTGGCGTGCCCATGCTGCTTCGCAGCCCCGGCTCGTCCTTCACTCTCCCGAATCTTATGCGTTCACAGATATACAGCGCAATGGCAACACTTACAATCGGAATGGAAATTTTCGAGAAAGAACGTGTTGAGATAGATCGTCTTACCGGCCATGGAGGGCTTTTCAAAACGAAGAACGTAGCACAGCGCTATATAGCGGCGGCGTGCAATACTGACATAGTGTGTCTTGAAACCTCGGGCGAGGGCGGACCTTACGGAATGGCACTGCTTACGGCATATATGTATGAAAATGGCAAGCACGACTCACTCGATCATTTTCTTGACAGCCGAGTGTTCGGTAAAGTTCGAGGAGATACACTTTTTCCCGACGCTTCGGTAATTGAAGGATTTAAGACCTATATGCTAAACTATAAGAGGATGCTCGATGTCGAAAGGTGCGCGACCGAACTTTTTTAACGTGGCATCTATTTTGTCAAGATAACACAAAAAAATTCCTCGGACTTGTTCCGAGGATATTTTTTTACCTCTTCACTCTTCACTCTTCACTTTTCACTTTTCTCCCTCCGCAGAGGAATTTTTTTGGAGGTAATAAGTAATAGTGAATAGTGAAAAGGTATCAGAGAAGCATTTTATGCACATGGCAAGGCTGACTTTATTGCCAAACGCAAAAAACGCCGTGTGGACAGGATTTGAACTTCAACAATATGTGCTTACCCTCTCTTTTTACTCGGCGCATAGCCAAAAAAACTTTTATACGCTCTGCTAAATGCATATATAGACCGATATCCTACCAATTCTGAAACCTCTGATACGGAATGTAGCTTCAAAAGATGCTTTGCAAGCTCCATTCTTTTTTTGTTTCTGTATTCAATAAGATTTACTCCAAAGGATTCCTTGAATTTTCTTTCTAAATAAAATTTATCGTAAAAAAACGTTTTAGCAAAATCGTCGAGCGTCATTCCCATGCCGTTTCCTGCATCTATATAATCCTTGATCTGCTTTACTACATTTACGTGATTGTTGTCTTGAATCAATTCCGAAAAATTTTCATTTATTATGGCGGCAATCAGCTTGATGATCAATGATTTTTTTGTTAAAGCGTCAGAATTGCCTGAAACAATATGATAAAAATTCTCCAAAAAATCCGACCTGTTTTGAATATGAATCAGGGGGGATTGATGAAATGATGGAAAGAAATCCTCGTGTATCCATCCTCTCTCCTCCTCTGACATTTTATCAAGATCCTTAAATGATATAGGAATGATCTCGCTTTGAGGACGATGTGTAATATCAAAATGAATGTGTGGCTGAGATATTTCTTCAAGGTCAATAATAAAGCTGTGCGGTATTCCGGGGCGGATAAAAAGGAGATCTCCTGCATTGCAGAGAAAGGATTTATCACCATATATAAAGGTAAATGATCCTTCTTCAATATATATCAACTCGTAGTCGTAGATAACTCGTTTGGCAATATTATGTCCTTTCGTAATTCTTGATTCCATTGCCGAACGAATATATGGATTGATCAAAGATAAATTCATTTCCGCACCTCCTATCAAGAAATGTTAAATCAATGTCAATATTGGTCATTTACATGATACTGCAACTGCATTATAATGTCAATATATTCATTGTGGAGGTGCAAAAAATGTTAAATGACTTAACTTTGAAAAAAGATATCCGCACGTTTTCCGTTTCACCCGAAAATATAACGGGAATGAAAGGCGAGGGCGGAAAGGCAACGCTTGACGAAGGGAGTGCCGCAAATGCTGCCAGAGAGCTTGGGCAAGGCTGGAAGGTTAATCCCTATATCGTGTTAAACGCGGGGGAAACAGCCGTACTTGCAGATATTAAGGGACAGGGGGCTATTAAGCATTTTTGGATCACCGATAGTGTACAATACGGAAGACAGTTGCTATTGCGTATTTATTTTGATGGTCAAAAAACACCATCAGTCGATGTTCCGCTTTCTGACTTTTTTGCCAACGCGGATTACAACGAATACCGTCAGATCAATAGTCTTGCAATGTGCTACAATCCTCGCAAAGGGATGAATTGCTATTTTGAGATGCCGTATTTTAAAGGCTTCCGAGTAGAAATTGAGAATACGGGAACAACAAACGCATACATTTTCTATCAGATCGACTGTGAAGAGAAAACGATATCTCCGGACAGTCTGTATTTTCACGCGCAATTCAGACGTGTCAATCCCTTGCCTTACAAAGAGGTATATACGATACTTGACAACATCAAAGGAAACGGTCTTTATGTTGGAACTTATCTGCATTGGGGAGTGAAATCTAACGGATGGTGGGGAGAAGGCGAGATAAAGTTTTATATAGACGGCGACACCGATTTTCCCTCCATTTGCGGAACGGGCACAGAGGATTACTTTTGCGGCGCGTTCAACTTTGACGTAAACGGTAAATATACCGAGTTTTCCTCGCCATACAGCGGACTTAGTAAGGTTGGATACACCGACAATATCTACCGTTCGCAAAGATATTTTGATATGTACCGCTGGCATATCACAGACCCGATCTACTTTAAAGAGGATCTGCGTGTAACCATACAAGCACTCGGTTATAGGAGCGAAGGTAGATACCTGCCGTTGCAGGACGATATCTCGTCGGTTGCCTATTGGTATTCGGACAATTTAGATGATACGTATCCCGAAATGCCATCAGCAAACGAACTAGAGCTGACATAAACCTATTGTCATCTATTTTGGATGCACTTAAAACCGCTTCAAAAGTTGAAAACCCCTTGATTTTATTGACTTTTTGAGCGTGGCATCTAAATTGGCGGTACAACACAAAAAAGTCGCGCAAGCGGCTTTTTCTTTTTGTACTTTTCACTATTCTCTTTTCACTCTTCACTTTTCTCTGAATCTCCCGCGCGACTTTTCCGGAGAAGAGATAAGAGAGGTGAAGACAATGAATATGCTTGCCGTTTTTATATGCTGTTGCAAGCAGATAGACAGGGGCATATTATATAATTGAAATAAAGAGCTGTATTTATTCATTAATCACTTGCAATATAGCGGATTTTTTATTACAATAGTGGACACATCGATCAGGAGAATAATGGATATGATATATAATAACGTTTTGGAGGCTATGGGCAACACCCCCATAATAAGGCTTAATCACATGGTTCCCAAGGATGCCGCGCAGGTGCTTGTTAAATACGAGGGACTGAACGTGGGCGGCAGCATAAAGACCAGAGTGGCTTACAATATGATAATGGATGCCATAAGCAAGGGCAAGATAAACAAGGACACCGTAATAGTGGAGCCCACCTCGGGAAATCAGGGCATAGGTCTTGCACTTGTGGGCGCGGTGCTTGGATACAAGGTGCGCATAATAATGCCCGACTCGGTAAGCATGGAGCGAATGAAGCTGATGCGTCACTACGGCGCAGAGGTGGTGCTCATTCACGATGCGGGAAACATCGGTCAAGCCATTGAGGACTGTTTGCAGACCGCCCTTCGTATGCAGAGTGAGGAGGAAAACGTATTTGTTCCCCAACAGTTCATCAACCCCGCCAACCCCATGATACACCGCTATCAGACGGGGCTTGAGATACTTGAGCAGGTGGGCGGCCCAATTGACGGCTTTTGCTCGGGAATCGGCACGGGTGGCACCATTACGGGCATCGGAGAGACCCTCAAGGCATTGAATCCACATATGATCATATGGGCAGTTGAGCCTGAAAACGCAGCAATTCTCGCGGGAGGCACGGTGGGAACTCATTTACAGATGGGTATCGGCGACGGACTCATTCCGGAGATACTGAATCGAAATATTTATGAGGATATCTACATCGTCAGCGACGAGGAGGCGCTCCAGACCGCCCGTAGGCTTGCACGCGAGGAGGGACTCATGTGCGGTATAAGCTCCGGAACCAACGTAGCTGCGGCAATACAGCTTGCAAAAAAGCTTGGGGCGGGAAAGACCGTGGTAACGGTACTGCCCGACACCGCAGAGAGATATTTTTCCACTCCCCTGTTTGATGAATAAGCATTAAAAAAAGAAGCGACACAAGACACCAAGGATTCGAGCGACGCATCGGATCCTTTTTGTTTGCCTTTCATCAAAAAAACAGGAAAATATACCGATACTTTTATTGATTTAGTTTTATTGTTGTGATATAATCAAAAAAAGAGGTGAAGCCTTATGGGAAGAATATTTAATATACAAAGATTTTCCACCCACGACGGACCTGGAATACGCACCACGGTATTCTTCAAGGGATGTCCGTTAAGATGCAAATGGTGTCACAATCCCGAGGGACAGTCCTTCGAGATACAGCCTCAATATTTCAAGGAAAAATGCATTGTGTGCGGAACATGCAAGGGAGAGATAAACCTTGACAACGCCAAATGCTGTCCTTCTCACGCCATGTGTACCTGCGGCACCGAGATGAGCGCGGAAAAGGTCATTTCCTTCGTGCTTAAGGATGCTCCCTATTACGGCCCGAATGCGGGCGGCATCACCTTTTCGGGAGGGGAATGTCTTGCTCAACCCGATTTTCTGCTTGAATGCCTGAGCTTATCGAAATATAACGGTCTTAACACCGCAATAGACACCTCCGGCTATGCCACGCGCAGGGTGCTTGAGGATACCGTAAAATATTGCGATCTTTATCTTTACGATATCAAATGCGCCCGCACCAGCATGCACAAGCGCTTTACGGGGGTGGATAATACCCTGATAATTGATAATCTGCGTTATCTTGCCACCACGGGCAAGCCAATATGGATACGTATTCCCGTCATCACGGGCTTTAATGCCGAGATATCCGAGATGGAGGCCATCGCGGACATTCTTGACGGTCTTGATAATATCAAGCAAGTGACCCTTATGCCCTATCACAGCCTTGGGAAGAGCAAATACGCCACCCTTGGGCTTAATGCTGAGGATTTCTCGCCGCCAAGCGACGAGGTCATGAATAATCTTAATAAATGCTTTGAAAAATGGACGGATCAAAATTGACGTTAACCGAATCTCTTGTTAATGCCGCGGCAAGCGGACAAAATAAAATAAAGCGTGCCCCCATGCCCGATATCGACCTATCGGCTCTTCCCCTATCCTTGCCCGAGCGTAAGGCAAGCGTGCTGATGGAAATATGCAAGGGCATGCCCCTTTACATAGGCGAGGGAGAGCTGATAGTTGGCACCCGCACCTGGCTTAAGCCTCTTGAGGGAAACGAGGACGGGCACGATATAAGCTCGTACTCCATACAGACCCCGGTGCCCTATCTTAATAAAGAGGAGCTTGAGCTTTTCGGCGAGGATCAAAGCTACGTCAATAAGGCACACTGCACCCCCGATCTGGGCATTCTGCTTGATGAGGGAGTGGACGGCATCATAAAAAAGGCAGAGCACCGCTTGCTTGATGAGTGTAATTCTTATCAGCGGGATTTTTTGCGCTCCGTAATTATATCCTATAACGCCCTGAAATGCCTTATAGTGCGCTATGCCGAGCACGCACGCGAGCTTGCTGAAGCCGCAAGCGAGCCAAGGGCAAGTCAGCTTCGCGAGCTTTCAGAGGTGCTTTTTAAGATAAGCTCGGAGGCGCCCGACACCTTTTACGAGGCGGTACAGCTTTTGTGGCTTGGTCACCTTTGCTGTATAATGGAGAGCTTTGCCTACGTTTGCTACGGCAGACTTGACGTTTTGCTCGGGAGATTTCTCAAGGACACTCCGCGCCGGCAGGCTCAGCAGCTCATCGATTGCCTGATGGTCAAAATGTACGACCAGGCAGATCTTAACGGCTCGTATTTTAAAAACTACACCTCTCAGCTCACCGTTACGCTGGGCGGAGTGCTGGAAAACGGCGAGGACGCGGTAAACGAGGTAAGCTATATGATCCTCGACGCTGCAAGCCGCATCCGCTTCCCGGAGCCCGAGCTCAATCTTCGCATAAGCAGTAAAAATCCCCCCGAGTTTCTTAAAAAAGCCACCCGGATGAGCGTTTCGGGTTGTAATTTCCTTGCTTATTATAATGACGATCTGTTCGTTGAAAACCTCATTTCTCAGGGCATAGAGCCAAAGCATGCCCGCAATTACGGCTTTGACCTCTGTCAGGATATCACCCTGCCCGGGGTTGCCGACTTCTATGCGGTATGCGCACCATCTCTTATCCACCTGTTGATGGATATGCTCTCCCGCGAGGACGATTTTGCCGATTTCGACTCCCTTCTAGATCGCTTTAAGCAATATATCTATAACTGCACCGTTTACGCGGTGAATCAGCATAACGCCGCACAAAATAACCTTTATAAATACCGTAATGCAGATTTTTCGGGTTATTTTGATGCAGTAAAAAGGGGCGAGCCATCTAACTGCGGCGGAAAAAGCCCTGCCGCACCCCTGCCGTTTTTAAGCGGTCTTTTTCACGGTTGCATACAAAGCGCCACCGACTTCACCCTTGAGGGCTACCCCGTAAAGGAGCGCGGAGTGTTCTTTGGCGGATGCGTTGAGGCGATAAACTCCCTTGCCGCCATCAAAAAAACCGTCTTTGAGGATAAGCTTTATACCCTTGGGCAGGTATTTTCCCATTGCCTGGAGAATTTCTCCTCCGACGAGGGCAAGGTGCTAAGGAGCCTGCTTGACAACTGTCCCAAATGGGGCAACGACGACCCTTATGTGGATCTTATCGCAAAGGATATCCTGGAGTACTCACTTAGCATTCTCAAGGAGCTTCGCACCGCATCGGGTGCCAAAATACTTGGTGGGATACATCAGCCTCACCCTGTGGTCACGGGCAAGGGTCTTATGGCGACCCCTGACGGACGCGGCTGCGGCGACCCCATCTCGGTCACCCTTACCCCAAAAAGCGGCAGCGCGCAAAACGGTGCCACCGCCATAATGAACTCGGCACTTAATATCGATAACCGCCTTATAGATTGGAACTTCTGTCTTATGATAAACTACCACTCCTCGGTCTTTAAGCACAACGAGGGCGCCGAGCTTTTGCGCGGTCTCATCCTTTCCTACTTCAAGCGCGGCGGTATGCAGCATCAGGCAAATATCATGGAGGTTTCCGTCCTTAAAAAGGCTCAGCTCGACCCGGACAGCTATCGCGATCTTGTAGTGCGCATGTGGGGAGTCTCCGCAAGATTTGTGGATCTTTCCCGCGAGCTTCAGGACGAGCTCATCTCCCGCTTCTAAGGCGGCAATTATCTGTCTTACCGATCGAAAATGCATCATTATGTATATATGCTTTATTGCACACATATGCATAATATCGTTATAAATGGCATTTATATCATTATAATTATCAATAGTCTAAATAATAAAGGTTATGCTTAAAAAAACACATCAAAATGCGCCATGGCTTAATATCGGCGCGTACTGTCTTGATGCAAGCGTGCTTGACGCGCAGGCAGAGGATATTAAAAAATGCGGCATGGATTTTGTCATCACTCCCGCAACCGCCAAGGATGCGCTTGACGCGCTTTACCAAAACGGTCTTGGCGCGGTGGTGTGTGGGGTCTGCCCCGAGCATTTCGGCGGCGACGGAAGCAATGCGGGGAAGCTGGATAAGACCCATCCGATAAGTGCGTACTCGTGCGTAAAAGCGGATCATCCCGCTGTGTGGGGAGTCAATGTCGCCGACGAGCCGAGCAGTCTTGATTTTCCCCATCTTGGCAGCATAGTCTCACATCTTGCAGGCAATGGCATTTCCCCCTACCTCAACCTCTACCCAAGCTACGGGCTGAAAAGCGGGCAGAGCGCCGAGGAGGTAGAGCATCAGCTTGGCTGCACAAGCTATAAGGAATATATCGCAAGGTATGTCCGAGACGTACCAACCAGGTATATAAGCTTTGATTTTTATTTATACTCAAGTGATCTGAGCCACGCTTATACCACCTTTTCCGCCGTAGCCGATGCCTGCAGAGCAAGCTCAAGAGCCATGCACGCCGTCCTTCAGGTAAACTCCCATCTGCCCGAGACCTCCTTAAACGAGGCTCAGCTTTCCTTTCAAGCATATCTTGCCCTTGCCTTCGGAGCAAGAAGCATCAGTTGGGCGTGCTACAGTAACGATTGGTGGTATAATAACGTCCTTGACCCAAGCGGCGCACCCACAGAGCAGTATCAGCGTCTTGCAAGGGTAAACGCCATCCTTCACGCCTTGGGCAAACACCTTTTGCGCTACCGCAGCATTGCCACCCACCTTGTGCCCGCCTCCGACCCTCGCGGCTTTAACGACTCCACCCTTAAGGGTCTGCGGCATACCTCGTCGGATATTCTGGTGAGCCAAATGCAGGACGGAAGCCGAAATACGGCATATTTTATTCTTCTCTGCGGCTCGGACGAGGGATATCTTTCCTTTGACTGCGGCGCCTCTCTCACGATATTAAAGGGTGAGCAACGGCTACCCTTAAATAATAAAATACCTCTTAAGCACGGCGAATATCTGTTTTTGGAGGTAATACCGAATAAATAATTAAAAGGATGATAATCACGACCACCGGCTTAGCCGGTGGTTTGCTCTGCGGCTATAAGCCGCTGTTACTGGCAGGGCTGAAAGCCCACCGAAACATTTGACACTTACAAACTCGCCCTACCGCCAAAGATTTGGCTGCCATTTTCAGCCTCCCTTGTGCAAAGGGAGGTGGCACGGCTTGCCGTGACGGAGGGATTGTAAAAAGCACTCTCAAACAACCCCTCAGTCAGCTTCGCTGACAGCTCCCC
>JAFXDC010000029.1 GCA_017516345.1 Clostridia bacterium | reverse complement strand
CAATGGCAAAGGCTAAATTTGAAAGAAGCAAGCCCCACGTAAACATCGGAACCATCGGTCACGTTGACCATGGTAAGACCACTCTTACCGCAGCTATCACCACCGTTCTTGCAAAGCTGGGTAAGGCTGAAGCTATGGCATATGATGCCATCGACAAGGCACCTGAAGAGAAGGCAAGAGGAATCACGATCAACACTGCACACGTTGAGTACGAGACCGACACTCGTCACTACGCTCACGTAGACTGCCCCGGTCACGCTGACTATGTTAAGAACATGATCACCGGTGCTGCACAGATGGACGGTGCTATTCTTGTAGTATCTGCTGCAGACGGCCCCATGCCCCAGACCCGTGAGCACATTCTGCTCTCCCGTCAGGTAGGCGTACCCTACATTGTAGTATTTATGAACAAGACCGATATGGTTGATGACGAAGAGCTTCTTGAGCTTGTAGAGATGGAGATTCGCGAGATGCTCAGCGAGTACGACTTCCCCGGTGACGATATTCCGATCGTAAAGGGTAGCGCACTCAAGGCACTTGAGGCAGTACAGGCAGGCGCGGACGTATCTACCGACGAGTGGTGCGGCCACATCATCGAGCTTATGAACGAGGTAGACTCCTTCATACCTACTCCCGAGCGTGCAGTAGACAAGCCCTTCCTTATGCCTGTAGAGGATATCTTCTCCATCACCGGTCGTGGTACCGTTGCAACCGGTAGAGTAGAGAGAGGTACCGTAAAGGTACAGGATACCGTTGAGCTGGTAGGACTTACCGACGAGAAGAGACAGGTAGTAGTAACCGGCGTAGAGATGTTCCGCAAGCTTCTTGACGAGGCATTCGCAGGAGACAACATCGGACTTCTTCTCCGTGGCGTACAGAGAGACGAGATCGAGCGTGGCCAGGTACTTGCAAAGCCCGGCACCATCAACCCCCACACCGCATTTGAGGGTCAGGTATACGTACTGAAGAAGGAAGAAGGCGGTCGTCATACTCCCTTCCTCAACGGCTATCGTCCCCAGTTCTACTTCAGAACCACCGACGTTACCGGTGTAGTTAAGCTTCCCGAGGGCGTAGAGATGGTAATGCCCGGCGACAACATCGATATGGGTATTGAGCTTATCGCTCCTATCGCAATCGAGGAGGGACTCCGCTTCGCTATCCGTGAGGGTGGTAGAACCGTAGGCTCCGGCGTTGTAACCAAGATCAACCAGTAATTTAATATTACAATCAATCAAACAAAAAATTTAAAGAAAGATCCATTTACGGTCAATCAAACAACCCGAATTTTAAAATTTATCAATCAAACTAACAAATTTTAAAATTCAAACAATCAAACTACTAACGGAGGCGAATAAAACGCCTCCGTTTTTCTTTGGTATACCTCAAGGATAATTGCACATACTTAATATAAATTAATTAAGGAGTGTTTTAAAGTGATAGAACAAGATACAATACGACTATTACGCGAATGTGATGCGGGTATAAAAATGGGGGTCAGCGCCATCGATGATGTCATTGATTACGTAGGCAGCTCTACACTAAAGGATATTCTTTCTCGCTGTAAGGATAAGCACCTCGCGCTCCAAGAGGATATGCAGATACTGCTTGAGAAATATCAGGATGACGGCAAGGAGCCAAATCCCATGGCCAAGGGTATGTCCTGGCTTAAAACAAACGTCATGCTCAACGTGAACGAATCCGACGCTACGGTAGCGGACCTTATAACCGACGGCTGTAATATGGGTGTAAAATCTCTTAATAAATATCTCAACGAGTATGAGGCGGCGGAGGAAAAAGTAAAGGAGCTGACAAAAAAAGTAATAGATCTTGAGGAAAAGCTGGCAATAGATATCCGCAGATTCTTATAAAAATGAAAAGATCCCGTGCTTTATAATGCGGGATCTTTTTATGTTGCTTTGATCATTTAAATCTCATCAGATTTTGTGTCGGACAAAACCAACCTGTTGCTGAAAGGAAGACGTCGTTTTCAAAGCGTGTATTTTGCCAAGGTGACATTTCCGGTTCGTGAGCATTTAACATAATGTGAGGCTGAAGGGCGGGCATGCTTCCCTGCAGGGTCATAAAGCGCACCTCTCCGATCTGAGGATTTTTTATCATATCGCATATCAGCACTATATGCCCCGGAAATCCGGGAGTTACAAAAACGTCGCCCACCGAAATGTCATTTATGTCCACCTTCTTAAGCTCATTTTCAAACAGTGATGCAGTATTGGCATAGAGGAACACGTAATCAAGAAAGACCTTAAATACCCGCTCATCATTTCCCTTCCAATAATCGGGTGAGGACTCCCACCCGTTTGCATCCTTGTTCGGGCGCAAACCTTGAGTGAAATGCTTAAAATCACATACAAAGCCGTTGTTAAAGGTGAAAACAAGCTTGTCATACTGCTTGTTTTTATAAAGATAATCAGCATACAGTCCTATTACTGTGTCGGCGCATTGCTCGTATTTTTTTGGCATATTGCGCTTCAGGATGGCGGCGTGCGCGGGATTATCGCATATTTTTCCATCCCAGAAATAAAGCCTTTCGCCGTCGGGAAACAGCTCAAGCTCTCGCAGATATTCTCCAAAGCTTCCCTCCTGAAGCTCTACGCGTTTAAAACCATCGGGCACCTTGAACCTGGTGCTGACGGTGTGTCCGTTGGGATCAATAAGGTTATTAAACATTGCAGACGGAGTGCGAAGAGGTGTAAGCTCACCCCCTACGTAGGGTGCAGAGGTCGAGGGAGCGGGGGTAAAGGTTGCGTTCGGCGTGGCATCAAAGCTGTTAGTCTCCTCGGGCGGCTTTGTAAAGATCTCAGAGTCTTGGTTGCTGAGCCCCACAATGGATACCGTCAGTAATGTAGCACAGGCAAGTGTAATTAAGCTAAGCATTGCCGTTCTTGCGATGATCCTTTGTCTTGCACGTTTTAACCTTCTTGCGCGATTTGTATTTTGCATATCTTTCTCCCGATATCATTTGTATTTTAGTTAAAAATTAGCGCGTACCCTTTAAGGTACGCGCACATTATATATGCACACTTTGGAGAAAATATGATATTTTTTCGTCATAGTTGTAAAATATAAGCTTTTATCTGTGTTATTTTATGGCTGAGGGTCGATATGTGCCTTTAATATGTCCTGGGTCATTATAAGTGTGGTGAAGCCTCCGGCTTTATTGCTTGCCGATATAGCATAGTATTTTACGTCATTGTCAAAGCAGTAGCTTTCAAAATTCTTTTTACCCCAAATATCAGTCAACTCAATATGAGGAATGTATCCGTTAACGGAATAATAGCTTTGCACCTTAAAGCTGGACTCCTCATCGTATATAGGATCGCCACCCCAATATGAACATATAAGCTTTATGCAGCTGTCCTTGGTGTTTTCCGAATGATACGATGAAAGGCCCTTAGTCGAGATGCTGTACGGTAAAAGCGAATGTGCATCAAGCAGAATGGAAAAGTTGCCGCCGATATCGCCGTAGCTGACGTCAAAGGTAACGTGGTATAAGTGCACCTGACCCTTGCCCTTGCCCACAGAGCTCAAACGGTATAGTGGACAGCTGATATTTGAAAAAAACGGTTCTTCGACCTCGGACGCAACCGATGATGAAGATATTGCTTCCCTGGGAAAGGCAGAAGGGGTGGGGATGGGGGATGCGGAGGCAAAAGGCTTCTCTATAGATGAAATAAGCATGGCCTTGACCATATCCCGAGCTGCTTTTACCGCATAAAAGCTTTCGCTTACGTAGGACGGAGGGGTGACCTGCTCAATTTCAACGCCTTCCAAGGAGAGCTTGTAGGCAAGCTCCAGTCTTTCGTGGCCCTTAAGTATTACTGTACTTTCGGGAAAAACGTCGCTGTGAGCATCGGGATGAATGGAAATGCTTCCTGCAAATGCCAGGACGGTAACGGCGGAGAATAAAACGCAGCATGCCACGGTTATTAAGCTACTAAGACTCTTTTTTAACATCTTCGATTACCTCCTTTGTTTTGGGAAGCTTTTTGACCGTAAAGGAGACCTCGGTGCCTTCCCCCAAGGTGCTATTAAACTCAAGTCCCGAGCCGTGCATGATGGCTATTTTCTGACATAGCGCAAGTCCCAAGCCTGCTCCGTGCTGAGCACGGGCTCTTGATTTATCCACCATATAAAATGCTTCTGTTATACGGGATAGCTCCTCCTGAGGGATCCCACGCCCAAAATCTTTAATGCTGATCTTGTAACGGTCGCCCTCTACCGTTCCGCGCAGTACTATTTTACCGCCATCCTCGGAGGCCTTGCGTGCATTGTCTAACAGATTTACTATCAGGGTTATCAAAAGATCGCGCTCGCCCTCGATCCTTGCCGCTGCCGCGTGAAATTCAAGATCAAGCTGATTATCACTCAGCATTGGACGTACGGTGATGGCAATGTGTTGCAATAGCTTACTTGCGGGAAGGGGGCGAAGGGGAAATTCGTGATTATCAAGCACTATCATATCCATAAGCTTAAGAGATAGCGCTTCAAGCCTTTTTCCCTCGCTGAAAATATATGATGCGGCGGTAAAAGTGTCCTGACTGTCAAGCTCGGCACTTCTTAAAAGGTCGGCATATCCGATTATCGCGGTAAGCGGCGTTTTAAGCTCGTGGGAGAAGTTGGAGACAAAATCGCGCTGAGCCCGTGCGGCCTCGTTTGCGGCAACCACGTTGTTGCTTACCGACTCGGTCATGCTATTAAATTCAGAGGAAAATTCTCCTTTTATCCGCACCTGATAATTTCCGTCGGCTACCTGTGCCATGGCCTTGGCGAGCTTTCTTTGATGCAAAAATATCACCAGCCCAAACGCACTCCAAAGCACAGCCCAAAATGCAAAAGCACCGATGCTAATGGTTATAAAACGCTCCTTCAATAGGATTTTTTGCTCCAAAAGCCCGCATTTCATAACAGTAACCAGATATCTGTTGTTATCAAGCTCGGAAATTGTGAGCATCTCGTCGGTATCCTCTATGTAGTTGGATATACATTCGTTATTTTGCGGTAGATCGCAATCAAGCTCGGTTGAATACATTACGGTAAATCTGCCCTCACCAAAGGCGTTATACTGACTCACCGTGGGCGTAGTATTATATTGCTCTAACATACGCTTACAAAAAAGCTCTGCACTTGCTAAGCATAATTTATTTTCATCGACTGCCTTTAAATGCATATTTTGTTGGATCTCATCAAGCTGCCTGTCAAACTCGGAGGATAAAACGGCGCAAAAGATCAGCATAAATATATTTATAAAAATACAGCATGCAATGACGTATTTTTTCACACCTGAACCTCCTAAATGTTAAGATAAGACGTTACCTTATCTGTCCTTTAATTTTGCAACGTCAAACTTATATCCTACCTTGTAGACCGTAATTATTATGTCGTCCCAATCAAGCTTTCTGCGTATTCTTTGAACGTGAGAGTCCAGAGTCCTGGATTCTCCGATATAATCATATCCCCATACGCGCTCAAAAAGTGTTTCGCGAAACAGAGCGATCCCTGGATTTCGTACAAACAGAAGCAGAAGCTCGTATTCCTTTGCCGTCATGGAGATAAGGCGACCGTTTTTAGTTACGCTGTGAGCGTCTGCATCCACCGTAACGTCACCAAAGGTAAGGATCGCAGAGGTCTTTTTATACCTTCGCAAAACTACCTCTACTCGGGCGATAAGCTCCACTATCTCAAAGGGCTTGGTTATATAATCCTCAGCACCGAGTCTCAGCCCCTTGACCTTGTCACTCAGCTCGCTTTTTGCTGTAATAAATATAACGGGTATGTCCATTGGGCGGATGTAGTTAATAAGCTCGTAGCCGTCAATACAGGGCAACATTATATCAAGAAGTACGAGATCGTAGCGGGTGCTTTCCAGCATGTCCGCCGCCTGCTTGCCGTCATAAGCACAATGACACACGTAACCGTTTCTTACAAGGTTTATTCGTATCAGGTCAGATATTGCGCGCTCATCTTCGGCGATCAATATATTAATCATACAATTCCTCCGATCGGCGATTTTAATACAAAATGTAATACTTACACCAAGTATATAACACAAATGTGTCTAACTTGTAAAATTTTCGATATTTTTGTGTATTTTTTGCAAAAATATTGTGTTTATATTATAATTTGATACTCATCTTGGGTTTTCCTGCGTGAGAATATTATCTGCCTGACTTGCGGTATTGGCTTACCGTTACTCCGGCATATTTTTTAAACATTCTGCAGAAATATTTTTCGTCAGTTATTCCAAGCATTTCCGATATCTCGCCCGTGCGCAGTCCGGATAGGATGAGCCCCTTTGCTCGCTCTACCTTGGTCTTGTTTACGTACTGTATAATACTGTCTCCGGTCACAAAACGAAACATTCGGCTTAAATGTCCAACCGATATATTGACCTCGTCGGCTATCTCCTTTACCGTTATCTGTCTGTCGGCATTCTTTGAGATATATGCGCTTGCTTTTGCACAATAAGCAATATCAGAATACGAAACGTCGCCGCTTGCAATGTTTACCGCTGCCTCGGTGATGCAGGAAAGTATGGAAAACACCTGCGAGGTCGCGGCAAGCAGTGATTCGTGAGTTCCAAGCGCAAAAAGTCTTATGACGTCGTTTATTCGGTCCCTGATCCTATCGGAAAACCTTGGATCGGTTATAAACTCTGCAGCTATCACGGTATCGCTAAGGGTGACTTTATTTGTAAAGCTGTCCCTCCAAAGTGAAAGCACCTCGCGCTCATCGATCACTTCAAAATCGTATTCCATTTTTATTCCCACGGTGCAGTGCTGATGCTGACGGTCTATAATGGTCACGCTGGGGTAGCTGTACAGGTCGCAATGAGAACAGCCTTGGGGGATGATCGTGCGCCCATGCTGGCTTATAAGCTCGATATGCCCCTCTATAACGTATGAAATCTCGAGGAAGCTCCTCATGACCGTGGCAGTTCTCCTGTAATCCGAGGTTTTGTATGCATGTGCAAATATTATCTCGGGCAGGGATCGTAGCTTGATCTTATAAAATTTCATATTCATCACCAATAAAAATATATCATAATAATCCACTATTGTCAATATTGTGTGTTTACCTTTTTCCAAGCATAAAATATAATAAAATCGAGGTGATGATCATGAATAAACTGAATATGCTTATAACCGAGATGAACTCTATTGATTTTACCAATAGGGACGATATAACCGCCTATCTTGCCTATATGGGTTATCGGGAGCATTATGCAGAAAGCTCGCTTATAGCAAGAGCCTATGCAACTGCAAATCTTTTTAAGGACCATAAACCGTTTATTTATAATTACGACCGTATACTCGGCTCCATAAATGGCAGATATGCTCCTTGCGGAGCTTATTCGCAGGCAACACTTCAGCATGCCGCAAACGTGTGCGCAAGTTACGGCTATATGGGGTTTTATCAAAATATTGATCATTTTACTCCCGATTATCCAACGTTGCTTCAGTACGGCATAGGGGGTATGTTAAACCGCATTGACGCATCTGAGGCTGCTCATAAAGGAGATAGCGATGCCGCTCAAAAGCTTGATTTCCTGCAAGGCGCAAGGGTATGCATGCAGGCGTTTTCCGAAATGGTCAAGAACTATGCCTGTGCCGCACGTAAAAAAGGGGAGGAAACTCAAAACGCCGAGCTTTTGATGGCGGCGGATATTGCCGATAAGCTTGCTTTTTCCAAGCCTGATACCTTTCGCGAGGCACTTCAGCTTGTTTGGTTTGCGCATATCAGCTTTCTTTATGAGGGCAGATACGCTATGGCTCTTGGAAGAATGGATCAGTATCTGTATCCGTATTATAAAAACGATGTTGAAAATGGCGTCATAACAAGTGAGGAGGCAGTTGATCTTGTCGCTTGCACCCTTTATAAAATTGCCGAGAAAAAGCTTATGAACGCACCGACCATGTGGGGCGGTGACGTTGTCAATATCGCCATCGGCGGTCTTAAAAGAGATGGGAGTGATGCTACAAACGAGCTTTCATATGTAATTCTTGAAGCAGTAAAACGTTGTAATATCCCGGGGCCTAACCTATCTGCAAGAATGCATAAAAGTACTCCCGACGAATTCTACGATGCTTGCTTAAAGGTTATTGGTACAGGTCTTGGCTATCCTGCTCTTATGAACGATGAGGCAACCGTGCCTGCGCTTGCCGATTGTGGCTACGATATTGAGGATTGTCGTGACTATTCTATGGTTGGCTGTATCGAGGCATTTATCTCGGGCAAGCAGCCACCGTGGGCGGACGGAAGATATAACACTCCAAAGTATCTTGAGTTTGCCCTTAATGATGGCAGATGTATGAGAGACGGTGTTCTCTACGGCTTAAAAACAGGTAAGGCAGAGGATATCACGAGCATGCAGCAGCTGCTTGATGTTTTCGTAGCACAAATGGAATTCGGTGCGCTTGAAACTGTTACCATCTTTAATAACGAAAACGATCGCTATAACAGAAAACGCTACTGTCAACCCTATCTGTCCTGTTACTGTCAGGATTGTATAAATAGAGCCAAGGATATAAACGACGGTGGCGCTGTATATCCGTCAGTTTACGGTCTTGGATGTATGGGAATTGCTACGGTTGCGGATTCCCTTGCGGCAATAGAAAAAACTGTGTTTATAGATAAAAAGCTGACCCTTGCACAGCTTAGAGATATTTTAATTGCCGATTTCGAAGGAAATGAGGAGTTACGCCAAGAGCTTCTTTCCCTGCCCAAATATGGCAATAACGATGATTTCGTGGATAAGTATGCTGTATGGCTTCTTGATAAGCAATATGAGATATTTTCAAAGCTCCGTACCAGAGATGGCGGCAGGGTCTATATCGCAATGGCGTCCAATGTGCAGAATATCAGCGCAGGGTCTGTGTGCGCGGCAACCCCCGACGGACGAAGAAACGGCGCACCAATGAGCGACGCGGCATCTCCCATGCACGGAATGGATAGAAACGGAGTCACCTCTGTGGTGCTTTCTGTCAGCAAGCCCGACTATACCAAGGTCGCGTGCGGATCGGTGGTGAACCAAAAATTTACTCCGTCAGCATTTTCAAGTGATGAAAAAATAGCCAAGCTTCGTGCCCTTATCAAGGTATATTTTGCTCGCGGAGCGCAGGAGATGCAGATAAATTCGGTAGGCAGAAAGACCCTTATCGACGCGCAGGAGCATCCCGAGCGCTATTCTGATCTTGTGGTCAGGGTCTCCGGCTTCAGCGCATATTATACCTATTTAACAAGGGACATTCAGAATGATATTCTTATGAGGACGGAAAATGATTGAGCGTGGCAGAATAAGCCGAATACAGTATTTTTCCACAGGTGATGGCGACGGGATACGAACAACCGTGTTTATGCAGGGATGTAACCTAAGGTGTGCGTGGTGCCATAACCCCGAGACTCAACCCTTGGATACAGCTATACTTAACTACTCTGAAGATAAGAGGGTGTTAAGCGGCGAGGATATTACCGCAGATGAGCTGTTTAAAAGGATCATTAAGGATGAGGTGTTTTATATAGAGTCGGGCGGGGGAGTTACCTTTTCGGGCGGCGAGCCTCTTTTGCAGGCGGATTTTCTGTCTGGTGTTGCAAAAATGTGCAAGGGTAGAGGTATAAACGTGCTTTTTGATACCGCAGGATGCGTACCGTACCAATGCTTTGAAAGGGTTGCTCCTTACACTGATACCTTTTATTTTGACGTTAAGGCGGTAACGAAAGAGGATTGCGAAAAATACCGTTGCGGCGATCCCAAGCTTGTGCTGGATAACCTTAAAAGACTTTGCTTAAAATCAAACGTGGTGGTAAGGGTGCCTATTATTCCCGGACATAATAACAGCAAGGAAAAAATAGAGCAGATCGCCGGCAATGTTGCCGACGCGCACCCTTCGAGAGTGGATCTTTTGCCCTTTCACCGTCTGGGGGCGGGTAAATACAGAGCAATGAATAAGGAATATGATTATCTTTATACCGAGCCTCTTAAAAAAAGCGATCTGGAGCAATACGTTTGTATTTTTGAGGATCTTGGCTTGAAGTGCCGAATTGAAAAGTGATAAGAGGAAAGCAAATGAAAACCATTATTTTTACCGGGGATTCTCACACCTGTGGTGAGAGCGCGGACGGATTTGTTGCGGATGATGCAAGACTTGGGTATGATCCTAAGGGCCTTGGTGTTGGCAGATATTCCCCCGCAAGCGCGGGTGGATATACTAACCTTGTATATAACCACCTTTGCACCGTGACGGGATCTGCCTTTTCCGAGCTTAACGCGCGTCAGCTTGCTGATATCTATGGTCTTGATATTCTCGAGGATAACGCGGTAATCAAAGAGGGCATTACCTTAAATGGAGACTGCGATTGCATTCAGATAATGCTTGGATTGACTGCGGAGAACTCCCAAATAACGTTTATTGCGGACGGTAAGGAGCAACAGTACACTCTAAGCACTCCGCGGCCTCGCTTTGGACGTTGGTCCTTTAAGTGGTTTAGCTTTAACAGCAGTAAGCTCACTATATTGCCTAAAGACAATGCATATGTAAGCTTTGTACGGTTCTGCTCGGGTGAGTGGACTTGCATCAACTCAGGGGTGGGTAGCTGCAACAGTGAGTATTTTAAGGATAATTTTATACCATTTAATGTTGAACCCTTTAAGGCTGATATCATCATTGCCGAAGCGCACAGCATAAACGATTGGCTCTCGGGTTGTACGCCCGAGCAATACTGTGACAGAGTGGTGGCACTTCTTCATAAGCTTAAGCAGCATACCGAGATGCTCTATCTTATGACCGTAGCCCCAATACTTGGGCCGCAAGCCCTTCCGTTTAACAAGCACGATTACCGTCTGTTTGTTTCTGCCTCGCGTCGGGCGGCTCAAATGTGCTCTGTGCCCATAATAGATGCAGGCGGGGCAGTAGAGGATGTCATTAACAAGCTGTCACCTGAGGCGGCAAGAGGATATTATAATGATAATTGGCATCTGTTACAACAAGGACATCAGATCTATGCAGATGCAATAATAAAAGAGCTTGACAAAATATTATAATAAGCTATAAGCACTGCGCGCAGTGTACAAATACGATATTTTTTATAAGGAGATATATTATGAGAACAGCCAAAGCAGCCCTTACACAAGAGGCAAATCAACCCTTTATAATTAAGGAATTTCCCGTGCTTGAGCCCGAGCAGGGCTATGCCCGCATGGAGCTTATCGCCAGCGGTGTATGCGGTACCGATCTTCACATTCACAGAGGTAAGCTGGGTATAACACCCAACAGAATTATCGGTCATGAATTCGTTGGCAGAATTGACGCCATATCTAAAGAGGATTCGGAAAAATACGGTCTTAACGAAGGTGACGCGGTAATTTCCGACATTGCCGTGCCCTGCGGTGAGTGCCTCCTATGCAAAACGGGGGATGATGCAAACTGCGTCAATATGGCGGTAACCAACGGAGGAGATCCTGACGTTGCTCCTCACTTCCACGGTGGATATGCTCAGGTAAGCTTTGCACCGGTAACCAATCTTATTAAGATACCCGAATGCGTTGATCCCGTGGCCGCAACGGTTTTCGCTTGCCCCGGCCCCACCGCGATTCACGCCTTCTGCCTTGCGGAAAAAGCAGGATGCGATATCGCCTCTGCCAATGTAGCCGTGGTTCAGGGACTTGGACCCGTGGGTATGTTTGCCGTTAGCTATTTTGCCGCTATGGGTATTAAAAACGTGCTTGCGATAACCGCCTTTAACGATGAAAAGCGTGAGACGCTTGCCAAGGAAATGGGGGCAACACAGGTCCTCTCCATCGAAAGATTGGGTAATGACGGCATAAAGGATATTATATTAAGTCTTACCGGTGGCCTTGGTGCAGACGTGGTATTTGAAGCCTCCGGTAGTCCCAAGGCGGTGCCTGCAGGCATGGATATGCTCCGAAATAGAGGTATTTATCTTGTCCCGGGACAGTATTCCAATAGCGGCGGCATAGAGATACAGCCCCAGCTTATTACCTTTAAGGCGCTCCATATCATAGGCTCCTCGCAGTATTCCATCTGTGACGTTAACAAATATGTTGCGTTTCTTGCTGAAAATCCGGAGCTGGTCAAAAAGATCCGCAGTCTTGCGACCTGCTATAGGGTAGAGGATGTAAACGTGGCATTTGATGATGCAAAAGCTGCAAAGAATGTCAAAACCTTGCTTATATATTAAAAGCTTAAAGCGTTTAGGGGAGACGTGCTGTCTCCCCTAAATAAAAAAGCCATCACAAGAGTGATGGCTTTTTATGTATTTTATTAAATGTTGATCTTCTTAATGAGCATCATGGAGCAATCAAGCTGATTGGGGATGTTGCCGTTCTCGTCGCGTATGCGCCAGATGTCGGGAGTGATCTCGTCAGCAACGTACATCTTTCCGTTCTCATCATATCCGATCTCTATCTTGAAGTCGATAAGGGTAAGTCCGAGGGAAGCAAGCTCCTTTTTAAGCACTTCGCCGACGCGAACAACGATGTCCATAGCCTCGTCGTACTGACCTTCCTTAAGCAGACCCTTCATAAGACAAATGCGCTCGCTGATAAGGGGATCGCCTTGAATATCATCCTTAAGGGTGACCTCTGCATATGGGGGATTGAACTCAATACCCTCCTCAAGGGTGAAACGGCGGCACATGCTGCCTGCGGTGTAGTAGCGAAGAATGAACTCGAGTCTTGGAACAGTCAGATTGCGAACCTGCATAAGACCTTTTTCAATGTCAGCACTGATATATTGGGTAGGAATGCCGTTTTTCTCCATAAGCTCGAAGAAATATTTGCTTATTGCAAGACCAACCTTGCCTTTACCCTCAACACTGCCTCCGACCGTGTTGGAGCCGGGATCAAATACGCCGTTTTCGCCGGTCATGCTGTCCTTAAATAAAAGGCTTACAATGTTTTTTTCTTCATCAAGAAGAACGTCTTTGGTTTTTCCGCTGTAAAGTGTTTTCATTTGGAACTCTCCTTATAATAAGAATAAAATATTTCAAACTCCATACCAATGGATATTGGTGGCTTAGCCTATTCCCTTAAGATCGGGCATGATCCCGTGCATATGATATCTTGCTAGATCGATTATTTGCATGGGAGTCAGCTCGCCGTTAAGTGAGTATAGATCACCGTTCTTGATCTTTATCTCAAAGTATATTATCTTGTCCTTTAACGCTTCAAGCTCAGCAGACTTCCATGTGAGCTTATGATCGGTTTCGTCTCCTGAAAAGGTGTTGAATTCCTCGTGTGAGTAGCCATCAATAGGTAATAGATCGTAACCTTGCCAACGCATGGGCTCATTAATACTATCATCGGTATAAAGTGCGCAAGAGAAGCTTTCACACTTAATATTTACCGTGATGTCGCCGCCGCGGTATAGCATGGGGAGGGTGAGCACCTCGCCATCTGCGTCTGTGTGAAAGGAAATAAAGCCATCCTTGCGCAGGCGGTAGATAACGATACTGCCGTTGCCCTTAAAGTAACCGTGCTCCTTGGGATTTGCGCTTGCGCAAACAAGCAACTCGCCGTTTTTGCCGTAATACATATCGGAAGGGAATACCATGCCTTCCGTTTCGGGAGTATCGTTTTTAAACAAAGGCTTGCGAAGAGTACGGTTATAGTTTGTTCCGTTATAGGAATATACAAGCTCGGCATCCATCTTTCCGTCAAGATATTTTCTAAAACGAACGTTGGGTGCGTGGTATATGTACAAAAATCCAACGAATATATCACCGTAAGGGAAGACGGGCATACCGTAATGCTCGACAAGAGGCTCGTCTAAGGAGTCGGGCGTCATAACAAGCTTAAGGTCTGAAAAGCTTTTAAAGTCGTCGGTCTCAATTATTCCTACCCTGCGTACTCCCGCATCCGGTCTGGCAACTATGGTATGCTTGCCCGTAACGTTATTGTAAAAGCACGTAGCACAGGGCTCGGCGGCAAGATTGTGCCATTCCTGAGGCTGAAGCTTCCAATCAAAGCCATCCTCGGAGGTGTAAAGGTAATTGTGCATAATGCGCGCGACATTTGCATCACCCCTTGTATAAAGGGCCTTTAAGCGCTCATGTCTTGGAGCGGTATGGTCGAAATAAACGCAAGCAAGCTCGCCACCGTCGCCATATATATCCGGATCAAACATCTGGTGCGGAGCCAAGCAATACCTCCAGCTATGTCTGTTGGGATTTTCACATGGACGGTAGTTTATTCCGTCTTCACTTATAGCGTGAAGCGCAATCGTGTAGTCGCCAACGTTACCGTTATAAAACATATGATACTGCTTGTTTTCTTCATCGTACCAAACGGAGGGAAGACCCGTAGAGGTGCTGGCGTAAGGATCGTTATACTGCGCAATTATCTCGGGCGTGCCCAGCTTGCGAGTAACACCTGAGCGGCTCATAATGTTTTTATCATCAAAAAATAAGAATTGCATAGCGAATCTCCTTAAAACATTTATGTGATATCGTAATTCAGTATAATTTTCTTATTATCCATACTCAACTGTGTGTATTTTACGCCGGCACGGTCAAGCATACGCTTTGATGCAACGGTGGACTCGGTATCCTTATATTTGTCGGATAAATAAATTATCTCCTTGATTCCGGATTGAATTATCGCCTTGGCGCATTCGTGACAGGGGAAGAGAGCAACGTATATTTTGGAATCGGTCAGATTCTTACCGCGCGCGTTAAGAATGGCGTTAAGCTCGGCATGGACCACAAAGGGATACTTGGTTTCGGAAAAGCCGCCCTCTCGCTCCCAGGGAAACTCGTCGTCCGAGCAACCACTGGGGAAGCCGTTATAGCCGGTTGACAGTATGCGGTTCTCGCCGTCCACAATGCAAGCTCCCACCTGAGTGTTGGGATCCTTACTCCTCATAGCCGCAAGCAGAGCAACCCCCATAAAATATTCATCCCAGGTTATGTAATCTGTTCGTTTCATAACGCTGCTCCTTTTAAAAGATAATAGTGACAAAAAATGAATTTAAATATAAAAATATCTATCCGTGAATATTTTTAATACTGCAAAATTGATTTAATACGGCATATTATATATCACTTATCATATTATATCATAAAATAATTCTCAATACAACCGATTTCTAAAATTGACGCGATTTTTTATTAGTGTTTTCTTTATCATATTTATCATAATTAACAGCTTCTGCCGTTATTTTTATTTATTGCAGAGGAAGTTGCAAAATCGTCTGCGGATTAGTGCCGAGCGGTTGTTGGATATCACCACGTATCAATTCGCACTTCGTTGAGGTCAAAGCGCGTTTTATCTTCTATGCTTAAGTAATACTCCCTAGCCGCTAAACAAAGTTTTTTACACAGTTCAATTACATCCCAGTCAGCAGATTGCGCATCTCGTGTCATGTGGATATAGTTTTCACCCTCTCTTTTATGGGCGTGGATATGAACATTTGCGAGCGATACACATTCCACATCATAATTGCCAGCATGTAGAAAAGCACATCGTAACGCCCAGCATTCTTCTGCTGACAACAAAGTGTATTCGACAATTTCCTTCGATGGAAGTTTTGTTACTTCTACCGTAAAGTAAGGTAATGCATATGACGAAAACCAGTCTTTATATCGCTTTTTGTTACCGATATTTGAGAATTCCACTTTCCCACAAATATCCGGAAGTGTCAGCGCTAAAGCCAAAGCACAATTGTAGAGTTCTGCTTCCAGTGCTTTTTCTATTTCAGCTATCTTTCTTAGGAATACATCGCTCTCATTCATGCGTATCTCCCTTTCTTGCACATATATGGTAGCCCTTTCTTTTAGTAAATTTCCAGATAAAGCCCACCACTTATACCCACAAACTACACAACAACAGCGTACTTTTTGAGTGGATACAATATATTGACTCATTAAACATATCTTTGGATTAATCATAACTTGCCAAAAGGTGATCATAGTTGATTTTGTTTTGCAAAATCACTCCCACTCTTTTTTAGGAACGTTCTTTAGCTTATTTATGCTCTAAATATTATCCAAAACGGCAATTGTGATACTAATTTTCTACCCATTATTCCATTTCTCAAAATTTTTGTTGCAGAAAAAGTTGCAAAATCGCCTGCGGAATTGTGTCGAGTGGTTGTGGGCTTAGAATGTTAAACCTCATTCATAATTTTCAGATAAATATCCTTAATTTCCTGAGGCGTTGTCATAAACCACTCGGTTCCAGGAGTATCAGCAATCCATCTTCCACGCATCTTGAGTATATTATGTAAGGCAGCTTCTAATACTGAAGAATCAGCACACTTGATTATCAAGGCAATGTGCGGTAATTGAGGGTAACATGTTCCTGCTTGACCAAGGACTCTGTTGATTGGATCCCGGTCTGTTCGACCAACCTTGCATTCCCATGTGCTTAATCCTTTTAATTTTGCCAATTCAACATATGCATCATAATAATACACGTATACTGAATTATCTCCAGTTCCTATAGTTTCATCTACTGCATAGTTGATTTTTTCTTCAGATATATTGTCTTCAATAATGTTTGTTTCATTTTTTATATAATGCAACTCCCACATACCATATCCCTTATTTAACAGTCCAAGTTCTTGCTTTTGCATAGCTTGAGTAGCCGCTTTAAACACAGCTACGAGATCTCGGCCTTGTTCAATTATTCCACCAAGTTGAATATGGTGTTTTGAAATTGTTGTAATTGCAGTTTGTCTAGAAAATAGAGCTCCGTCAAAAAGCTCTATTAGTAGTTCTCTGAATATACCAGGAGTTAATTTAACTCCTGAATACTTATAATCATTGTGTTCAGCCATAATAAACTCCCCAGTAATCTCTATTTCTAAGCCACTTGCAACCATTCCTTTTTGCGCTTTTTCTCATAACCCGTTGCAAAAGTGTTGTAGAAGTATTTTCCTGAATTGCATAAATGCCCGAAAGCCTTTTATTTGTTCTTGAGTGTGGTAACCGTAGAAACCAACATTCTTCGCAATTCAATACAGTCGTGTTGAAATCGATTGAAGTCTTGTTGGGACAGACTGTTTACCCCCAAAAGAAGCTCTAGCCAATATTCACTTTCGTTACATTCCTTGAGGGCAATTTCGAATTTTGAAATGAAATCTTTTGTTCCTTGTGCGTACTGTGCCTCGTGTATATTTGCTCCAATAGAAGTGCCGCAACGAAGCAGTTGGTTTATCAAAGCGCCTTCGACATTATTCTGTTTTAATCTTCTGCAAAGAAAAACAATCTCTTTTGCAAAAGCTTTAGATTTATCTCTTAAAATGCTCTCTGACACAAGTTGCTCCTTAAAATAAACTTGGCGAAGCCAATCATAACTTGCCAAAGGTGATCATAACTGATAACTCGTTTCGTAGGGGAAAGGAGAAGTTATGAGTTTAGAGTTATGAATTTGGCTTCGCCAAATGTTATGAGCTTGCTACGCAAGCGTTATAATATGATTGCCTTGTAACTTCAAACTGTGCCGAAGGCACATCATAACTACGCGAAGCGTATCATAACTGATAACTTGCCGCAGGCAATCATAGTTGAGTTTTGCTGCGCAAAACTCACTCCCACTCAATTGTGCCAACAGGCTTAGGAGTAAGATCATACAAAACGCGGTTAATGCCATCTACCTCGGCGGTGATGCGGGCGGTTATCTTGTGAAGCACTGCATAGGGGATCTCCTCTATGGTGGCACTCATGGCGTCGGTGGTGTTTACCGCACGGATTATTGCAGGCCAACCCTCATAACGCTTGGAATCGCGTACGCCAACGCTCTTAACGTCGGGAATGGCGATGAAATACTGCCATACCTTTTCGGCAAGACCGCAGTTATCAAATTCCTCGCGAAGGATGGCGTCTGCCTCTCTTAAGGCGTGCAGACGGTCGCGGGTGATGGCACCCAGGCAACGAACACCAAGTCCGGGGCCGGGGAATGGCTGACGGTAAACCATGGCGTGGGGAAGACCAAGAGCCTCACCGACAACACGAACCTCATCCTTGTAAAGGAGCTTGATGGGCTCTACAAGCTCAAACTGCATATCCTCGGGTAAACCGCCAACGTTGTGGTGCGCCTTTACACCGTCGGATTCAATAATGTCGGGATAAATGGTTCCCTGTGCAAGGAAGGAGATACCTTCAAGCTTTCTTGCTTCTTCATCAAATACATTAATGAATTCATTACCTATTATCTTGCGCTTCTGCTCAGGTGCGGATACTCCCTCAAGAAGACCAAGGAAGCGGTCGGTAGCGTCAATGTAAATAAGGTTGGTGTCAAGCTCCTTGCCGAAGACCTCAATTACCTGCTCGCTTTCGCCCTTGCGCATAAGGCCGTGGTTTACGTGTACACATACGAGTTGTTTGCCGATGGCTTTGATCAAAAGTGCGGCAACAACGGAAGAATCTACACCGCCCGAAAGAGCAAGCAATACCTTTTTGTCACCGACCTGTTCACGTACGATGGCCACCTGCTCGTCAATAAAAGCATTGGCAAGCTCAAAATTTGTAATTCTTTTCATAGAATCTGGACGCTTATTGTTTTGCATAATAAATTCCTCCGTTATATTAGTTTGTATAATTGTCAAAATATCCCTGAACGAGCACTACGGGAGTTCCCTTGTCGCCGGAGCCGCTGGTAAGGTCGCAAAGTGAACCGATAAGATCGGTAAGCTGACGCGGAGTGGTTCCCTGTGAAGCCATGTTTCCTACAAGGCTACCGCTCTTAGAGCGAATGCTGTCGGATATGGCCTTTTTAAGCTCATCACCCGAAAGATCCTTAAAATCGTTGTCTGCAAGATACTTGAGCTTAAGCTCGTTGGGAGTGCCGATAAGTCCGTCGGTGAAGGCGGGGGAGACTACGGGGTCTGCAAGCTCCCATATCTTGCCCTGAGGATCCTTAAATGCACCGTCACCGTAAACCATTACCTCTACGTGCTTGCCGCATGCCTTAAAGATGTTTTCCTGAATATCAAGCACGAGCTGCTTGCATTCGCGAGGGAACAGCTTAACGGTATCCTCGGTGGATTTATTGCTTCCTAACAGACCGTATTTTTCATTGCATCCGCTGTTTCCGATAGGGGCGTTCATAATATCATCAAGCGTGCAAACAACCCTTGCGCCTGCAGCCTTAAGGATACGCTTGGTGCGTGCGCGGCTGTGAATGTCACAAGCAAGAACACAGTCGGTGTAGTTAAGGATGGCCTTTGCCTGGTTGGCAAATACTATCTCTACCTCTGCGCCCTCCTCTTTAATTAGATTGCCGTAATATTCAACGTAATCTATTCCGGTGAACTCGTGCTTAACAAAGCCGAAAAGCTCGCGATATTTCTCAAGTGAAAGAACGTCGGAGTAGGGATTTACACCGGCCTGATCCACCATATCAAGGCTTATCAGAGCATTTCCCACCTCGTCGGAGGGGTAGCTGAGCATAAGCACTATCTTTTTTGCGCCTCGTGCAATACCGCGAAGACAAATTGCAAAACGGTTGCGGGAAAGAATGGGGAAAATAACTCCTACAGTACCGCCGCCGAGCTTTGTGCGAACGTCTGCGGCAATATCGTCAACCGTAACGTAGTTGCCCTGAGAGCGCGCTACTATGGATTCGGTAATGGAGATAACGTCTTTATCGTTAAGCTCGAATCCTTCTATTTGTGCAGCCTCCAAAACGCTTTCTGATACTATTTTTGCAAGGTCGTCTCCTTGACGGATAATGGGGCAACGGATACCTCTTGATACCGTGCCTACTCTTCTTTCTTTTATTGCCATAATATATACTGATTTTATACTGAGATTTTTCCTCATTAAAATGCGGAAACGTATAAAATCCCCCGACTCCTAATTTTAACACTAATCAGTTTTTTTAACAACAAAAAATTGCAGTAAAATTACTATTTAGATTAAAAATAGTTCGTGTTTTTTGCGGAAAAACACATATCAACAGACGTAGGGGGAGCAATTGGGAGATAATTGTTGAATGATGGGTATGATACCGTTTAAATTATACAATGGATTTATGTAAATATTATTGACTTGGATTTTGCGTTAGTGTAGAATAATGATAAGAAATACCGATATTATTAATAGGAGAGAAGATTATGAAGCAGATCATTTTCAGTCATCTTGATAAGATCGCGCAAGGCGCGCTTGGCGACGGTACTATCGCTACCAAGGATCTTTGGCAGCCTATGGAGTATGAGGCAGGGGACATAAAGGGAACCATGCTTATTGCCGGTGAGGATTCCTATCCTGAGCCCATCACGTTAAAGCTGGGCGTTGAGGGCTGGCACAGGGTGTTTATCTGCGCAGGCAACGTAGCGCAGGCCACAGCCCTTGAACTTGAGATACCGGGCGAAGGTAAGACCGCGCTTGAGCCCGAGGAGCTTTGGGGATATTGGGCACCTTACGAAAAGGCTCAGGAGGTGCTCTTTAAGTGTATGGATCTTACCGGTAAGGATCTTATAATAAACAAGCCGCACGAGGATATCTCCCGTCACTTCGGCGCCGCCGTTTATTACGTAAGGCTGGAAAAAATGACTTCTCAAGAGGCGGAGCAATATAAAAACAGCGGCAAGCAGAAAAGCATTCAGTATCATTTTGATAACGATCATATCAAGGAATGCGATTACCATACCGTAGAGGATTACCTTGGAAGGCTGAAAATGCTTGGGCACGGTAACGGTGATATGCTTATTTATGAGACTGACTTTGACGACTCCAATCCTAAGGATGGCAAGGAAAGGCTTACCTATTATCTGTGGACAAAGGACCAGGCGAAGGCACAAATAAAGTATCTTAATAAGAGAGAAGAGATACTTGAAAAGACCTACGGCCAAGCAAGCGATATGGGTATGACCGTTTACAGTGGCTTCAGAATGGCAATAGGCGGATATATGGCTCCTCAAATATCGAGCTGTTGGGATAGTGAGGTTGCAAAGAAGCATCCAAAATGTCAAATGGTAATGCGTGATGGCACAAGACTCCCCATGCTCTCTTATGCTTACCCCGAGGCACGCGCCGCAATGATAGAGAGAATAACGAGCTTGACACCCGATTATTTTGACGGCGTAAGCCTGTTCTTCCACCGCTTGCCCTTCTCCTGTGCCTTTGAGCAGCCTGTGCTTGACGAGATACAAAAGCGCTTTGGTGTGGACGGCAGATTACTTCCCATGAGCGACCCCAGATGGTTTGCGGTGGCTTCAGACATCGTTACTGCATTTGTAAAAGAGTTAAAACAGGCGCTTGATAAAAAGGCACAAAAGGCAGATCATGCCCCTTATAAAATAAATATCATCACCTTAATAACTCCAAAGAAGAGCGAGATACTTGGACTTGATCTTGAAAGGCTTTGTCGCGAGGGGCTTATAGATAATTTCTCCCAAGGACTTATGGATTATTGGGAGGATCTTGATGGATGTCTCGGCTCTGACGGTCTTATAGATCTTGATAAATACGTAGAAAAGAAAAAGAACGACTACGTTATAAAGCGCTATTTCGGAGACCATCCGGAATTCGTTACCAATGGCTTAGAGCAGTTCTTGTCCTTAAGTGATAAATACTGCATGGATTTCTACGCCGCGCTTCCCTGGCAGAATAAGGATGCCAAGTACTTCCTTAATTGCGCTAAGGCTCTATACGAAAAGGGTGCTAAGAAGCTTATCTGCTGGAATGCAAACCACGTAGCAAGAAAGCCCAAGACTCTTGAGGCGGTAAAATGGGCAGGGGATAAAAACGCGGCGTTGAACGAGCAATTTACCTACCCCGGCAAAACAATTAAAATAACGTCTGTAAACGGCAATGACATCTCGGTAGTGGATATGCATTGGCAAGGATAAAAAGGCCTCAAAAGTAAAAAAGCATCAAAAAAACGGCAAAAAATGCCGCTTTTTTGATGCTTTTTTACGTTATTTTTTACGTTTTTTACAGTAAAATTATGCCCTTTTCCTCGCAATCCCTTTGCATTTCGATAGGCCAAATAGAGGATTGCACTTCGCCGATGTGCATTTTTTGAAGGAAGAACATACATAAGCGCGACTGACCGATGCCTCCGCCGATAGTAAGGGGAAGTTCGCCGCTTAAAACTCCGCTGTGATAGGGAAGGCAAGCGCGCTCAGGCAGGTTTGAAAGATGAAGCTGTCTGTTCATCGCTTCGGCATCAACACGGATGCCCATACTGGATACCTCAAGTGCGATATCAAGAGGCTTGTAGTAAAGAATGATGTCGCCGTTAAGAGACCAATCGTCATAGTCGGGAGCCCTTCCGTCGTGGGGTTTGCCGCTTCTTAGCTTTCCGCCAATGCCCATAATGAATACCGCGCCGTATTTAACCGCAGCCTCGTGCTCGCGCTGCTTTGCGGTAAGGTCCGGATATTGGTCCTCAAGCTCCTGAGCAGTAACGAAGGTGATCTCGGGTGGGAGAGAGTCGCACTTGAGCACGGGGAAGAGCTTTTCAAGATAGCGCTGTGCGTTATGTATGACCTCGTAAATGTCGCAAACCGTCCTTTTAAGATATTCAACGTTACGCTGAGAGGGAGTGATAATCTTTTCCCAATCGTACTGGTCAACGTATATCGAGTGCAGATTGTCGCATATCTCGTCGCGACGTATTGCATTCATGTCGGTATAAAGACCTTCGCCGGGCTCAAAGCCGTAGCGCTTTAATGCATGGCGCTTCCACTTGGCAAGGGAATGCACGATCTCTGCGGTCTTTCCCGTTTCCTTTACGTCAAAGGCAACGGGGCGCTCTGTGCCGCTGAGGTTATCGTTAAGACCGGTTTCGGGCAACACGAAAAGGGGTGCAGAGACTCTGGTAAGGTTTAGCTTTGCCGCAAGGGTGCTTTCAAAATGATCCTTAAGAGCTTTAATGGCAAGCTCTGTTTCCTGAAGGTTAAGTTTTGGTGTGTACACTTTTAAGACCTCTTATTATAGAGTAATGGCTTGTGCCATAACCGAATTTGATGTATTTTACTATTTTGATATAATACCTTAAAATTGTAAGTTTTGTCAATTAAAATGGTGTTATATATACGCAAGGATGTCAAAATAGGGTGCATATAAATACATATTGATATCCTCAGATCTGTAAACGTGAGCGACACCTTGGCGACGGGGTGGGCGCTGTTAATAAATTGTTAATATAATGTTTACGGTTTATTTGTTGAATTTAATTGAAAAACGGTTATAATAAGTACGTAAGCTTGATACGTTTGGTGAGAACAGGCGCCAAGCAAAGCTTAAGCTTACTACAATCCTCCTACTAATATACCCCTATCTGAAAAGGATCGCCACTTGGCGGTCTTTTTCTCTTTATGCAGTTTTGGTAATAATGAAGTTTTTTTATCATAGAATTAATATATATGTAAAGGCTTAGGAGGAAGAATGAAGTATACCTTACAAATAACTCTTGCACTCATGTTTTTGATATTGTTGATGTCCGTCTCGTCGATCGGAAATGACGAAGTGCGGGGTATATACATTAAAAAAACAACTGCGATACAAACGGACATGCTTCAAAGCTCTCAAGGCCGCTTTGAGTGTATTAAAGATGCACCCGAAGCACAGACGTCAAGCGAGCAGATGAATAAGATCTATTTATTTGATAAGGATGAGGGCAGAATGCTCGTAACTGTCAGAGAATACTTGGTCGGTGTGCTTGCGGCAGAGATGCCCGCAAGCTATGCACTTGAAGCATTAAAGGCACAGGCGGTGGCATCAAGAACCTATCTGTTTTATAAAATGATAAACGGAGGGTGCTCCCGCCACGACGGTTGCGCGATATGTACGGCATCGGGGCATTGTCAGGGATATCTTTCAAGAGCGGAGCGAGAGACACGCTGGGGAGAGAATTTTGAAAAATATGAGCAGAAGCTGGTTGAGGCGGTAAAAGCGACGGAAAATCAGTTTCTTATCCACAACGGAAGGATAATAAACGCAATGTATCACAGCTCATCGTGCGGGATGACCGAATCCTACAGCAGTGTTTACGGCGGCAACAACCAATATCTTTTGTCGGTAAGTACTCCTGAGGGAGTTGAGCACACCCTCAGAAGCAAGTCGATAGAGGCTGAGGAGATACTTAAGATAATGAAGGAAAAGTACCCCGAGGCGGGTATTACAAAAGAGGACGTGATGAGAATCAGGATCACATCCAAAACTCAAAGCGGACGGGTGAGCAGGGTAAGAATAGGGAGTATTACGCTCAGCGGTGGGACTTTTGCGGGATTGATAGGTCTTAAAAGCACGGATTTCAGCTTTACTTGCTCGGGTTCAAGGTTTGATTTTATTTATCATGGCAGCGGTCACGGTGTTGGCATGAGCCAGGTCGGAGCAAGCATCATGGCAAGGGAGAGTGATTATAAAAGCATTTTAATGCATTATTATACCTCGGTAGAGCTGACGAATGATCCATTGCTGCTTCAGGAAACCCTTTCATATCTTACAAGCGGTGGCCGCGCGGAAAAATAGGGACTGTAATTTGATTTGGTATTTTGAAAAATAATTGTATATAACATCTTCGGTGGGTAAAAATAACATCGGAGGTGTTTATTATGAAACTAGGACAACTTAAAGACAAAACCAAACGCAAAAAAACCATCATCAGTACCGTTGGAAAGCAGGGGATTTATGCAGTGGCGTTCGTGTGCCTTGCGGTGGCGGGCATAGTGCTTGCGGTATCAATGAGCTCTGCACCGCAGGATGCCGAGCTACCACAGATCACTCCATCAACGATTCCGAGTACCGTTCCAACACAACAACCCGACAAGGATGTTTCGGGAAATACCAACGTGGTGATCCCTGAAACCATGCAAATGCCCGTAAACGGTGAGATTACCAAAGAGCACGTAATTGATAGACTTATTTACGATGAGACGATGCAACAATGGTGCACTCATTCGGGTATTGATATCGCATGCAATGAGGGGGATCCGGTCAAGGCGGCAATGAGTGGCACCGTGGAGGTATGTAAAAGCGACGTAATGCAGGGCAACGTGGTGATAATCAATCACGGAAACGGCTTGAAGACGGTATATGCAGGGCTTGAGGCGGTGGATGACAGCATTAAGGCAGGGGATACCGTGGCGGCGGGCACCGAGATCGGTACAGCCGGAATATCGGTGCAAGAAATGGCTGACGGCGCTCATCTTCATTTTGAGGTTTGGAAAAATAATACCGCGCAGGATCCGATGGAATATCTTGAAGATTATATCAAATAGTCCGAGAAAAATTAAACGACCGCGAGAAAGCGGTCGTTTAATTTACAATATGTTCAAAAATTTTATCTAATTTGATTTGATTTTTATTTGATTTGTGATATAATTAGAATGTTATAATATATAATATTGGTATTGATTTAGGAGATTTTATGAGAAAGATCAAAATTATTTGTGACAGTACGTGCGATCTTAACGCCGAGCTTATTGCCAAGCATGACATTGATATCGCGCCGCTTTTCGTAAACCTTGAGGATAAGATGTACCGTGACGGTGTGGATATAACTCCCGACGAGGTATACGTTTGGGCCGACAAGGTAAAGAGTGTTCCAAAAACTGCGGCGGTTTCGCAGCAGACCCTGATCGAGCTTTTCACAAAATACATACAGGAGGATTACGATATCTTCTATACCGGTATTTCTTCGGAGATGTCTGCATCCTATCACGTAGCGACCATGGCGGCAAATGAAATTGCTCCCGACAGAATAGCGGTGCTTGATTCACGAAATCTTTCCACCGGTATCGGACATTCCGTTTTAAAGGCCGTGGAGCTTGCTGAGAGCGGAATGACCGTGCAGGAAATTAAGGACGAGCTTGAATCGAATTTTGTTTCAAAGGTTCGCGCAAGCTTTGTTGTGGATTCCACAACCTACCTTTACAGAGGCGGACGGTGCTCTGCGATATCAGCCTTCGGCGCTACCGCATTAAGCATAAAGCCCAGCATTGTAGTAGAAAACGGAAAGATGCGTCCCGATGCAAGATATCAAGGCTCCCTTTCCAGATGCTTGCTGAAATATGCAAAGAAAATGACTCCCGCACTTCTTGAAGCCGACAACAGAAGGGTATTTATAACCCACTCGGGTATTGATCCTACCATTCTTGAAAAGGTTAAGGATTACGTGGATTCGTTGAATTATTTCCGGGAGGTCATCATTACCAGGGCAGGCTGCGTTATCTCCAGCCATTGCGGATACGGTACCTTGGGGATTCTTTACGTAACTAAATAAGTAACTAAAAAGAAGAAACCGACCTCGGTTTCTTCTTTTGTATATTGATCTATCGAGCTCCGATGACGGTGCGGGGCGCGGTACCGTCGAGCAATTGACTGATCTTATATTTCGCACTGCCTATAATTACAGTAGTTCCCATCTTTACAGGCTCTATTATATATTCAAGCTTGGCTTTTGCTCCGTTTGCACCTTGCCTAGAGGCGCCGATGCAGTTAAGCTGAGCATTGCGGATGCCTTGCAGTACCTCGTCTGTATCCTTTCCCGATATTTCCTTTATCAGGGTGGAGGGGTCTGTCGGATCGCTGTATATGCCTAGTGCGCTGGTCATGATAAGTAATGTTCTTGCTCTTACAAGACAGGATACCACGGCAGCGGTCTCATCGTTATCCACGCATTCAACGACGTGATCCTGATTCTTACGCAGAGCGGAGATCTCGTAATTAAGATTCTCTTTAGTGGATACAGCATCGTTATAGTTGATTATAGGAATTGCGCCCTGATCTCTTGCGCGCAAAAGCATGCTCTGAATGTGGGAGCGCTTTGCTTCATCGTTAAAATGCTGATGCTCAAGCAGAACCTGACGTACGCTGTACTCGGGGGAGATAAAACGACGGTAATTTTCCATAAGAATGGCCTGACCTTGGGAAGCGTAGTCGGTCTTTATCTGGTCGTCTGTGCCCTCAAGCTCACGTCCGTTATTGCGCTTCATATAGTCGAGTCTGCCTATTTCTGTGGCACCGGACGTTACCCATATATATCCGGGACGAAGCTCGGATCCCAGGGAGGAAAAGATGTTGTAGTCAATATCGTGGTCTTCGCGTCTTATGAGCGCCATGGAGCCTATCTTGCCTACAAGCTCAAAATCAAATTTCATAGCCTTAAAAACCTTCCGTGATATATCGGTAAGAATATACCGTGGGTAGAATTATAACACGTTTCATTACTTTTCTCAACAAGTATTTTTGCAAATAACACTTTTAAAACCGTAATAGATCTGTTTTTGTCGATGAACTGTATAAATTTACGATCCGCAAAGGCGTTTTTGTGTGTCTGCGCACTATGATATTGGTTTGGATACGATATTGTCAAAGGATTTATGCGTTTTTTTAATAATTGTACTTGATAAAAAAGAGATTTGTAATTATAATATAATAGGTTAGTTATGTATTCATCTTGATACATGTTTTATATACTAAAATTCTTATAAGGATTGGTGATGTTATGCTCAACAAAGAATGGAAAAAGTTTAAGAGCGGAAGCGACGTTCGAGGAGTTGCACTTGAAGGTGTAGAAGGTATGCCCGTAACCCTCACTGACGAAGCGGTTACCGCTATAACCGACGGCTTTGCTCTGTGGCTTGCCGACAGACTCGGTAAAGACCCGAAGGATATCAAGGTGTCGGTTGGACACGATAGCCGTGTTTCGGGCCCCCGAATGAAGGCGGCAGTAATAGGTGCTCTTACAAGAGCGGGTATCTCCTGCTATGATTTTGGTCTTATGAGTACCCCCGGTATGTTTATGTCATGCGTGGACAAGGATCTTTCTTGCGATGCTGCGATCCAGCTTACTGCAAGCCATCATCCATTTAACCGTAACGGTCTTAAGTTCTTTACCAAGCAGGGTGGACTTGAATCTGAGGACATCGGAGCATTGCTTCTGAATGCTCAGGAGGGCAAAAAGCTGCCCGATGCTGCAGGTGCGACCGTAACCGAATACGACTTCCTTTCCGTATATGCAAATATTCTTGTTGATATGGTTCGCAAGGGAGTTAATGCCGAGGATTATGAGCATCCTCTTGCCGGCTTCCACGTGGTGGTTGATGCCGGTAACGGTGCGGGTGGTTTCTACGTAGAAAAGGTTCTTAAGCCTCTTGGAGCAGATACTACCGGCAGTCAGTTTCTTAACCCTGACGGATATTTTCCCAACCACATCCCCAACCCGGAGGACGGCGATGCAATGCGCGCAATCATGAACGCAGTTACCGCCAACAATGCTGATATCGGACTTATCTTTGATACCGACGTTGATCGTGCAGGTGCCGTAGATTCCAAGGGTAAGGAAATCAACAAAAACAGACTTATTGCGCTTATTTCGGCAATACTTATCTCCGAGCATCCGGGTGCTACCATAGTTACCGACTCCATAACCTCCAGCGGACTTAAGCAGTTTATTGAGGAGCAGCTCGGCGGCAAGCATCACAGATTCCGCAGAGGCTATAAAAACGTTATCAACGAGGCTATCCGTCTTAACAACGAGGGAATATATTGCCCCCTTGCCATCGAGACCAGCGGACATGCGGCAATTAAGGAGAACTACTTCCTTGATGACGGTGCTTATCTTGTAACAAGACTGCTCATTAAAATGGCGCAGCTCAAAAAAGAGGGCAAAAAGCTTGAGGACATGCTTGAGGGCCTTGCTGAGCCTGTAGAGTGCAAGGAGATCCGCATGAACATAACCACCGAGGATTTCAAGTCCTACGGACAGATGGTGATCGACGAGCTTACCGCGCATTCGCTTACCGCTGAGGGATGGAAGTGTGCAGATGATAACCGTGAGGGAATCCGTGTGTCCTTCGGCAAGGGTGACGGCGAGGGATGGTTCCTGCTCCGTCTTTCGGTGCACGATCCTCTTATGCCTCTTAACATAGAGTCCGACACAGTGGGCGGCGTACATCAGATAGCTCAAAAGCTTTACGATTTCATTAAGAAATACGAGTTTTTGGATACTGCGGTATTGGAAAACTATCTTCGTCAAAGATAAAACTTGCTTAAACTGATCATTTAGTGTATAATAACACCAATGTCAATAAATAATTTTATATATAACTTAGGAGGAAAACAATGAAACCTATCGAGCAAAAAACAGTAAACGCAATCCGTATTCTTGCAGCTGAAGGCGTACAGAAAGCAAACAGCGGTCACCCCGGTCTTCCCATGGGCGCAGCTCCCCTTGCTTATTCCGTATTCGGCAGAACCCTTAAGCATAACCCAAAGGATTCTTCCTTCGCTGACAGAGATCGCTTCATTCTCTCTGCAGGCCACGGCTCCATGCTTCTGTATTCTGTACTGCATCTTTGCGGCTATAACGTAACCATGGACGATATCAAATCCTTCCGTCAGTGGGGAAGCAAGACCCCCGGTCACCCCGAGTACGGTCACACCGACGGCGTAGAGACCACCACCGGTCCTCTTGGTCAAGGTGTTGCCAACGCAGTTGGTATGGCAATTGCAGAAACCCATCTGGCAGCTAAGTTCAACAAGCCCGGCTTCCCTGTAGTAGACCACTACACCTATGTTCTGGTTGGCGATGGTTGCTTGCAGGAGGGTATCGAGCATGAGGCTATCTCCCTTGCCGGTACTCTTAAGCTTGGCAAGCTCATTATGCTTTACGACAAGAACGACATCACCATCGAGGGTGATATTAATGTAACCTTCTCCGAGGATGTTGGAGCACGTCACGCCGCTTGCGGTTGGCAGGTTATCAACGTTGCTGACGGCACCGACGTAGACGCTGTTTGCGCCGCTATCGAGCAGGCTAAGGCAGAGACTGAAAAGCCCTCCATCATCATTTGCCGCACTCAGATCGGCTACGGCTGCCCCGCTAAGCAGGGTAAGGCCTCCGCTCACGGTGAGCCTTTGGGCGCTGAAAACCTTGCTGAGGCAAAGAAGAACCTTGGTTGGGAGTATGGCGAGTTCGAGATTCCTCAGGACGTTTACGATTGCATGGCTGAGAATGCTGCCAAGGGTGCTGAGGCTCAGAATGCATGGAACGCCATGATGGATAAGTATGCTGCTGAGTATCCCGCTGAGTACGCTGAGTATCAGCAGTGGATGAACAGAGAGTTCCCCGTAGACCTTCTTGAGAAGGACGAGTTCTGGCAGAGTGCAGGCAAGCCCAATGCTACCCGTGCTTCCTCCGGAACCATGCTCAACCGTATTGCCGCTTACCAGCCCAACCTCTTTGGCGGTAGCGCCGACCTTGCTCCCTCCAACAAGAGCCTTATGAACGGCCGTGAGTACTACAGCCCCGAAAACAGAGAAGGCTCCAACTTCCACTTCGGTATCAGAGAGCATGCTATGGCTGCTATTTGTAACGGATTGTATCTCCACGGCGGTGTAACTCCTTACTGCGCTACCTTCTTCGTATTCTCCGATTATATGAAGAATGCAATGAGAATGTCCGCTCTTATGAAGCTTCCCGTTATCTATATTCTTACTCACGACTCCATCGGTGTTGGTGAGGACGGACCTACCCACGAGCCCATCGAGCATCTTGCTTCCCTGCGCTCCATCCCCGGTCTTACCGTATACCGTCCCGCTGACGATAAGGAGACTGCCGCTGCTTATTGCGCCGCAGTTACCCGCAAGAGCCCCACTGCTCTTATTCTTACCCGTCAGAATCTGCCCCAGTACGAGAACAGCGGAAAGGATGCCCTCAAGGGTGCCTACATCCTTAAGGATTCCAAGAACGCAACTCCGGAAGTTATCCTTATGGCTTCGGGTTCTGAGGTTGAGCAGATCTTCAAGGCAAGCGAGGTTCTTGCTGAGGAAGGTATCGATGCCCGCGTAGTATCCATGCCCTCTTGGGAAGTATTCGAGGAGCAGTCCGATGAGTACAAGGAGTCCGTACTGCCCAAGAATGTTCGCGCTCGCGTAGCTCTTGAGGCCGCTTCCAGCTTCGGTTGGGGCAAGTATGTTGGCTTTGACGGCGAGATCATATCCATCGACCACTTTGGCGCCAGCGCTCCCGCATCCATCCTCTTTAAGGAGTTTGGTATCACCGTAGAGAACGTAGTTGCAGCTGCTAAAAAGGTTGTTAATAAATAATCTTACAGTTAAATAACTTTACAACCTCCCGCATATATTTAAGCGGGAGGTTGTTTTTTATGAGTATAAGATTTTGTGAGTTAAGACAAAAGGAGGTCATCAGCCTATGTGACGGAAGAAGGCTGGGATGTATTTGCGATGCCATAATCGATAAGTGCGGGAATATAGAGGCGGTCATCGTTCCGGGACAAGGGGGGATCATTCCGCTGTTTAAAAATGGGAAGGAGATAGTTATACCGTGGTGTAAGATAGTCAGGTTGGGGGATGACGTCATATTGGTTGACGTGGAAACCCCTCTTTTAAAAAAGCATAACGGATAAAACTAAGACAAATTATTTTTAGTAGGTTAAAGTTGTAAATTCAGACTGGACGGCTGGGCGTGGATGTGATATAATAATTATAATATACGAAAGGGAACGTTATATATTATGAAATGTATGTATTGCGGAGCCTCGGACAGCCGCGTAATGGATTCAAGACCGACCGATGAAGGTGCTGTAATAAGACGGCGCAGAGAGTGCATCAAATGCGGAAAAAGGTTTACGACCTATGAGAAGATAGAAACCGTTCCGCTTATGGTAGTAAAGCGTGATGGCAGCAGACAGCTTTTTGACATTGAAAAGATTCGTGTTGGAATCATTAAGGCTTGCGAAAAATGTAAGGTTTCTGCAGATCAGATCGAAAAGCTTGTAATGGAGATAGATAATCAGGTCCATAACAGCGGTGACCTTGAGGTCTCCTCGTTAGTGATTGGAGAGCTTATCAGTGATGGCCTGCGCAAGCTTGATCCTGTGGCGTATATTCGCTTTTCCTCCGTTTACCGTGAGCTTAACGATCTTAATAAGCTTATGGAAGAAATGAATAAACTTATAAAAAAGGATAATTTATAATGAATCCTGATTTTTACTTTGAGCAAAAAGACCTGAAGCTGCTTAAGAATAAAAGGCTTGATGCCTTTTCCGAGCTTGCCTATTGCTTCACGACCCGTCACGGTGGGGTGAGCACGGGAGAGTGTGACAGCCTTAATCTTAGCTGGAAAAGACGCGATTCGGTGGAAAACGTCAAAGAAAATCATACCAGAATGGCGCACGCTATCGGAGTCGAGCCCGAGAGCATAGTGTTTGTTCAGTTGACTCACAGCGACAGGGTATTGTGCGTTGATGAGTCATACCGTAACAACGGTTCTTGGTGGGATACGGTCCCGGTCGGATATGATGCGGTCATAACAAAAAGCAGGGGTACGACCTTGCTTGCGCGTACTGCGGATTGCGGAACTGTTCTTTTGTATGATCCCATATTAAAGGTAATAGCGGCTGTGCATAGCGGCTGGAAGGGCACGGTGAAGGGGATTATATGTAACACTGTGGCCAAGATGACCGAGCAATACGGATGCGACCCGTCAAGCATTTTAGCCGTCTGCGGGCCGAGCATATGCAAGGATTGCTTTAAGGTGCATATGGATTGTGCTTCGCAGTTTTTTGAAGCCTTCGGTGAGGGAAAATATGATACCAAGCTTCCCGACGGAAGATACAGCATTGATATGTGGAGGATAATGGAGGATCAGCTTCTGCAAAGCGGAATTATTCCCGAAAATATTTCCATGGCAAGAGATTGCACCTGCTGTGATGAGGAGAATTATTTTTCTCATAGAAGAGGCAGGGGTAAATCGGGAATAATGCTTGCGGTAATACATTTAAAGGATGAGTAATTAACACCTTTTATCGCTAAAGGAGATACAATGGCTATTCAAGGTATAAGGGGGATCGGCCCCAAAAAAGCAGAGGCATTGGAGCAAATGGGCATTTCTTCGCTCGAAGATGCCCTTTCTTTGGTTCCGTGCTCTTATATGGATTTTACCAAGCCGATAAATATCGATCAAGCTCAGCATATGAAGCCTGCTTTTATTATAGCGACGCTTACGGGAAACAGTTATCCAAGAAAAAGCGCCGCAGGGGTTGCCATGTTGCTTGCGCGGTGTGCTGACGCTACCGGAGCCATGACGGTAATATGGTTTAATCAGCCGTATATGTTTGGTAGACTGCAAAAGGACAAGGTGTACAAGTTCTACGGTAAGGTTCAGATAAAGGATAACAGAAGATATTTGATAAACCCGGTCTTTGAGCCTCTGGAAAATGATACTATGCGTGGTATATGCCCGGTATATTCCATACCCAAGGGGCTTGGAATAAGTCAGAACCTTATACGGACGGTCATTGCCGCGGCACTTGACAATTGCGAGATACCCGACGCCTTTACAAAGGAATTCCGAATGGAATATCATCTTGCGGATAAGGGATATGCTCTTGAGAACATACACTTTCCGCTTAACAGAGATGCTTTTGATATTGCAAAGAGAACGGTTGCGTTTCAAGAATTATTGATGCTTATGATGACTCTTTCCCTACAGAAGGAGCTCAAAAACAGGAATGCTGTGCAGAATTGCGAAGAAACACACCTTTTGCAGGAATATTCTCAAAGACTTCCTTACAAGCTTACGAATGCTCAGATAAAAGCCATAAACGCTATAAGTGAGGATATTTCGGGTAGCTCTGCAATGAATAGACTGCTTCAGGGAGACGTTGGCTCGGGAAAAACCGCCGTGGCGTTTTACCTTTGCTTTGTGGCGGCGAAAAATAGGGGACAGTGCGTCCTTATGGCTCCCACAGAGATACTTGCACGTCAGCACTTTAATGATTTTTCAAGACTTTTCCCCGATGTCTCGTGCTGTTACGTAAACGGTGCGATGAAAAAATCCGAAAGAAAAGCCGCGGTAGAGGCGGTAAATAACGGTGAAGTAACGGTGATAATAGGCACTCACGCGGTGCTTAACGATGAGTTTAAATATAACAGATTATTGTTTGTAATTACCGATGAGCAACACCGCTTTGGAGTTGGGCACCGTGCGGCATTGGAGGAAAAGGGAAACAATCCCCATACTCTGGTGTTATCCGCCACCCCGATACCTCGCACGCTTGCGCTTGTGCTGTATAACGATCTTGATATTTCTGTGCTTGATGAGCTACCTCCGGGCAGACAAAAGATCACAACTGCGATAATATCCTCGCGAAAAGAAGAGGATATGTTTGCATATATTGAAAAATGCGCCAATGAAGGTGTGCAGTCTTACGTAGTGTGCCCGCTTGTTGAGCATAATGAAGATATTGCCGCCAGAAGTGCACAGGAGATATATCAGCTTATGCAACGGCGTCTTGGCGACAAGGTGGCGCTTGTTCATGGCAAAATGAAGAATGCCGATAAAAAAGACGTCATGGATGGCTTCGCGTCAGGTAGGATCCAGGTTCTTGTCGCAACCACCGTTATAGAGGTAGGTGTAAACGTACCAAACGCGGTCAATATGGTTATTGTGGATGCGGACCGATTCGGACTGGCACAGCTTCATCAGCTAAGAGGAAGAGTGGGCAGAGGAGATAAAAAATCCTATTGCTTCCTGCTTTCGGACGTGGATAACGAGCGCCTTGAGATAATGACCAAATCAAACGACGGATTCGTAATAGCGGAGACCGATCTTAAGATGAGGGGACCGGGAGATTACTTTGGCTTGCGCCAAAGCGGTTTGCCCGCAACGGATTTTTCCGCGCTTTTTGCGGATATGAAGCTGATTGAAAGCGTAAAGGATGCGCTTGTGGCCCTTAAGCTGAGGCCGGAATACAGATCCATCAACATTTCCTTAAGAAGCGCCGCACAAGCAAGGCTGGATGAATTTATCAATAAAATAACATATAATTAATGTGCAAAATTAACAATTTACTTTCGCGCCCAAATGAGTTATAATGCTTTTGTATTTATATATATTTTATTATTTTTCTTAAGGAGTTGTTTAAATGATAACCGTTAAAGAAGCAAAAACGCGCAAAGAAATAAAGGAATTCGTCGAATTCCCGAATAAGCTGTATAAGGATAATCCTTATTATTCGCCCTGTACCACCAGTGACGAGATCAAGGATCTGTTGCCCGAAACAAACCCTGCATTTGAGTATTGCGAAGCTAAGGTGCTTATGGCTTACAAGGATGGTGAGCTGGTGGGTAGAATGTGTGCCATCATCAACCATGCATACAATAAGAAATGGAACAAGAAGCGTATAAGGTTTAACCGCTTTGACGTAATTGATGATATTGAGGTTACCAAGGCATTGGTTGAATACACGAAAAAATGGGGAAGAGAAAACGGGCTCAATGAGATCACGGGTCCTATAGGCTTTTGCGATATGGACAAGCAGGGCTTACTTGTTGAGGGTTTTGACGAGCTTGATATGTACATTACCGCATATAATGCCGATTATTATATGAAGCATCTTGAGGCGCTTGGCTTTGTCAAGGATGCGGATTGGGTGGAGTTTCTTTTAAGCGTTCCCGAGGAGCTTGACCCCCGTATAGTAAAGGTTGCGGACGGTATGATGCGCAGAGGTAACCTGCATGAGCATCCGTTTAAAAAGATAAAAGAGATACTTCCCCGTGTTGATGAGATATTCGCTCTGCTTAATCAGGCATATGCGGGGCTGTACGGAACGGTTGAACTCAATTCCGGACAGGTGCAGTTCTATAAGGATCATTATATTTCCATGCTTGATCCCGATTACGTTTCGGTAATTCTTAATGAAAATGACGAGATCGTGGGCTTTGGAGCTGCTATCCCATCCATGGCCAAGGCAATGCAGAAGGCAAAAGGAAGATATTTCCCCTTTGGATGGATACATATGCTTAAGGCACTCGCCAAGAATGATACGATAGAGCTGTTGCTGGTAGCGGTGCGTGATGATTACCGTAATAAGGGCGTAAATGCAATGCTTATTTCCAAGATATATCGAAACGCCGTTAAAAACGGTATAAAATTTGCAGAAACCGGTCCCGAGCTTGAGCTTAACGATAAGGTCCAGTCCCAATGGAAAAACTTTGACGCTCGCCAGCATAAGCGCAGAAGGTGCTATGTTGCTCCTATTGAGGAATAAACAAAGCGGCATCTTAAAAGCAACACATGACAAGCAATTGCGGATTATTATTAAAACTTATAAAAAACCTGCTTGTTTTACAAAAACGGCATTTGCAAAAAATAGTATTTTGCTATATAATATAACGCAGTATTCAGCATACTGCGTTTTTATATTTATAGCACTGTGTTAACTTTAGCCGGAGGTACAAATGGAGAATATGTTGAAGGTGATGCCTGCAATACCCACTAGGGGTGTCGCAGTATTCCCTGGTGTTAAAAAGAGTATAGATGTAGGCAGAATGTTTGCCTTGCGCGCAATAGATGAGGCAATGAAAAACAGCGGCAAGATCTTTCTTGTAATGCAAAAGGATCAAGAGGTCATGGACCCCTCCGTTGAGGATTGCTTATCGGTAGGAGTCGTTGCCAGGATCACGGGTATTGTACGTATAAGTAATGATGTTTTAAGAATAGTGGTAGAGAGCGACAAGAGAGCCAGGCTTGTGGAATTGTACAGTCATGAAGGTGTATTCCGTGCGGGCTTGGGAGAGTATATCGTGGGAGAGGAGCCTCAATGTGTAGAGTGTGAGTCGTACAGGCGTCTTATAAAGGTAGTCGGTAGCACGGTTGCCGCATCTCACGGAATCGGCATCAACATTCAGGATCTCTTTAACAGTGTTTCTACAGATGCCGCAGTTGACATCCTTGCCGACGTGTTTTTAAAGAACCTTCAGGATATCAAGGCGGTTATGGAGGAGTCTGACACGCTGGCAAGACTTAAGTATATTTGCGAGTTTTTGCTAAGGGAGCATGAGATATTAAAGATAGAGAATAACATTGCCGCAAAGGTCAAGCAGCAGATGGATGGAGCGCAAAGAGATTACTATTTGCGCGAGCAGCTTAAGGTCATACAGAAGGAGCTGGGAGACACCGATGCGGACGAGAATGAAAGGATAAGAAAACGTATCGAAGAATCCGATATGCCCAAGGATATAAAGGAAAAGGCACTAAAGGAATTTACAAGAATGATCCGTATGGCTCCCGGAATGCCTGAAACCTCTCTTATCCGTAATTATCTGGAGTGGCTGCTCGATCTGCCGTGGACCAAGATGACACAGGAGAATATTGACATAATTCATGCGCAAAAGATCTTGGATAGAGATCATTACGGCATGGATAGAGTCAAAAAACGTATACTTGAGTATCTTGCGGTATGTAAGCGTACGGGAAATAGCGAAGGCAACATTCTGTGTCTTGTAGGCCCTCCCGGAGTAGGAAAGACCAGCATTGCCATCTCGCTGGCAGAGGCAATGGGTAAAAAATACGTTCGCATGTCGCTTGGCGGAGTAAGAGATGAAGCGGAAATAAGAGGACATAGGCGCACCTACGTCGGAGCCATTCCGGGCAGGATCATCTATACCATGAAGCAGGCGGGATACGTAAACCCTCTGTTTCTGCTTGATGAGATCGATAAGATGAGCTCGGACTTCAAGGGGGATCCTGCATCGGCGATGCTCGAGGTGCTTGATAAAGAGCAAAATAATACCTTTAAGGATCATTATATTGAGGTGCCGTACGATCTGAGCCGCGTAATGTTTGTAACCACCGCAAATACGCTTGATACCATTCCTCAACCGCTTAAGGATAGAATGGAGATCATAGAGCTTGGCGGTTATACCGACGTAGAGAAGCTTCAGATAGCAAAGCGCCATCTTTTGCCCAAGCAAATGAGCAAGCACGGTATAACCGCAAAGGAGTTAGTTGTTAATGATGATATTTTAAAGGTGATAATATCGGATTATACTCGCGAGGCGGGAGTACGAAATCTTGAAAGACGAATCGCCGACGTATGCCGCTATTGCGTTTGCGAGCTTGCCAAGAACAAAAAACGTATCAGGATCACCGAAAAAGCACTCAATGAAATACTGCGCGGATACAGACATCATAGAAGTGAAAATGCACTTGAGGATAAGAAGGGTGTTGCGACGGGTCTTGCGTGGACTGCGGTCGGTGGAGAGACCTTGAATATCGAAACTGCCGTAATGGCGGGAAGCGGACAGCTCGTGCTTACGGGCAGTCTCGGAGACGTAATGAAGGAATCAGCTACTGCTGCGCTCAGCATTATAAGAAGCAACGCAAGGACTTTGGGCTTGGATGATAAGTTCCATAAGGAGATCGATATTCACCTTCACGTTCCCGAAGGGGCAACACCAAAGGATGGACCGTCTGCGGGCGTAAGCATTCTTTCCTCAATGGTTTCCGCACTTTGCGATACACAGGTAAGAGGAGATACTGCTATGACGGGAGAGATCACTCTTTCAGGTCAGGTGCTTCCCATAGGAGGCTTAAAGGAAAAATCCTTGGCTGCTTACCGCGCGGGAATCACGCGCGTTATAATACCGGAGGGGAATAAGGACGATATAAAGGAAGTGCCCGCCGAGATCACGAGCAAGCTGGAATACATTCCGGTCGGCAACGTGGGACAGCTTCTTTCAAATTCCCTTACTAAGGAGATAAGACTGTGATAATTAAAAAGGCGCAATACATGTATGGCTTTGCTCTGCACGAGCAGTATAAACCCCTTGAGCTTCCCGAAATAGCCGTTGCGGGGAAATCAAACGTCGGTAAAAGCAGCTTTATAAATATGCTGACCAATATCGGCAAGCTTGCAAAGGTGGGGCAGACCCCCGGAAAGACTCGAATGATAAACGTGTTTCTTATCAATGAGGATTTTACACTTATGGATCTGCCGGGATACGGATATGCAAAGGTTAGCGATCAGGAAAAAATGCGTTTTTCAAGATTGATAGAGGATTATCTTAATCAGAGCGGAGGACTTCGTCACGTGTTTTTGTTGCTTGATATTCGTCATTCGCCAACACAGGAAGATAAGACCATGCTTAATTGGCTCAACTTTTACCGTGTTCCTTACAGCATAATAGCCACGAAGGCGGACAAGCTGTCCCGAGCTCAGATCAACAAGCGCACGATGGAGCTTTCGCGCGAGGTGGGAATAATTGCAAGCGAGATATACCCTGTATCCTCCACCACGAGGCTGGGCAAGGAGCGAGTGCTTGAAAAGCTTGACGAAATACTTGCCAAGGATATGTTTCAGGGTGAGGAAGAATAAAATAAGACCTTCAACCAAACGGTTGAAGGTCTTTTAGTATTTGGATAATTATTTAACCTCTACTACCCAGCCAAAGGGATCGGAAAGGCGTCCGTATTGAATACCGGTGATTTCATCATAAAGCATTTGAGCGATGGGGCCGATCTCGTTATTGTTAATAACGACCTCCTCGTCGTCCATACGGAGCATTCCAACGGGCGAGATAACGGCTGCGGTACCCGAGCCGAAGGCCTCGTTGAGGTGTCCGCTTCTTGCGGCGTCCATGACCTCGTCAATGGCGATCTTGCGCTCCTGAACCTCAAGGCCCTTGTGGCGTGCATACTTAATAACCGAATCACGGGTGATACCGCCAAGAATGCTACCCTCAAGCGGAGGTGTTACAAGAACGTTATCAATAACGAAGAACATATTCATTGCGCCGACCTCTTCGACGTACTTGCGCTCCACACCGTCGAGCCAAAGCACCTGCGAATAACCGAACTTAGCGGCACGCTCGGAGCCGATAAGGGAGGCGGCGTAGTTGCCGGCACACTTAGTAAAGCCTGTTCCGCCTCGTACTGCGCGAACGTATTCATCCTCAACAAAGATTTTAACGGGGTTAAGACCCTCCTTATAATAAGGTCCGACGGGGGAGAGGATAACATAGAACAAATAGGTCTTGGATGCATGTACACCAAGAGCTACGTCGGTAGCGATGATGGTGGGACGTATGTAAAGTGAGGTGTTGGGTGCGGTGGGGATCCAATCCTTCTCGACCTCTACGAGCTGCTTGATGCAATCTACAACCTTATCTACGGGAAGAGCGGGAATACAAAGACGCTCGCCGGATTTGTTCATACGGTTGATGTTGTCCTGCGGACGGAACATTTGCACTCTTCCGTCGGCGGTCTTGTACGCCTTCATACCCTCAAAGATGGCCTGCCCGTAATGAAGGACCATGCAAGCGGGATCCATATCGAGATTCTGATAGGGCACTATACGCTCATCGTGCCAACCCTTACCTTCAGTGTAATTGATCATAAGCATATGATCGGTGAAAACCTTGCCAAAAGTAAGTGCGCTCTCGTCAACGGGCTTTGCTTTGGGTGTCGTAGTTTTTTGAATTAACATAATATATCGTCCTTTCGTAATCTTAATTAATATCCTCAGGCCATAAACAGCTTTTCTGTTCAGGCTCTGTAAAGGTAGCATTTCCGTTGCATAAATCGAAGATCTCCGATCTTATCCTCTGAGTATCGTCTATGCGGTTACAGCACTTTATCCTCACGTCGGAGGCAAACTCGGTATTAAAGATCATAATACTCTTGTTTGCGGACAGTGCTCGCTGTGTCTTGTCGTAAAAGGTGTACGGAATACATATATCATATACCTCGCACGGCTCCATTTTGGCGATTCCTGCGTTTTTTACACTTCCGACTGTGCTGTTGGTATATGCGCGGACCAAGCCGCCTGCGCCAAGGAGGATACCGCCGAAGTATCTGGTCACCACCGTTATGCAGTAAGACAATCCTTGCTTACGCATGACCTCAAGTATGGGCATGCCTGCGGTGCCTGACGGCTCTCCGTCGTCGGAAAACTTCGTTCCCGTTCCGCTTTGATCAAGTATATACGCCCAACAGTGGTGGGTGGCATCGGGGAAACGGAGCCTTTCTTCAGCAAGTATCCCTTCGGCCTCCTCCTTTGATGAAACGTGAGCAGTTACCGAAATAAAACGGGATTTATTGATTATATATTCATATTCCGCTTTTTTTAATATGGTAAGATAAGGCTTCATTATTCGGCAATAATACGAAGGTGGGTCTTTTTGCCTTTGTGAAGAATGAGGTAGCCCTCTGTTATGTCATCATGCGAAAGAACGTCGTCAACGCTTGTGATCTTGCGATCATTTACCGATATTCCGCCACCCTCAATAAGACGTCTGCCCTCGCCCTTGCTCTTGGTGATGCCCGCAACGAAGAGGAGGTCGGTGATGCGGATATTGTCAAGCTCTGCCATGGAGATGTTCTTTGTAGGCATTTGATCTATTGAACCGCTTCCGAATACTGCTTCTGCTGCTGCCTGAGCCTTATCGGCCTCCTCGTTGCCGTGAACGATGGCGGTAACCTCATAAGCAAGACGGCGCTTAGCGGCATTAATTCGTTCATCCTTGTAGGCGCAAAGCTCGGTGATCTCATCAAGAGGAAGGAAGGTGAGCAGCTTCAGGCACTTTTCAACATCAGCATCGTTAACGTTACGCCAGTATTGATAAAACTCATAGGGCGAGGTCTTGTTGGGATCAAGCCATACTGCGCCCGACTGAGTCTTGCCCATCTTTTTACCCTCGCTATTGGTAAGAAGGGTAAAGGTGAGAGCAAAGGCGTCCTTTCTTTCCTTTCTGCGAATGAGGTCTGCACCGCCAAGCATATTGGACCACTGGTCGTCTCCGCCTATCTGGAGCATGCAGCCGTATTTCTGATTCAAGCAGAGGAAGTCGTAGCTCTGCATGAGCATGTAGTTAAATTCGAGGAAGGAGAGACCCTTTTCCATGCGGGTCTTAAAGCACTCGGCACTAAGCATTTTGTTTACCGAGAAGTGAACGCCGATATCGCGAAGGAATTCGATATAGTTTATATTCAGTAACCAATCTGCATTATTAACTATTATGGCTTTGTCCTCATCAAAGTCGATAAAACGGCTGAGTTGTTTTTTAAAGCATGCTACGTTGTGATCAATGGTCTCGCGGGTCATCATCTGACGCATATCGGATCTGCCACTGGGGTCGCCGATGGCCGCGGTACCTCCGCCGATAAGTACGATCGCTTTATGACCTGCACGCTGCATATGAGCCATAGCCATAACAAGTAGGAAGTGACCTACGTGCAGACTGTCTGCGGTCGGGTCAAATCCGGCATAAAAGGTTACACTTTCTTTTCCGAGAAGCTCGTACAGATCATCCTCGTATACTGCTTGCTTGATATATCCTCTTTCTCTGAGGGTGTCCATTACGTTTGACATAATAGTATTTCCTTTCTGGAGTAAAATGTTTTTTTGAATATACATGTGAGCTGTCAAAAACTTATTATATTATTATACTACATTAAAGTATTTTGGCAACAGATTTTTTAATTTTAATATAAAATAAGGAATTAAATAGTGATGTTTTTTTAATTCAAGACGGCTTTTAATAAAAATGTATAATTATTTTGTTAGGTGGAAATATTAATACCGTAACAAAGAAAGGAAATGAATTATGAAAAAAGTAACCATTGTTTTATCCATGTGTATTCTGATAATGATACTGTTTGTTGCCTGTGATATGGTCAAGGACGTTCCTACCGTGCCCATGGCAACAATTACGCCGTCACCATCAAATGCGCCAAGCAGTATGCCCTCGCTGATCCCTACGGTGGAAAATACATCGGACATCATTCCTGAGGGAAGTGCCGGTGCTTCCACGGGTACTGCAACTGCAGACACTACCGATCAGGCGCGAGCAAGATAACGGTCAACTTCTGTCGTTAAGTGACGTTGAACGTGGCGGGAATTTGATGATTGGTCACGTTGCCACAGTCAAACGTACCGATCAAATAAAAACAGAGATCGCAAGCCCAATGGGGGAGCGCTCTGTTTTTTTATTTTTTATTAAAAACGCTGAAATGTGGGTGCAAATGGTCAAAAATAAAAATAAGTGGTAAAAAAGTGGGCAAAATTTATAAAAAAACGTATATTTTTTTAAAAAAGTGGTTGCAAGTGGGCATTAAGTGTGGTAGAATAGTGTCATAAAGTAGATTGGAGGTGAGTAGTCTTGCTGCAAAAGGGGTTTCTTGGAACGTATGATGCCACGATAGACGACAAGGGCCGCGTGCGTTTGCCCGCTAAATTCAGAGCGTTGCTCGGAGATAGCTTTATTGTTTCCCAGGGAACCGATTCCTGTCTTTGCGTTTATCCTGAAGAAACGTGGCAAGTGCTCACCGGAGACGTAACCAAGCTTGGCACCTTGGATATGGACGTCATCAATTTCCGCAGAAGCTTATTTGCAAATGCGGTAGAAGGTGATTTTGATGCCGCGGGTCGAGTTCTGTTGCCCATACGTCAAAGAAAATATGCAAATTTAACAAAAGAACTCGTTGTAATAGGAAATTTTGATTATTTTGAAATTTGGGACAGTGAAACCTGGAGCGAAAGAGACTATTCTTCCGCTGAGGCCAGAAGGGAGCTGCAGGCTAAGGTTTCCGGCAAAGAGGATTAAAATATATGGATTTCAAACACACTTCGGTATTGCTTAATGAAACGATCGATATGTTGAACATAAGGGATGGCGGTATATACGTTGATTGTACGCTTGGGGGAGCAGGGCATAGCCTGGAGCTTCTCAAGAGAAACAAAAGCGTAAGATTGATAGGTATAGACCGTGACACCGAGGCGCTTGCCGCTGCAAAAGAACGCCTTAAAGGCTATGAGGATCGCGTTACTCTTGTGCACTCAAATTATTCGGAAATAAAAAAAGTGCTTTCCGAGCTTTCGATAGACGGCATAGATGGATGTATGCTTGATTTGGGTGTTAGCTCGTATCAACTTGACAATCCTGAGCGCGGCTTCAGCTACATGCAGGATGCTCCGCTTGATATGAGAATGGATACTACACAGTATTTAAGTGCACATCATGTGGTTAATGAGTATTCGCAAAAAGAGCTTTGCAGAATTATCTACGATTATGGCGAAGAACAGTGGGCGTCCCGAATAGCTCAATTCATTATTCAGGAGCGTGAGCGAAAGACCGTGGAGACCACGGGAGAGCTGGTCAGCATAATAAAGAAGGCGATACCGATAAGAGCCAGACAGAATGGCTCGCATCCTGCAAAGAGGACCTTTCAGGCAATAAGAATAGAGGTCAACAACGAGATAGGCTTGTTGGAAAAATCGCTCAGAGATATTTCGGACTGCTTAAATCCGGGTGGAAGATTATGTGTAATAAGCTTCCATTCGCTTGAGGACAGAGTGGCAAAGCAGGTTATAAGAAGCCTTGAAAAGCCTTGTATATGTCCGCCAAAGGCGCCGATATGCACTTGCGGCAAGGTGCAGATTTTAAAGAGCGTATCAAAGCTTATATTACCCTCGAAAGAAGAAATAGAGAACAACTCTCGCAGTAAAAGTGCAAAATTAAGATGTGCCCAACGCGTTTAAGGCATAATCGGTTAGGAGAATGAATAATCTTATGGCAAGCGCAACAAATTCAAACAACAGAAGCAATGTTAGAAATTACAACAGAAAAAATGAAGATGTGCGTTACGAAGTAAGATACGGCGCTGATGCCAACGCTGCATTACAGCCGCAGTTCATTCCTTATCCGCAACCGGAAAAGCCCGAAAGAGCTCCGCAACGCCGTCCCAGGGTGCTTCCTCCGGTTCAGCCGGGTCAAAAGCAGCAGCGCCAGACGCGAACCGAGAAAAAACGCTCGCATGCTTTTTTGATGCTTGCGGTCGCGGCAATTGCGGTAATGGCATTTGCGGTCGTTATGCGCAACTCTGAGATATATCAGAATAATAGGCAGATACAGGAAATGGGAAGCCGTATTACACATGCGACCCATGAGCTTAATACCGTAAAGCAGGAGCTTAGCGCCAAGGAAGACATGGGAGCATATATGGAATATGCGGAAAACGAGCTTGGCCTTGTATTTGTAGACGGTGATAATTATCATGTTATTTCGGTAGAGGCATCGCAGCCCCAGGCCGATTTGACACAACAGACAAACAGCGGTAATATAATAGACAGTATACTTGATTGGATCAGTTCGCTGGAGAGGAGAGGTTGATTTGCCCCATAAGGTTCGACGTTTCAGCCACAAAAGAAGAATCAGCTGTTTTATAACCATATTCATGCTGTGCTTTGCAGTACTGATAGGTAATCTTTTTAGGTGGCAGATAATAGAAGCGGAGGAATTACAACGTAAAGCGTTGGGGCAATGGACCTCTACGACCGTGGTTTCTGCATCCAGAGGATCGATATATGATAAAAACGGTGAAATACTTGCTGTAAGTGGGTTATCTAAAAGCCTTGTTGTAAAGCCTTCTGTCATTAAAAAAGAGGGAAATGCAAACCAGGTTGCAGATAGCCTTTCTTCGGTTTTGGGGCTTGACAGAGAAAGTGTTTATGCCAAGGTATGTAAGACCGAATATGCAGAGGTAACCATAAAAAGACACTTGTCTGATGCCGAGATAAAGGCCGTGGAGGCCATTGGATCCAAGGGCGTTGTTCTTGTGGATGACAAGAAACGTTATTATCCAAAGGGAGCTACGCTGGCGCAGGTGCTTGGAAGCACAGCTGTTGATGGAACGGGCAAGGAGGGCCTTGAGCTTAAGTATGACAAGTACTTAAGAGGACTGACGGGAAAGATATATTCATCTGCCGACGTATGGGGATCGCAGATCCCGGGTGGAGAAGAGAGGTATGTAGATCCTACTAACGGATTGAACCTTCGGTTAACAATTGACTATAATATACAGAAATTTGCCGAAAGCGCTATGCGCAAATGCATGACCGAGCAAAAAGCAAAGAAGGTTACGTGCATTGTAATGGAGCCAAACACCGGCGAGGTGCTTGCGATGGTAAATCTTCCCGATTACGACCTTAACGATCCGCCCAAGAGCGATTGGGAGGCGTGGTCTGCAATATCCAGAAACGGTGCGATCTTAGATGCGTATGAGCCCGGCTCGACCTTTAAGGTGCTTACTCTGGCTGCGGCATTGCAAGAGGGGAAGGTGACGAAGACCTCTACCTTCTATGACCCGGGATATCACATGGTGGATGGAGAAAAGATCAAGTGTTGGCGCACGGTTCCGCATGGATCTCAAACCCTTGCTCAAGCGGTACAGAATTCGTGTAATACCGCCTTTATGCAGATGGGACTTATGCTGGGAACCGAAAAAATGTATGAATATCTTCGTGCTTTCGGTATAGGAAGCCAGACGGGTGTGGATTTTTCCGCCGATCAAAGCGGTATTATGCTTGCGCAGAAGTATGTCAGAAACGTGGATCTTGCCAGGATATCCTTCGGTCAGGCAATAGCGGTGACCCCTCTTCAGCTTATTACGGCCTTCAGTGCCGCAATTAACGGGGGAGAGCTTATGCAACCGCACTTGGTTGGGGCACTTGTGGATGATGACGGAAAGGTTGTCACGGAGAATAAGCCCGTTGTGGTAAGAAGGGTCATCTCGGAGCAAACGAGTGCGACCGTGAGAGAATTGCTTGAGTCCGTGGTAAGCCAAGGTAGCGGTAAAAATGCATATATACCGGGGTATAAGGTTGGAGGAAAGACCGGAACTGCACAAAAATATAAGGACGGAAAAATAGTAAGAGACACGCATATAGCCTCGTTTATTGGTTTTGCCCCTGCTGACGATCCCAGGATAGCGGTTTTGGTGGTAGTTGACGAACCGGACGTTGCCATCGATTACGGTAGCGTAGTAGCGGCGCCGTACGTAAAGATCATAATGGAGCAATCCCTTAAATACATGAAGGTGCCTGCCGACAATGCCGATAAGGATGAGCATGAGCTGATAGAAAACATTGAGGTGCCCAATCTACGTGGACTGGATTGCGTCGAGGCTGAAAAAAAGCTCAAGGAGCTTGGACTTTACATGCTTGTTCAAGGCAAGGGCAAGGTTATTGCTCAGGTGCCTGCCGCAGGTACGATGGTTTATAAGGGTGCTTCAGTGCTTGTGACCGGCGGCACGGCAGTGGATTCGTATACGGACGTTATGGAGTAGATGTATTATGTTATTGACCGATTTGTTGAAAAATATCAAGGTATATCAAACAAATGACGAGGTGGATCACGTAGAGGTCTCGCACCTTACTCTTGACAATAGGACGTGTCGAGAGGGATCGGTATTCTTTGCAATAAAGGGACTTGTTACCGATGGCCATAAATATATAGACGGCGCCATTAAGAACGGTGCGGTTGCTGTGTTTGTAGAGGAGTTTACACGCGATGATATACTTCAAATAAAGGTAAAGGATACAAGAAGCGCAATGTCTCTTGTTGCCGCCGCCTTCTACGGAAATCCTGCCAAAAGGCTTAATTTTCTTGGAATTACAGGCACTAACGGCAAAACGAGCATTACCTTTATGTTAAAAAAGGCATTGCAGGCAAAGGGGGTTTCTGTAGCCGTAATAGGCACCTCGGGCATATATGCAAACGATGAAAAGCTGGATATTCGCATAACCACCAGCACAACACCCGACCCGATAGAGCTACAGTATATTCTTTCGATACTTGTGGAAAAGGGGATAGATACCGTAGTCATGGAGGTTACCGCGCAGGCGCTTCACTTAAGAAAGGTGGAGGACATCGTTTATACTGCCGGTGTATTTACCAACTTTACACAGGATCATCTTGAGTTCTTCGGAACCATGGAGGTCTATGCTAATGCAAAGCGCAGATTATTTACGCCTCAGCGCAGTAAAAATGCTGTTGTTAATATCGATGATGGACTCGGTAAAGAGATCGCAGAGGCGACAGAGCGTAATTTGATGACGTATTCACTTAAGCAAAATGCGGATCTTATGGCTAAAAACGTACTGCTTGGCGGTGATTCAAGCTCGTTTGATCTTGTATATAAGGATAAGGTATATAGTGTAAAGCTGAAGATAACGGGCGAATTTAACGTTTATAACGCTTTGGGAGCCATAGGCGCGCTTATGTGCTACGGTTATGAGGCGGACGAAGCTGTGAGACTTTTGGAGCTCTACAGCGGTACGCCCGGCAGATTTGAGACACCGTATATGCACGGCGAGGAATACAGTGTAATAATAGATTATGCGCACACCCCCGACGGCCTGGAAAATATTTTAAGGACTGTTGTTAATTACAAAAAAGGAAGGCTTATAACGGTATTTGGATGCGGCGGCAACCGTGATAGCGTAAAGAGGCCGATCATGGGCAAAATAGCCGCACAATACAGTGATTACTGCGTGCTTACAAGTGACAATCCGAGATTTGAGGACCCCAATGAGATCATCGAACAGATTCGAGTCGGCTTACCGTCGGATTACAACAATTACACTTGCATAGAAAACAGATATAATGCCATAAATTATGCAATGCAATTTGCGAAAAAGGATGATATAATTGTAATTGCAGGCAAGGGTGATGAGGATTATCAGGATATCATGGGTCAAAAGCATCACTTTAGCGACAGAGAGGTAGTAGCGGAAATTCTACAAAAGAAATAGTTATTTACATACAGTGGAGGAATTATGGAAACATTTGCGCAATATATAATCCCGGCAATCGTTACGTTTGCTATAGGTGTTATACTCGGGCCGTTTTTTATAAAGCTTATGAAGCGCTTGAAATTCGGTCAGCAGGTCAGAGATGACGGGCCTCAATCTCATCTTGCCAAGCAAAACACACCTACTATAGGCGGAATCATTATATTTGCCTCTGTTTGTGTAGCGGCTATAATTTTTGGACTTAAGGATATGGCACTTATTGCCGCTTTATCGGCGGGCGCATATGGACTTGTAGGCTTTCTTGATGATTTTATTAAGATCGTTAAGAAACGCTCGCTTGGTCTGCGTGCATATCAGAAGATAATCGGTCAGTTCGGTATAGCGATTTTATTGGCGGTGTATGCCTATAATAATCCGTATATAGGCACGGAAATCATCTTGCCCTTCACGGACGCAAAATGGGATCTTGGTCTTTTCTACATTCCCGTTGCGGTGTTTGTGGTTATTGCCATAGTAAATGCAGTTAACCTTACCGATGGACTTGACGGCCTGGCTTCCTCTGTCAGCTCGGTTATAATTCTTACCTTTACCGTGCTTATAATAGCCATGAGTAATGCGGCAGACACGGAATATGCGGCTCAGCTTAATGATCTTGCGAAGTTTGGAGCGGTCATGCTGGGTGGAGTATTGGCCTTCCTCAGATTCAACATTTATCCTGCAAGGATCTTCATGGGGGATACCGGCTCACTTATGATCGGCGGTGCGATAAGTGCAATGGTGATGTTTTCAAGGATGATGCTTCTTATACCGATCGCCGGAGGAGTTCTTGTTGCATCATGCGTTTCGGTAATTCTGCAGGTCGGATCATATAAGCTGAGAAAAAAGAGAATATTTAAAATGGCGCCCCTTCATCACCATTTTGAATTAAAGGGAAATCATGAAACCAAGGTAACGGCTATGTACGTTATCGTAACCGTAGTGCTGTGCCTTATAACCATGCTTATGGTGAAAATCTAACTGAATTCGGGTGTATTATATGCAAGAGAATAAAAATGCTTTAATAATAGGCATGGCTCGCAGTGGTATTGCTGCGGCTGATGTGCTTATTGAACTGGGTTACAACGTAACAATTAACGATTCCAAGCCTCTTGAAAAGCTTGAGGGCGTTGAAAGGCTGGAGGGTAAGTGTCGCTTTGCTTTGGGATGTAAGCCTGATAACCTTATAGAGGATGCTGATTTTATAGTTATCAGCCCAAGCGTGCCTCCTACGATCCCGTCTCTTATAAAGGCGAAGGAGCTTGGTATTCCGGTATATACAGAAATAGAGCTGGGATACCGTCTGTGCAAGGGTCAAACCGTTGCTATTACCGGCACGAACGGAAAGACCACCACAACGTCGCTCGTAGGACAAATGTTTTCAGATGCAAAGCGTGAAAATTTCGTCGTTGGTAATATAGGCTTACCGTACATTGCAAGATCTCTTAAGGCTACAAAAGAACACGTAATGGTGACCGAGATCAGCAGTTATCAGCTTCAGTGTATTATTTCCTTCAATGCTCACGTTGCGGCACTTCTTAATATAACCCCCGACCATCTTGACAGACACGGCAGCATGCAAGGTTATATCGACACCAAAAAGCGCATATTTGAAAATCAGAGCAGTGATGATTATGCGGTGCTTAATTATGACGATGAAACAGTGCGCAGCTTGGGCGCAGGCTTGAAGAGCAGGGTGGTTTATTTTTCAAGAAAGATAAGGCTTGATGAAGGCGTATATCTTGACCAAGACAACAATATAGTATTCTCATACGGAGCAACAAAGAGTATAATATGTAATGCGTCCCAGGTGTATATCAAGGGGCTGCATAACCTTGAAAACGCCATGGCGGCAGTTGCTATGGGTATGCTTATGGGAATAAGCGCAAAGAGCTGCGCCTACACCTTAATGAACTTTAAGGGGGTAGAGCACAGAATAGAGACTGTGGATACAGTAAACGGTGTAACCTTTATTAACGATTCAAAGGGGACCAATCCCGACTCAACAGAAAAAGCGATATTGACCATGACTGCTCCCACGGTTTTGATACTTGGCGGCTATGATAAGGGCGGCAGCTTTGACGAGCTTATTAAGTTTTATACCGACAATATTAGATATACCGTGGTTTTGGGGCAGACGAAGGAAAAGATAGTGCAGGCTCTTAATGATAACGGGGTAACTGCATACAGCGTTGTCGATACGTTTGAGGATGCAGTAAAATGTGCATATGAAAATGCCTATGATGGTTGGAACGTATTACTTTCTCCTGCGTGTGCAAGCTGGGGAATGTTTGAGGATTTTGAGCATCGTGGCAGAGTATTTAAGCAAATTGTAAAAAGTATCAAGGAGCAAACCTGATGACTCGCAGAGCGGAAGCACAAAAGAATAAACGTAACGACGTCATTAAAGGCGGATTAAGCTTTCCGCTTCTGCTTATTACTGTCACTTTGATATTGATAGGTGTGGTAATGGTATTTTCCAGCACCTACGTAAGCACTGTTCTTAGCGGATACGAAGGATATAAAAATGCTGTACAGCACACAATAATTGCGGTTATTTGCATACTGTTTATCTGTGTTTTTAATAAATATTTTGATTACAGATGGCTTAACAATAAAAAAATCGTATATGCTGCGGTTGTTATAACTGCCGTTTTGCTCATTTTGGTATTCTTTTTTGATGCGAGAAATGAAGCGCACAGATGGATAGAAATAGGGGGCTTTACCATTCAACCATCCGAAATAGCAAAATTCGTTGCCGTGATATATATGGCGTTTTATGCATCCCACAATAGATATTGGTACAGCAACGTAAAAACATGGATATGCTATTTTGTGCCCAGTTTGTTTTTTGCCGTTCTGATCGTTCTTGAACCTAACTTATCCACAACACTTATTTGCATTCTTGCTCCCGCGATCATTATGGCATTCATTTCCGGAATGCATCTTGGATGGGCGGCTGCAGGCGGTATCGCCGCGGCAGGCTTTGGAATATATATGATATTTTTTACAAACTGGCGTGCAGGAAGACTTCAGGCATGGCTGGATCCTTGGATAGATCCGTCAGAAAGCTCATACCAGATCGTTCAATCTCTTTATGCCCTTGGCAATGGCGGATTGTTTGGTGTGGGATTGGGAAACAGCAAGCAGAAAATATCATACCTTCCCATGAAGGATACAGATTACATCTTTGCAATAATAGCTGAGGAATTTGGCTTTGTAGGTGCTCTTATAGTAATAATACTATATATGGCATTTATCTTCTTTGCGATAAAAGTTGCCCTTAAGGCGCCTGATGCATTCGGATGCTTTTTGGCTACCGGAATTACTGTAATCGTAGCGTTGCAAGCAATAGTAAACATCGCGGTGGTTACAAATACCATACCTTCCACGGGAGTTACTCTTCCGTTTATTAGCAGAGGAACATCTTCGTTACTGTGCTTTTCAGGAGGTGCAATGCTGTTGCTGAATATAAGCAGGTATTCGCGACGAAGAAAGACGCCGGAGCAAGAACATGATGATAACGATAATAACTCACGCGGTGACGAACAGTCTTATGAGCATGAACCTAAAAGAAAACAGGATCGTTACAGAACAAGAACAAAAGGCACGTCAAAAACAAGGCGAAGCGAGGACTCTAAAAATAAAAGAACCGTAAAGGCTGTAAAATAACAAATGATTGTTGTCTTTAATGACTGAATCAAAAGTACGGAGGAAGAGTTGGCAAGGGACAGATATATTGATACATCGCTAAAAAGCGGTAGATATAGAATCAAACACAGAGGGCGTTTAGTCGCCTTTTTGGTGTTGATATTAATAATTGCTCTTGCCGTATTTATTAACTCATCTTATTTTAATGTAGTAGAGGGATCGGTGAGAATATCCGGAGACGAGAGATATCATTTTGAGGATATAACCTATGCTGCAAAGGACAACCTGTTTGGCATTAATATTTTCAAGATAGATGAGGATGCTATAAAGCAGTGCATAGAGGATGACAATCCGTACCTCGAGGTTGTCAATATTGTTCGAGAACTTCCAAATAAAGTTGAAATAGTCGTTAAGGAACGAGAGCCTGTTTTTCAGTTTATATATAACGGACAGTATTACGACGTGGCGGAAAACGGCGTTGTAATGTCGGATGCCAGAAATAAAGATCCTGCACTGATTTTGGTACAAGGGATAGCGGTCAATCCTATAGTCAGAGGCACAAAGATAGAACCCGTAAACGTGACGCAGTTTCAGGATTTTGAGCAGCTTACATATAATCTGAGAATATATGATTTTATGCATAAGATAAACGTTATAGATATGACCGAGGAATCTAACATTGTCATGTGGTTGGGTGACTTTAAAATAATAGTGGGGTTACCTACACAATTACAGGGAAAAATATCCTGTCTCAGTGCCGCAATGGATTCTGTTATATCTCAAGGGCACACTACGGGCGTGTTAGATATATCGGTTGTAGGTAACATAATCTTTAGGAAATTTGATGACGAGGGCGCACAAAATCAGCTCGTGAACGTATAAAATCCATAAAATTTAAAAATATTGCAAAAAAATTGCAAAATAATTGCGAAAAATCGAATATCTTAACAAAAAATACTTTTATTATTTGAAACTATTTGTTATAATAGTTATAAGATTTGGTGTAAAAACGGTCTGGAGGTTGCTGAAATATGCGGCAAGTTTCTGCGGCTATTGAAATCGGCACCTCTAAGGTGGTATGTACAATAGCCGAAAGCGGCGTTTACGAGGGCTTTACTCTTCTTGGGGCCGCTACAATAGAATATTCCGGATATACCCGTAAGGGTTGGGTGGAGCCTAAGGAAATAAAATACATAATTTCTTCGGCTCTGCATGAAGCAGAGAAGCAGGCCGGATTTCGTGTTAGAAAAGTCAACGTAGGAGTTCCTGCAGATTTCACCGAGGTTGTTTGCAGAAAGGTTGGCCTTAATTTGGGGAGACCGAGAAAAATAACCCGAGATGATATCTTGCTTATGTTTAAGCGCGGTGAGGGCTTTACAGCTTACAGAAATTTTTATGTAGCACACAGATGTCCTGTATACTTCACGGTAAATAACACTAGAAGAACCATGGATCCCGTAAACCTTATCGGCGATCAGCTGGGGGCGTTGGTATCATACATTTTGGTAAGTCGCTCCTTTACAGAGTCTATTGCAAATCACCTTCAACGTTGCGGTTATGAGGTGGATAGTTTTATTTCTTCTGTGCTTGCTCAAGGAGTATCGTTTATTCCAAACGAAGTCAGGGATAAAACAGCAATTCTTGTCGATATAGGTCATAGAATGACTTCTGTTACAATTTTTAAAAGTGACGGTATTTTGTTTCACTCCACCATTCCCTTGGGTGGCTTGCATATAACAAAGGATCTTGCACTCACCTTAAGGATACCCGATGATATAGCTGAACAGCTTAAAAAGCGAGCTATTTACGGACTGTCTGTCGGACGTGATGACTGGTATGAAATAATGGCAAAGGAAACCTATCAGTTGTATCGCTTTCCTATGCTTCAGGTTCAGGAAATAATTAATGCGCGCGTTTTTGAAATTTGTGATATAATCAAGAAGGAGCTTATCCGTTCGGGTTGTATTTTACCTGAATACATTGAAGTATTTCTTAGCGGTGGTACGGCGGAAATGCGCGGCATACGCGAGTTTACCCAAAAGGCATTGGGGAGAAACGTAAGCGTTGTCCAGCCTCGCAGTACAAAGCTGAATAACTCTTGTTACACGGCGGTGCTTGGCGTGACCGAGCTTACCATGGACAAGTATGAAGAAGAGAATATATCTGTTTGGGAACAGATTAAGCAAATATTTAAGAAATGATTTTACAGGAGGACTGTTATGGAATTTAATTTTGATGCAGGCGATTTTGCTCAGATACGAGTAGTTGGTGTCGGTGGAGCAGGCAATAATGCAGTGGACAGAATGATCACGTCCGGACTTAAGGGTGTGGAGTATATTTCTGTTAACTGTGATAGTCAGGCACTTAAGGTGTCCAAGGCGAATAAAAAGATACAGATCGGCTCAAAGCTCACGAAGGGACTTGGCGCTGGTGCAAACCCTGAGATCGGTAAAAAAGCCGCAGAGGAGAGCCGCGAGGATATCGCAGAGCATCTTAAGGGCGCTGATATGGTATTCGTAACCGCGGGTATGGGTGGCGGAACAGGTACCGGTGCAGCACCTTGCGTAGCCGAGATCGCAAAGGAAATGGGCATTCTTACTGTTGGTGTTGTTACAAGACCTTTTATGTTTGAGGGTAAGATCCGTGCAAATAATGCCGAAAAGGGTATCGCTGACCTTAAGAACAAGGTTGATAGCCTTATAATCATTCCTAACGACAAGCTCCTTCAGGTAGTGGGTAAGGGCACATCTATTATTGAGGCCTTCCGTCAGGCTGATGACGTGCTTCGTCAGGGCGTTTCGGGAATTTCGGATCTTATAACCAAGCAGGCTCTCATTAACCTTGACTTCGCCGACGTTAAGACCATTATGAAGGATAAGGGCGTAGCTCATATGGGTATCGGTAGTGGAACAGGTGAAAACAGAGCGGTAGACGCCGCCAAGAAGGCAATTGCATCTCCGCTTCTTGAAACCACTATTGAGGGCGCTCGCGGCGTGATCTTCAACGTTACGGGCGGTGCAAGCCTGTCTCTTACCGAGGTCAATGAGGCCGCATACCTTATTCATGAGGCTGTTGATCCCGAATGTAATATTATTATGGGTGCAGGTATTGATGAAAGCCTTGATGACGAGATCCGCATTACCATCATAGCTACCGGATTTGAGAGAAATAATCAGCCTTCATATCAGCCCAAGAGACCTGCCGCTCCCGAAAAAAAGAACGTAGCAGAGGATGACGGACTTGAGATGACAAGCTTTGTTTCCGAGCAGCCTCAGCCTCGCCAGTATTCTCAGCCCAAGCAGGACGATTTTGACAACGGCTTCGTAGACGATTCCTTCCAACAGCCGCACTATAACAGAGTACAGCGTCAGCCCGCTCCTACTTATGACAGGGACGACAGAGATTTTGACCGTTATGATGAGCCTGCAGTAACTCGCAGAGAGCGCCGTCAGGCAATCGTTGAAGAGGACGATTATCAGTATGAGGAAAGACCTCGCGAGCGTACCGGACGTTCCGGCTTCTTCTCCTTCGGAAGGCATAACAATGACGAGCAGGAAGATGATATAGATTTTGATATGCCTGCAATTTCCCGTCGTCAGAGCAGAAATAAGTAATATAGATCATAAATATAATGACCCGACAGATATTATCTGTCGGGTCATTTTCGCCGGGTGAATATAATGCGTTAAAACTTGTGGGGGCTTTTGTTTATTATTGGTTCTTAGCGTACCTTTTTGCAATAGCTTCTGAGGGGGTTACATAATAGGTGGTATAGTTATCGTACGTTACCATTCCGGGCTTGGCTCCTCGAGGCTTTTTCACAAAACGTACTTTGGTTGAATCTACTGCGGCCTTTGAAGATTGCTTTGCTTTAGAATAATAAGCAGCCAGTATTGCGGCAATTTCAACCGTTTCGTTACTGGGATGATTGCTTCTTATTATGACGTGCGAGCCTGCGGCGTCCTTGATATGAAGCCATACGTCATCCTTTGATGCAAGACGCAACGTAAGCTCGTCATTCTGTATATTGTTTCTGCCTACGTAGATTTCTGTGCCGTCGGGGGCGATGAATAATAGGGGCTTTGACGGCTGTAGCTTTACTGTCTTTTTAGGTTTTTTGATATAGCCCTGTTGTATAAGCTCTTGTCGTATCTCCTCGAGCTGGGATAGGTCACTGCAGTTGTCCAGATTTACCATCAGGCTTTCAAAATATTTTAACTCTATATCGTTTGCTGATATCTGTTCATCCAGCATTCTTAACGCGGTCTTCAGTTTTCCGTAGAGCTTAAAGTATTTTTGAGCATTTGCTTGAGGAGAGATGGTGTTATCAAGCGGGATGGTGAGTTCCGCATTGTCGGGTGAGTAATAATTGTTTACGGTTGCGGACTTGCTCCCACGAGGTATACGGTAGAGGTTTGCCGTTATAAGCTCGCCGTATATACGGTATTGCTCCATCTTGTCGCATTCCTTTTGCTTTTGCAGATATATGCCTTGCTTTTTTTGAGCGCGGGATATGTTATTTGACACCATATCTCGAAGCTCCTTTGAGCGTGCTCTTATTCGTGATAAGCGATCCTTTTCACCGCAGAAATCCTCAAGCAATTCGGAAAAGGAGGAGTAGGGGCGATGCTCTGCGGCAATGATGCTGTACTTAAAGGGTAAAAAGTCAACCATCTCTCCGTCATTAACAACGGCGTTGGGAGTGTAGCTTTCGGAGTATATCTTATCGATAAATTCTTTTGCCGAATCCGTACCGCGGGACAGCATTTCCTGCGCGGAAAGCTTACTTATTCCTATGAAATTTGTGCATAGGTTTTCCGCTGTCGGAAATGGGTTGGAAAGCAGGTATTTGGCAAGATTATCCCTTGTAAGATCGTATTTATCCTGTGAAGGGGGGAGGGTATATATATCGTGCGGCATGACCTGACGAACTCTTGATACGTCGTTTCCCACTCGTCTTATGGCATCAATTATCATACCCTCGGAATTTGCAAGTATAATATTGCTGTATTTGCCCATTATCTCTATTATGATGCGTTTGGTTGTAATATCGCCCATCTCGT
>JAFXDC010000028.1 GCA_017516345.1 Clostridia bacterium | reverse complement strand
GGAGGCTGAAAATGGCAGCCAAATCTTTGGCGGTAGGGCGAGTTTGCAAGTGTCAAATGTTTCGGTGGGCTTTCAGCCCTGCCAGTAACAGCGGCTTATAGCCGCAGAGCAAACCACCGGCTTTGCCGGTGGTCATGATTTACTGACCGACCTGCTTTTTATTTACTGACCGACCTGTTCTTTCTGAAATAAAAAAGCCCTTTGAAAATAAAAACGCCCTTTGACTTACGCCAAAGGGCAGGGTTTGCAAACGCATTAGTGCGGTATGAATACCCGCGCTTAAATTACTTAAGCTCGATGGTAGCGCCGGTCTCGGAGAGCTTAGCCTTAAGAGCCTCAGCCTCTTCCTTGCTTGCGCCTTCCTTGATAGCCTTAGGAGCGGACTCAACAAGGTCCTTAGCCTCCTTAAGACCAAGACCGGTGATCTCACGAACAGCCTTGATAACAGCAAGCTTGTTAGCGCCTACCTCAGCAAGAACTACGTCAAACTCGGTCTTCTCCTCTGCAGCAGCGGCAGCGGGAGCAGCAGCACCGGCAACAGCTACGGGAGCTGCGGATACACCAAACTCATCTTCAATTGCTTTTACAAGGTCAGCGACCTCAAGAATAGTCATAGACTTTATAGCTTCTACGATTTCTGCGATAGTCATTTTTAATTTCCTCCGTTAATAAATATAATTTTTTAATTTGTTTTGCCCTATGGGCAGGTTTTGAGGCTTAAGCCTCCATTTTTTCCTTAACAGCGTTAAGACCGATAGCCAGCGAACGAACACTTCCGGTGATAGACCACATAAGTCTGGTAAGAAGTACTTCCTTGCTGGGTGTAGCAGCCAGCTTTTCCACTACCTTTACATCAATAGCGGCGTTGTCCATGATACCGCCCTTGATCTCGGTTTTGTTGACCTTCTCGGCGAACTCCTTCATAAGCTTGGGAGCGATGACCGGATCGTCATAACCGAAGCAGAAAGCGCTGGGGCCTTCAAGAACACTGTCAAGACCTGTGATACCGAGCTCCTGGCAAGCGCGAGCCATCATGGTGTTTTTGAGTACCTTGTACTCTACGTTGTTGGCACGCATTGTGTTACGGAGCTGAGTAACCTCGCTTACTGTAAGACCGCGATAGTCAACTACAACTACGCTCTTGGCGTTTTGCAGCTTCTCTTTGATCTGGCTTACAACTAAGCTTTTTTCACTGATTGCAGCTTCTGACATTTGCATTTCCCTCCTGTAAGTTTTTTGCTAACAAAAAACCCCATGCCGCAAAAAAGCATGAGGGAACAAAAACTATTTCTCTCTTGCCTCGGCAGGATTTATTTTTGTACCTGCTGTCTACGGTTTGATGGGTATATTCTATTAACAATAACATTATATTTATTTTTACATTATTGTCAAGCGGTATTTTAAAAATATTAAAGGCGGCATTCTGCACTGGGAACGCCGCCGATATTTTTTTGATCAATCGGCAAAATCGCCGTTATAATTAACAAGAACAGCGCTGTGTACCCCATCGATCTGTGCGATCTTATCAACAAAGGAGGTATTGTTGTTCTTTAATTGCATTTCGATGGTGATCTCGGTAACTCCGCCCGAAACGCTCTTGTTGCGCACCTGACCGTCCAGCTTTGCAAGCACTCTGCCAAGGTCCTGCTGAATGGCGCTGTCAAAGCGAAGCACGAACAGATATACGGGCTTTCTGCCCTTGAATATCTTAAGCATGATGATAAATACAATGGCGATTATAACCGTTGCGACCGCAGCAACCGCATAGAGCCTTGCGCCGGTAATGATGCCCACAGAGATGCTCCAGAACAGGAACACGATATCAAGGGGATCCTTAATGGCGGTACGGAAACGCACGATGGAAAGCGCACCGACCATACCAAGAGCAAGCACTACGTTGGAGCTTATGGTAACCACCAGTGCGGCGGTTATCATGCACAGAAGCACGAGGGATGCGTTAAAGGGCTGAGAATATACCACACCGCGGAAGCTCTTTAAGTATACGAAATACATTATCAAGCCAAAAACAAAGGAAAGTCCGAGCACCAAGAGAAATTCCCAGATACTGGTGTTTCCTATGTTGAAGAGCTGCTCAAAGTTTGAAAGATTATCCTGAGAAAGTAGCATTTGAAGATTCATAACAATATTTCCTTTCTTTGCATAAGATCCTTTGCTTTACGGCAAAGAACGTATTTACTTACTGCCATATAGTCGCCGCAGTCGGGCTGAATTATTTTCTGCACCTTTTTGGGCAGATAGTCGTCGTATTTTACCTCCATTACAAGGCGCCCCGGAGGATACGCCCGCACCGTCAGGGCATCGCGGTCGAAAACGTCAAAGGTATTTACCCCTGCGCGAAGCTCCTTATCGAAGGTGAGACGCACGTTGCCCTCCTCCATGGTGAACGCATCGCGGTAGTAGTCCACTATTACCGTGGGGTGCAAAAGCGCAGTTTTTGAGGCGATATAAAAATCCCTTGCGGCGCGCTTGTTTTTATCAAGCAAAAAAGCGTTATCGCCGTCGAGTATCCTATAAAATTCATCCTTTGTAATGATTGCCGAGCTTTTTGAGATGTAACGGTCTATCTTACACTTTTGTTCAAGCTTAATGTCACCGTCCGCGTCGGAATAGTTATATATGCGGATGCGGTATTTTGTACGGCTGTACACCCCCGCCTCCTTTTCGTAGTAGGCGGAATCGTGCATATCGTCAAAATACAGGGAGCGTATAAAATAGCCGTTTTCGCCGCCGTTTACGTCCCTTTGCATAACTCCGTTAAGCCTTGATACAAGATTGTAATACTCACCGTAGGAAATATAATATTTTTGCTCGTGGCGCAATCTGCGTCCGTTATAGTCCATATGCATTTCCTTTCTTGGTTCCGTTTTATTATACCACAGCAAAAGTTTAATAGCAAGACTATTTTTTCATATTATCGACAATTTTTATTCTTTACATATATTCATGATCATTTACAAAAAACAAAAGCCGCCCAAGCAGGCGACCTGCGATAAAGCAGGTCACCGTTGGGCGGCTTTTTACGGTTTAATTATATTATTGTTGATCGGTGCTTACTCCTCTGTTATAACATTTTCCTTTAGGAAAGCCTTCAACCTTTTTTCCGTTTTGCTTAGCAAATTCAAACTTATCTATTGGCAATCTGACGCTTAAAGCATACTGGTCTTGTTTTTGACCGTCCCTCGTATATCCTTGATACGCAGTAACCTTTACGTTTTCATTTGCAAGTCTCCAAAGCTGCTGTGCCTTGCCATATTTAAAGACTTTTGCAAAGACATCTATGACCATTTTACTTGAAACGGTATCACCGTATTCATCGCGCAAGGCATTTTGCATTTGATCAGACATGCTCGAAATATCCGCAACTGTTTCCACAAGTAAAACCGTTTCCCCATTACTTGAAGCGATTATTTTTGCATTATCAATATCCGCCGCACCCATCGGTATGCTAAATTCCAAAAGTATTTTTTCATAATCAGATCGATCTATATTTGCTCTGTAATACTCGGTTTTCTCTGCAAAAGCACCACGGTTGTTTGCATCAAAAATAGCATATCCCGCTATAGCGAGGATCTGGATCGCCAATATTAAACACAGCACTATTAATACCGTTTTTTTGATCTTATTCATATACGTCACCTCGCAGCTTAAACATCGTAATCGTTGTTTGCGTGGTCTTTATAATAATCGGGACTATATTGCATTATGGCAAATGAAGAATCTTTTATATAACCATTCTGATGAATATATACAAGCACCGTGTCGCTGTCATCATTCAAGCTCTCCAATACCCATACCATCTCATCCAAAGGCTCGTCCCACACCTCATTACCCTCATAGCAATATCTTGCAACATAGTCCTTATTATCAAGGCTTATTACACATCCAACATACTCATTGATCGCCGTCCACCTGTCTTTATCCAATGAATCACGATATGCAGCAATATCATTCTTGCTTAAATAAAAAAACACCTCACTGTGTGCCGCTACACGAAACCCACCGCTTTCTTGTCTGTGTTTTATCAAAACAGGTTTGATTTCTTTCGGAATACTGTAAAATTCCTTTATCAAGCCCTCCTGCTTTTGATCAAACTTATTTATCTCGCCTCTATACATTACAGTATACATCCCATTTTCAAACGACATAAATAAGAGAATCACGGCAAACACGTGTATCAAAACCGCTGAAATTACAACAGTAACAACAAAGCCCTTGTTACTCTTCATTGTTTAACCACCCTTCCATTCAGTTTAAGTATATTCTTGTAGGTTTTTCATCAAGCTCTGTCCATAATACTTGATATCGAACACGACCCGTAACCATATACGCTTTGCCGTAACCCCCGTATTGCAATTCCCAAAGACTATGTTGCGAAACACCGGTATCTATTCCCACAACAGCAAAGTTTTTCTCATCATTTCTATCCCAATCAAAGACGTCATATAGGTAAGCGGTAAGACCTGCGAGCGCGACCTCTTGCGGCATATTCTCCACCGTCAATCCGCTTGCATCATACCCCTGCGGTTCTTCCTCAACCGCAAAGACAAGGCTTGGTAAATTGATTACTGACAATAAAATAGCAATAGCGCATATTATTGACAGCATTTTGCTAAAAAGCAATGTTTTCTTAAGCGATTCCGTAATAATTGCCTTATTTCTTAAATATCTGTTTGGTCTGTACTAATCGCTTACGAGCTTATGTTAACACAGAAGGTACATCTGTGTCAACACTTTTTGTAAAATATCGCCATAAGAGCAGTTGTATTTTTGCACCTTGGAATAACCTTATGTGCAAGGTCATATTTTAAAGTATATCAACTTGTGAGGTCAATAAATATGCATAATAGGTTGAAATTTTTTCTTGCGATCATAATAAGCATTTTAATGATATTTTTTTGCGTTTATGCCTATCCGTCGCTTAAGGAGAGCGCACAGGCAGACATTTTAGGCGATGCCATAAGGGAGCGAGCCAAAAGCAGCTTCAGCGGGGTGATAACCGTATGGCAGATCGACAGCTTTGAGGGCGGGATAAACAGCCGCGCGACATGGCTTCAAAATGCACTTACAAGGCTGGAAAAAAGGTATAAGGGGGTATATTTTGCGGTAAAAAGCGTAACGGTCGAGCTTTTACCAAAGCTCCTTAAGACGGGCAAGCCCGACGTTATCAGCTTTGGAGGAGGAGTTTTTTCCTTGGATGAGGCAGAGCAATATTTTATGCCCGTTGAGGCACCTTTGGGCGTCCTGCCAGCGCTTAAAAGCAGTGCGGAGGGACTTGCGTGCCCTTTGTTTTTCGGCGGGTACTGCATGCTTGTGGCTCAGGAATTTACAAATAAGCCCGAGTACAAGCATGGCCTGAGCGATTTTCTCGGCTCGGACTTCGGGCATGTAAAGCATAACAAGCAGAGCGTGCGGGTATCCCCCCTTGCGGCTGGAGGCTACAACACCTCCCTTGTTCCTACGGCACTCTGCCTTGGTAAGGGCGGTCTTAAGTGCGATATAGTGCTAAGACAAAGCGAGGGGCTTTGGGATGCATATAATTACGACAGGATATGTGCCGCCGCCACGGTAACTCAGCGTCAGCTATACCGCTTAAAGGCCGCCACCGACAAGGATAAGGGAAGGAAAAGCGTTGTGCTTCCCCTTTATCCGTACACCGATATGGTGCAATATGCGGCGGTGTTCAAGGGGGCGAATGATGCCAAGCTAAGGGTCATATACAGTGCGCTTGAGCACCTTACAAGCACCGAGGTACAGCTGGGGCTTGGCTCCATAGGACTTATGCCGGCAGATCTGACGGCGCTTAAGGGCATAGCATACGATAACCCATATATGCAGTCAATGTGCGATTTTTACAAGGCAAGCCCCATCCGAGTGCCGAGCGCCTTTGCTGACCTTAACGGAGTAAACCAAGCGGCGCTTGAGTGCATAAGGGGCAATGCCTCCCCCGAGGAGCTTTTAAGCAAGCTGTATAAATAAAGCACAGGACAAAATTATAAAATTAATCCCTTTTAAGCGGTTGCAAAATGGCGTGTTTTGTTGTATTATATAATTAGGTATATTATGTGGATAATTCTATCCAAAAATAGGGTATATTGGTTTTTCAAAAACGAAATTAAAGGAACGGATCTTTTTATGCTTGATAATACGATAAAACAAGACCTGTTGAGCCTGTGTCCCACCGCGGAGTTCGACTGTCCCATGGCACAACACACCACCTTCCGCATCGGAGGGCCCGCGGACTGTCTTATAAACCCCACAAGCAAGGATGAGCTGCTTGCCGTTTTACGCTACGCAAGGCACAACGGCATTCCCGTTACCGTGCTTGGCAACTGCTCCAACGTGCTTGTGTGCGACGGAGGCATCGATGGCATCACAATTATGATAAACTCGGGCATGTCCCGCGTAGAGGTGTGCGGTACAACGGTAAAGGCAGAGGCGGGAATCACCATGAGCTCACTTGCACAGGTGTGCACTCGTGCCTCCCTGACGGGGTTTGAGTTCGCAAGTGGCATCCCGGGATGCCTTGGCGGAGGCATTTACATGAATGCAGGAGCCTACAACGGAGAAATAGGCAGCATCACAAAAAGTGTAGACATTCTTGATGAGGATCTATGCCCCGTCACCCTGACGCGCGAGCAGATGCACTTTGCATACCGTCACACGGCTCTGAGCGACCGAAGCGTGGTCGTGCTTGGCGCCACCTTGGAGCTTGCAGAGGGCTGCAGCACTCAGATCGCGGCACAGGTATCGGATTATTCCCGAAGGAGAAGGGACCGACAGCCCCTTACCTATCCGTCGGCGGGAAGCACCTTCAAGCGACCCGAGGGGGCGTTTGCCGCGGCGCTGATAGACCAGGCGGGACTAAAAGGTGCCACCGTGGGCGGCGCTCAGGTATCCCAGAAGCATGCGGGCTTTTTCATCAATATCGGCGGAGCCACGGCAAGGGACGTTCTTGAGCTTATCAAGCACGTTCAGGACGTGGTATTTGAGAAAAACGGTATAATGCTTGAGCCCGAAATCAAAATAATAGGCAGAAGATAAAATTTTAAAATAAGAGGTAAGCCAAATGCGGTTTGTAATAATTACCGGCTTGTCCGGCTCGGGAAAGACCAGCGCTTTAAAGCATATGGAGGATATGGGCTATTTCTGCGTGGATAATCTTCCCCCCACCCTCCTTCCCCGATTTGCCGACATTTGCTTTGACAGCAGCACCATAGACAAGGTGGCAATAGGAATAGATATCCGCGGACTTGAGTTCTTCTCAGGTCTGCTTGCGGCGTTCGGTTATATGGAGGAGAAGAATTTTCAATACGAGATCCTTTTCCTTTTTGCCGACGAGGACGAGCTTGTAAAGCGCTACAACTTCACCCGCAGGATCCATCCCCTTGCAGAGGATGGCAGACTGGTGGAGGGAATACGCAAGGAGCAGGAGCTTTTGTTTGATCTCTCCAGCCGCGCCTCGGTCAAGATAGACACCACCAACATGAACAGCAAGACCCTCGGCTCTCTGCTTTCCCGCTACTACGGAAGCGGAGTTTCGCCGCAGGACGGTCTGCGCATAACCGTTGTATCCTTTGGCTTTAAGCGGGGCATCCCCAACGACACCGACATGGTATTTGATGCACGCTTTCTCCCCAATCCCTACAACATCGCCGAGCTTCGCACTCACTCGGGGCTTGAGGACTGCGTACGGGAATATCTTATGGGGTTTGAGCAGACCCGCGAGTTTAACGATAAGCTCTATGATTTTATATCCTTCATCCTGCCCAAGTATCACCAATCGGGCAAGCGTCACCTGGTGGTAGCGATAGGCTGTACGGGTGGCATGCACCGCTCGGTGGCGACCGCTCAGGCTCTTGCCGACCGCCTGCTTGCAGAGGGCAAACAGGTATTCGTGGAGCATCGCGACCTGGAAAGCGAAAAACAGGTACAGCTTTCAAAATAGCTTTATCCTGCGTTTTTATAGGATGGCTATAAATCAAACACAAAAGGATGATAAATATTTCACACACTACGCATTTAAAGGACGAGCTTGCTCGGTTTGATACAAAGAAGGACTGCTGTGCTCTTGCAGAGCTTGCCGCCATGGCAAGGGCAATGGGCGAGCTTGTGCTGCTTGGCGGCGGCAGGGTGGCTCTTGATATGTCAAGCGAGCATCACGGTACCGCCTTAAAGATAGTATCTCTTTGCCACCGTCTCTTTGGCATAAGGCCGCAGATGGCGGTAATAAGCAAGCGTCAGCCGCGGCCCATGGAGATATACAGAGTATCCATAAGCCAAAGCGAGGTGCTTGAAAAAATAGGCATCGGCACCTTCCCCACCCCGCTTGGCGAGTTTATAAAGGACGAGTGCTGCGCCGCATCGGCACTGCGCGGTACCTTTCTTGCTTGCGGCATAATAAGCGACCCCAATAAGCAATATCTGCTTGAATTTTCCCTGCAGGGCGAGAGCAACGCCGAGGAGGTGGTGGAGCTTCTTGCGCGAAGCGGGATATCCTGCTCCTGGACCGAAAGAAGGGAAAAGGAGATAATATACGTCAAGGAATTCGATTCCCTTGTAAGCATTACCGGACTTATGGAGGGATACTCCACGCTGCTGGAGCTTGAAAACATCCACATAATAAAGGACGTACGAAACCGCCTCAACAGGCGCACCAATTGCGATTCAGCCAATATCGACAAGACCGTAAACGCATCGGCACTGCAACGCAAGGATATACAGTACATTGCGGGCGTCATGGGTCTTGACAGTCTTTCCGCCCCTCTTGAGGAGGTGGCACGCGCGCGTTTGGAGCATCCCGACGCCACCCTTAACGAGCTTGCGGATATGCTCGGCGTGTCCAAATCCGCTATAAATAACAGATTACGCAAAATACGGCAGACCGCCTGCGAGCTTCGCGGGCAGAAGGAGGAATTTTGAGCTTTACCCATTTACATGTTCATAGCGAATACTCTCTGCTTGACGGAGCCTGCCGTATAAAGCCCCTTGTAAAGCGAGCCAAGGAGCTTGGCTTTGACTCACTTGCCATAACCGACCACGGCGCCATGTACGGCGTGGTGGACTTTTACAAGGAGTGCAAGGCCCAGGGCATAAAGCCCATAATAGGCTGTGAGGTCTACGTTGCCCCCCGAAGTATGGAAAATAAGGAGGGCAGAGCCGACAAGGAGTACGCTCACCTTTTACTGCTTGTGCAAAACGAGGTGGGGTATCAAAACCTCATCCACCTTGTTTCCGAGGGCTTTACTCGCGGCTTTTACTATAAGCCAAGGATAGATTACGAGCTTCTTGCAAAGCACAGCGAGGGGCTTATCTGCACCTCTGCCTGCATTGGCGGAGATATTCCTCAGCTTCTTCTTGCCAACGACGTTGAGGGCGCTTACGCCCTTGCAAGCCGCTTAAAGGACATCTTCCCGGGGAGATTTTATATCGAGCTTCAGGATCACGGTCTTGCACCTCAGCGGGCCACCAATCCTCAGCTTATTCAGATGGCGCGCAAGCTTGAGCTTCCCCTTATATGCTCTAACGACGTTCATTACATTGAAAAAGAGGACGCCGCGGCACACGACGTGCTTTTGTGCATACAGACCGGCAAGACCCTGTCGGATACCGACCGTATGCGCTTTGATAACGATCAGTTTTATCTTAAGAGTGAGCAGGAGATGGCAGAGCTCTTCTCCTACGTTCCCGATGCCCTGGAAAACACGGGCAGGATCGCCGAGCAATGCAATTACGACTTTATATTCGGCGAGCTGAAGCTCCCCTATTATCAGCTTCCCGAGGGACTTACCGCACCGCAGTATATGCGAAGGATCGCCACCGAGGGCTTGAATCGCAAGTATAAGCAGATCACCCCCGAGGTGCACGAGCGCTTTGAGTACGAGCTTTCCATGATAGAAAAAATGGGATACGTTGAGTATTATCTTATAGTGTGGGATTACGTCCATTACGCCAAAACGCACGGCGTGGTGGTGGGCCCCGGACGCGGAAGCGGTGCGGCAAGCATAGTTGCCTACTGTATGGATATTACTACTTTGGACCCTATAAAATATAATCTTCTCTTTGAGCGTTTTCTTAACCCCGAGCGCGTAAGCATGCCCGACTTTGACGTGGATTTCGAGCCCGAGGGCAGAGGCAGAGTAATAGATTACGTTACAAGAAAATACGGCAGTCAGAACGTGGCGCAGATAGTCACCTTCGGTACCATGAAGGCGCGTCTTGTGGTGCGCGACGTGGGCAGAGCCATGAACCTGCCCTATTCCGACTGCGACCGCATTGCAAAGCTTATCCCCTTTGCCCTTGATATGACCCTTGAAAAGGCGCTTAAGGACAGCTCCGAGCTCCGCGCCGCAGTTGAGGGGGACGAGCGCATCAAGAAAATGCTTGAATACTCCATGAAACTTGAGGGTCTGCCCAGGCACACCTCGACTCACGCCGCGGGAGTAGTAATAACCGAGCTTCCCGTGCACCAATACGTTCCCCTTGCGGTAAATGACGGAGTACCCGTTACCCAGTTTACCATGAAGACCCTGGAGCGTCTTGGACTTTTAAAGATGGACTTTCTGGGGCTTCGCACCCTTTCGGTGGTACGCGACAGCCTTGAGCTTATAAAAAAGCGCTTTGGCACGGCACCCGATATCTATAACATGCCCTTTGATGATCCCGAGGTATACCGTATGCTCTCCAAGGGGGACACTGACGGTGTTTTCCAGCTTGAAAGCGGTGGAATGAGGGCTTTTATGAAGGAGCTTATGCCCACCTGCTTTGAGGATATCATCGCAGGCATAGCCCTTTACAGACCCGGCCCCATGCAAAGCATACCCAAGTATGTTCAGGGGAAGAGATCTCCAAAAAGCGTGGAATATCTGCATCCCATACTTGAAAAAAGTCTTTCGGTAACCTACGGCTGCATGGTTTATCAGGAGCAGGTAATGCAGGTAGTGCGCGACATGGCGGGATATTCCCTCGGCAGAAGCGACCTTATGCGCAGAGCCATGAGCAAAAAGGAAGCCGCCACCATGGAAAAGGAGCGTCACATATTTGTAAACGGACTCGTTGAGGACGGCATCACCGTGGTAAAGGGCGCGGTGGCAAACGGAGTGGACGCCAAGACCGCCGAGGCGGTCTTCGACCAGATATCCTCCTTTGCCGCATATGCCTTTAACAAGGCACACGCCGCATGCTATGCCGTGGTCGCTTACCAGACCGCATATTTAAAGCATTACTATCCAAGCGAGTTTATGGCGGCAATGCTCAACAGCTTTTTGGGGGACGGCGCACGTGCCGCGCTCTATATTCAGTACTGCCGCGATAAAGGCATAAAGGTACTTCCTCCTCACATCAACCAATCGGGCGAAAGCTTTACCGTGGATGCCGACGGCTCGGTCCGCTTCGGAATGGCGGCAATTAAGAACGTGGGGGTTTCCGCGGCGCAAGCCATCGTGCGCGAGCGCGAGCAGAGCGGTCAGTTCAAGGGTCTGCACGACTTTATAAACAGAATAATCACCCTGCCGGAGGTAAACAAGCGCAGCGTGGAATGCCTTATAAAGGCGGGCGCGCTTGACGGAATGGGCAACACGAGGCGCTCGTTGGTCACCTCCTTTGAGCAGATAATGGAGAGTGCCGCAAGCGGTGCCAAGCGGCTTGTGGAGGGTCAGCTCTCCTTCTTCTCCATGCTTGATGCCCCCGAGGACGACCTCCCCGAGGAGCCTGTTCCCTATCTTCCCGAGTTTGACCCCTCCTTTATCCTTTCCATGGAAAAGGAGATGCTTGGAGTATATATTTCGGGCCATCCTCTTGATAAATACGCAAAGCTTATTAAAAGCACCGGCTTTAATACCGCAATGCTCGAGCCCGCTCAGGAGGGCGACATGAGCGGCGCAAGCCTTGACGGCAAGATGGTGGAATGCATCGCCGTGGTATCAAGCGTGCGCACCAAGGTCACACGCTCCAACAATCTTCTTGCCTTTGCGGTCATCGAGGACCTCTACGGCACGTTGGAGGTAATGCTCTTCCCCAAGGTCTACGAAAAATACTCGGCTCTGCTCAAGCCCGAGGCAATACTCCGATTCCGAGGCAGGATATCTGCAAAGGAGGACGAGATGCCCAAGCTGCTTGCCGACCAAATACTCGAGGTTGATAACCAATCTGCACCCTGCACGGTATTTATAAGAATAAACGACCATACCTCCGACTTCTCCCCCGCCCTTGACAGCGCACTTGAGAAATATCCCGGCAAGGATTCTGTCATTCTCTTCTTCCCCTCCCTTAACGGCGGAAGCAAGAAGGCCCTGACCAAGCGCCTTGACTACTCCAAGGCACAAGATGAGCTGTTCCGATCCTTCGGCGAGGAAAACGTCAAAACCAAATAAGAATACATTTAAAAAAGGCACTTGCCACAGTATTTCGGTGCAAGTGCTTTTTTATTTTTTTGCTTCATATTTTTAATTGACACATACCCATCTCTTGCTTGATATTCACCTTGAAACCGAGGTATTTTTTTGTCGCAACAGTAATAAAATATTGATTTTATCGACATAATATGATATTATATATATTGATATACTATAATATAAGATCATTCGACACTTATCAAGCGGTTAATCTAATATAAAGGCGGTATAACCATTGCGGACAGATAATTTAGGCGGATATAAGGATATATCCCACTACGTAAAAGCAAAGCTGGAGAAATACAAGGGAGTTGAAAAGAATTTTGCAAATCTTTTCGAATTTATGTTTTCCGAGCAGGACAACGTTTTTGCGGAGGTCTCGGACGGCTTTCGCATAAAGCAGATCACCTACGGAGAATGCAAAAAAAGCATTCTCGCTCTGCGCCCCGCACTTTCAAATGCCCTCAGAGGTATTCCCGCAGGCTCCATGGTGGGTCTTTATATGGACAACTCGGTAAGATGGATCGAGCTTCTGTGGGCCATCCTTTCCTGCGGCTACAGACCCTTGCTTATGAATAAAAGAATGAGCAATGAGGTATTGGAGGGCATTATCTCTACCTACTGTGTTCCCGCGGTCATATCGGATAAGGAGCGCTTCAGCACCCTCACGGTGCTTTCCGACGAGCTTAACGGCGAGCCCGCCGCGGCTTCGGAGAATGCAGAGCTCTCCTGGGGTGACGAGGTGATCTTTATGTCCTCGGGCACCACAAGCGCACCCAAGCTGTGTGCGTATAACGGGGAGAATTTTTACTATCAGATATGCGACAGCTACAACATACTTACCCGCTGTCCCGAGATCGGTAAGCACTATAACGGACAGATAAAGCAGCTTGCTCTGCTTCCGTTTTACCACGTTTTTGGCTTTATCGCGGTATATCTGTGGTTCGGCTTCTTTTCCCGCACCTTTGTATTCTTGCGCGATCTGCATCCTCAGACCCTGCTTGCCACCATCAAAAAGCATTGCGTTACCCACATTTTCGCGGTACCCCTGGTATGGGAGACGGTATACAGGGAGGCCATGCGCAAGATAGCCTCAAGAGGCGAGCAGACCCTTAAAAAATTCCAAAAGGCATCCGCATACGTTAACAACGACGGGCTTGGCGGTGGCGTCATCGCCAAAAACGCCTTTAAGGAGATACGGGACAATCTCTTTGGGGACAGCATCTGCTTCCTTATCTCGGGCGGCAGCGGAATATCCCCCGAGGTATTAAGCTTCTTTAACGGTATCGGATATCATATGGCAAACGGCTACGGAATGACCGAGATCGGCATCACGTCGGTGGATATCTCCATGAGCAAAAGACAGCTCAACCGAGCCTCCATCGGTCACCCATTTCTTTTTACCGAATACTGCATATCGGAGGATAGCGAGCTTTTGGTTCGCGGCAACGCAATGTCCTGCCGCATACTGCAGGACGGCAAGGATATTACCCCCAAGAAGGGAGAATGGTTCAACACCAAGGATATCGCACTTGAAAGGGATGGCTCATACTATCTGCAGGGTCGTAAGGACGATCTTATAATATGCTCAAACGGGGAAAATCTCAACCCCGAGCTTATAGAGCGTCAGCTTAAAATAAACGGCGCCGATGAGATATGCATATTCGCAAGCGGCACCGAGCCCATACTGCTAATAAGTGCCAAAAGTGTCTTTACCAAGGAAAGGCTTGACACCCTTAAGGGCGAGGCATATGCCGCACTTGATGCCGCAGGCGTGCGCGACGTTATAAGCGCCGTAATGATAACCGGCGACAAGCTTATCCAGGCAAACGACTTCAAGGTAAGCAGAAAGAAAATAGCAAAATTATATGCCGAAGGCAGATTTACCCTGCTTGATAGCTCGGGCTCAAGCCAACAGATGCTTGAAGCTCTTGCAATAAAGATACGCGACGCCTTTGCAAGGGCGTTGATGCTTGATGCCGACGGTATAAGCGACGAGGCGGATTTCTTTACCGACCTTGGCGGCAGCAGTCTTGACTATTTTACCCTTATAGATATCCTCAAGGAGGAGCTTGGCGTGGAGCTTTCCGAGCTTCAGCAGTCAAATCTTACAAGCGTTAAGGCATTTTACGAATACCTTAAAAAATAAAGCTTCCAATAAAGATCTCTTTTAAACCTGTTCTTACGTTTTTTTGTACTTATTTATAAATTATTTATACGTAACTAAAGGAGAAACAATATGGTACAGTCACTTGATAAAAAATGGAAGGAGCTATTGTTTGCATTCTCGGGCTTTGGCCCAAACCTGCTCATGGTGCTTATGGGCGCATACTTTACCGATGCGATAAATCCCGCCGCACTTGGTCAGGGCAACAGCTTTCAGGCGATACTCAGCGGCACCTGCTTCATTCTTCCCGCGGTATTCCCCATCCTTTACGCCATCGCCAAGGCATTTGACGGAATAATTGATATCCCATTTGCCCACATCACCGATACCTTAAGCACCAAATGGGGTCGCAGAAGGCCCGCGATATTGGTGTGCATGATCCCCATGATACTTTCCTTTGCCATGTGTTGGTTCCCCGTATTCGGCGCGGAGGATCAGCTTGGCAATACCATATGGATAACCGCATGGTCTTTAGTGTTCTTTGCCACCTACACCATGTGTCTTATAGCCTTCTACGGCTCGCTTTCCACCACCTGCACAAGCGAGCCTCAGCGCTTAAGGGTATCGGGATATAAATCCTTCTTTGATACCATCTCGTATTGCATAGTATACGCCCTCGTGCCGGTCCTGCTTGATGCATTCCGTGTGCACATAGATAAATTCGTCTTTATCTGCCTTCCCCTGATGCTCACGATATCCATTCCCCTCTTTCTTATCAAGGAGGGTGAAAAATACGGCTATCCCGAAAACAGAGGGGTTGCTCCCAAGCGGGTCACCTTTATAGAGAGCCTTAAGCTCACCTTTAAAAACAAGCTGTTTATGCGTTGGGTGGTCATCCACTGCTTTACCTACATAGGTCTGCAGATGTTTCTTGTTGCCATGAACGCCATGATGATAGGCGGCATGGGCATGGATGGGCTTGGCATGGCGATACTTAACACCACCGCCTTTGCACCGGTACCAATAATGCTGTATCTGTTTAATAAGGTCAAGGCAAAAAAAGGGGTACGCTTTACCTATCAGAGCTGTCTGCTCTCCTTCGGTGTGGCGATAATGTCCTTCTTCCTTGCATCAAAATACGTCGTCGGGGATAACAATCAGCCCCTGCAGTTTGTCATTGGCTCCATAGGCGGAATATGTGCAAGCTGGTCCATCGGAGCCTTCTTCATGCTCCCTCTGCTTATTCCATCCCAAATATCAAGCGTGGAAGAGCAGCTCACGGGAAAAAATCACTCTGCAATGTATTTTGCCGCACAGGCTCTTATAAGCTCAATAGTATCGGCGATATCAGGCTCGTTTATTTATGAGATGATCAAAATGCTCTTTATCAGCAAGGATGCAAGCGGCGTGGTATGGGCAGAGAGCTTTGAGCAAGCCGCCCAAATGTTCGGCGTCAGCGCCTCAAGGGTATATAACCTGGGCTCAATGCTGGTACCGTTTATAGTAAGCGCAGCCTGCATAATCGGCTTCTTCTGGGCATTTAAGCTTCCCAAGGATTTCGACCACAAGAGCATAGCGCTTGAGCTTAAAAAGCACGACCCCAACCTTGATATATCCGAGTTTATAGCAAATTCCGACAACGAAAAAGAGGAAAAGGGCGAGATAATCTTTGTTCAGGTGGGTCTTTCGGTGCTTTCGGGCTTTATATTCGGCTTTATATGGCTCTCCTTCCTGTTAAGATCGGTCAAGGAGCTTACGGGCAAGCTTAACCGCCTCCTTTATTGGGCGCTCTCCTGCTTCGTTCCCTTTGCATCAATTTATTTTACCTTAAAAATACACTCCCGCTTACAGCAAAAGGCCGAAGAGCTCGGGATAAAGCTTAAGGGAAGCAAGGTGCTTTATATCATTCTCGGCGTGCTTTTCCCCATATTACCCATAAACGTCATCGCTCTTGCGTTTCTGCAAAAGGACATAAATGCCCTTTATGTCAAGGATAAAGCATTCTACACGGAGGCCATTAACTGAAAAATGCGATTCTTATTCGTTTGGTTTGTAAAGATAACCGGGTGGATCCCGCATATATTTGCCTTTAGAAAGCGCATATATTATGAGGATAAGTCGGTACAGTCAAGACATATAAAGGGCGCGGCAATAATCATGTCAAACCATCACCGTCTGCTTGATTTTCCGCTAATAATGTACGTATTTTTTACCCGCACGGTGCACTGTCTTGTAGCGGAGCTTATGTACAGAAAGAATTTCTTTATCACCCTTACCCTCAACGGTCTTGGCGCTATAAGGGTGGATAGAGACAGTCACGATTTTTCCTTCGTTGCAAGGAGCTGCGAGGTACTCAGAAAAGGCGGAGTAATAGGCATCTTCCCCGAATCCAAGCTTCCGGAAAGGGACGGTCTTGGGCTTATGCCATTTAAGCCAAGCGTCGCATACATCGCACTTTTAAGCGGCGCTCCCATAATTCCGATATATATCAACGGTCTGTATTTTAAGCCGGGCAGGCCCTCCCGTATTATGATAGGCACCCCCATAGACGTGCAAAGCATGTACGACGACAGCCTTGATCAGAAGCAGAATCTTGATAATATCACTCAAAAATTAAAGGAAAAGGTAGAGCATCTTAAAAATGAGCTTGAAGAAAGACTCGCGCAAAAGGCTTAAGGATACAAATTTTTTATACGACTTTGTAAAGGTTACGGGCATGCCCTCGGCATTTATACTCTGTCGCCCCAAGGTCATCCATATAAGCGATAAGGCGCGCAAGCATATTAAGGGCGGAGTAATGATCGCCTCCAACCACATAACCTTTATAGACCCAATTATCATACACTTCGCCTTCTGGTACAGACGCCTTAACTTTCTTGCCACCAAGGATCTGTTTAAAAGCCGCCTCAAGCAATGGTTTTTTGAGGTCGTTCATTGCATAGTGGTGGATAAAAATAACTTTACCATGCGCTCCCTGCACGCGGTGTGCGATAAGCTAAAGCAGAATAAAGCGGTGGTAATATTCCCCGAGGGCACGGTGGGCAAGGACGAAAACAACGTACAGCCCTTCAAATCGGGCGCCATACTTATGGCACATATCAGCGGCAAGCCCATAGTGCCTATATACATAATCCCCGCAAAAAGCTGGCACGATTCCAATAAGATAATCGTGGGCGAGCCAATAGATCTTACCGAGCTTTGCGGCAAAATACCCTCCGCACAGCAGATAGAGGATGCGGCAAAGCATCTTAGGCAAAAGGAACAGGAACTAATAGATTTTTACTATACCACATATAAAAAAAATAAAAAGGAGCAACAAAATGAAGACCAACAGAGAGATATTTGAAAAATATGCCGACAGTGCAACCCTTGACAGGATCGTCAAATTTAACAATCTTGGCGCTATGTGGGACAGCCGCAGTAAGGAATACGCCTCCCTTGTGGCGGTCAGCCAGAGCGATGCATCCCTCACCTTTGCCCAGCTTGATGCCTCGGTAAGCAAGCTTCGTGCCGCCTTAAAGGAGGCGGGAGTAAAGAAGGGGGACAACGTGGGCGTGCTCATTCCCAACGGCATTTCCTTTGCCACTGCATACCTTGCGGTGGTCACCTTAGGCGCAGTGGCAGTTCTCCTTCCCCCCCATCTTGATGAGATGACGGTGTTTGGCTGCAGCATGAAATTCAGACTCAGCGCTCTTGTATATAACGCAAGCCTTGAGGATAAATTAAGCATTATAAGGGCAAAGAATCCCGCACTTGTGCTTGTTGAGGATACCGCCTCAAGCGATGCCTTAGTTCCCTTTGAGGACGTAGAGCCCGACGCTCCCTGCACAGTGCTCTTTACGGGCGGAACCACAGGCAGAAGCAAGGGTGCTCTGCTTTCACATAAGGCCATCATGCGCGGCATACTTAACGGCTGCTACGGATATCCCGAGGTATTTAATCAAAGATATTTCCTCGTGCTTCCCCTTACCCACGTTTTCGGTCTTGTTCGCAATCTGCTTACAAGCCTTTATACCGGAAGTGCAATACACATCTGCCGTAACAACAAGGATATGTTCAAGGAGATAGCCATCTTCAAGCCCACCGAGATGATAATCGTTCCCGCACTTGCCGAGATGGCGCTCAACCTTTCCAAGCAGTTCGGCAAAAATATGCTTGGCGAGGATATGAAATGCATCATCTGCGGTGCGGCTACGGTTGCCCCCTATCTTGTTCGCGAGTATGCCAAAATGGGCATCACCCTGCTTCCCGGCTACGGCCTTACGGAGAGTGCCAACCTTGTAAGCGGAAACCCCGAGGCGCTTTTAAAGCCCGACTCGGTAGGTCTTATCTATGAGGGCACGGAATATAAGATAGTGGACGGCGAGCTTTGGCTCAAGGGTGAGAATATGATGCTTGGCTACATCGGTGAAGAGGAGGAGACCGCCCTGTCCTACCATGACGGTTGGTTTAAGACCGGAGATCTTGTCCGCATGGATGAAGAGGGCTTCCTTTACATCACGGGCAGAAAAAAAGAGATCATCGTGCTTGCCTCGGGGGAAAACATCTCACCCGCAGAGCTTGAGAACACCTTCAACAGCCTCGATTGCGTTCAGGACTCCCTCGTCCAGGAAAAGGACGGCGCACTGGTTATTCAGATCCTTCCCCGCATGACCACTCTGAAGGCACTTGGCGTTACCGATATAGAGCAATACATCAAGGATCAGGTAGCCGCAGTAAACGCCACCCTTCCCTCATTTAAGAGGGTGGGTAAGGTTACCGTGCGCACCACCGACTTTGTGCGCTCCCCCAGCATGAAGATAGTAAGAGATAAAAACTGATAATATTTTAAAATCGGAGTGAATATACAAATGACAAGAGCAGAGATCAGCGAAAAATTAAAGGAAGTCTTTTCCGTGGCAATGGGACCTGCAGGCGCAAGCCTCACCGAGTATGACGAATCCTCCAACCTGGTAAGCGACATGGGTCTTAACTCGGTCGGTATACTTTACGTGGTCATCGCCATCGAGGAATTCTTCTCCATACAGTTTGACGACGTTGGCTTCGGCGACTTTCAAACCGTAGGTGACGTTATCACCTATATTGAAGGCAAGGTCAACCAATGAAATGGGAAATGATCTCCCCCAATTCGGGAGATATGGTGCGCGTCAAAAGCGGAAGGATATACCACTACGGGGTATTTGTAAGCGATAGCGAGGTCATTCAGTTCGGCCTTGCCCCCATTGCCCGTCAAGGCCTTAAGGATAGCGATATTGAGGTTTGCGCCTCGGACGTGGATACCTTTTTGCAGGGTGGCTTTCTTGAGGTTGCCGTCTTTGACAAAAAGGAGGCCCGCAAACGTATAAAGCCCTCCGAAAGCGTAAGAATAGCGCGTAGCAGGTTGGGTGAGCACGGTTATAACATTCTTTATAACAACTGTGAGCACTTCGCCTACCAATGCGTTACGGGCGAGAAAAAGTGCACTCAGACCGATGATACCCGAAAAATGTTCCAAGATATTTTTGCCAATATGCTTCTTATGCGTGTCTATACCGCCGTCATTCCCGAGTGCGAGATCAGCGAGGCAATGCTCGACGCGCTCGAGCCTGCCTCCCGCGCTCAGGAGATACGAGGCTGCTCAAATCCCGTGATAAGGCGACAGAAATATTATGCCTGGAGACTTTTGGAGCACGCACTAAAGGATGCCTTCGGTTATGAAATGCAGTCCTTGAAGCTAAGTAAAAATCAAAACGGAAAATGGGTCTGCCCCTCCTGCTTCTTTTCCATCTCTCACTCCGGCGATGCAGTAGCTGTAGCGGTAGGACGGTGCGCGGTGGGGGTAGATATTCAGATACTCGATATAGCTCCCCCCACAGGCTTTGGCAAAAGAATCCTTACTCCCTCGGAGGAGGAGCAGCTTTGCTCCGCTCCCGAGCGCAATAGATATCTTTTGACAAAATGGTCGGAAAAGGAGAGCATCTTTAAGAGTCTTGACCAAAAGCATTTCAAGCCCTCCGAGCTAAGCACGGCGGAGCATCCCACCCTCAGCAGGATTATAACCGTTTGCGGCAAGGAATACGCTTTGTCGGTCACGGGCAAGTATAAGGACAGAATTTCCTTCCACGAGTATTCTTTTTAAAAAATATAGGCATCAAAAATTATCAAAGGATAATAATATTAATTATGAAAAATATATTTTCCTTAAAAAAGCAAAAAATAATAGCCACCATCGCGGCATCCATAGCGGGTGTAAGCCTTGTTACGGTAAGCTCTACGATAATCGGATTCGACCTATGCTTCCCACGCTACGAGCGCCCCGATTACTCGGTATATCCCGGGGAATACAGCTACCAAAGGGTGGGACACAGACTGCAGAGAACGGAGTTTTTCTTTCCTGCGGGTCAGTCCCGCCTCAAGGGCTACTTCTACCCCGCCTCGCGATCAAAGGGTCTGGTGATCATGGTACACGGTTTTCACGCAGGCGCAGACGACTATCTGCCCATTATTGAATACGTGGTAAACGCCGGCTATGACGTTTTTGCCTACGACTCCACGGGCACGTACGATTCCGAGGGAGATTCCGTCGTGGGACTTTGTCAGGCCCTTGCAGACCTTGACAACGTGTTTAATTACCTCAAGAGCACTCCCCACGCCGACAAGCCAAAGTTCCTTATCGGGCACTCCCTTGGCGGATACGCCGCCTCCAGCGTGCTGGCACTGCAAAAAAGCTCCAACATAAGGGCGTGCGCTCTCATCGCGCCCATGAACAACGGCTATACTATGATATACGAAAAGGCAGAGCAGTTTGCGGGACATATAGCACTCCCCAACAAGCCCATACTTGACGCCTATCAAAAAATACTCTTTGAGCACTATACCGAATATAACGGAGTACGGGGCATAAACTCCGTGGATATACCGGTACTCATCGCGCAAGGCTTAGACGACGCAATAGTTACCTATAACGGTCAGTCCATAACCGCGCATAAAAGCGAGATAACAAATCCCAACGTGCAGTATTATGACGGCTTTGGCACTCAGGGAGACCATGATAACATTTGGCACTCCACCGCCTCGGCAGAGTATCAGCAAAGGGTGAAGAGCGACCTTGAGAAGCTGAAAAGGCTCATGCAGGAAAGGGGCAAGGAGCTTACCCGCGAGGAGCTTGTCGAGTTTTATAAGGGTGTGGATCACGCTCTGTACAGTCAGGTAAACAAGGAGCTTATGGAGCGCATCATCGCACTTTTTGACGGTGCTCTGTAGGCTCTACGGATCATATATATATTTTTTATAAAAATCAAAACAATGAAAATCAAAAGACCGCCGAAGCCTCGGTGGTCTTTTTTAAAGCCAAACATGCTCATTTGTGCATTTATACATTATTATATTTTAATATGCAAATCCAAGCTTATCACAGGCATTTTTATAAAATACTCTTTCAATTATAGGAAGCGGGATATCATACCTTACAAAGGTCTCCCAAAGCAATGGGAGATCTGCGGGAGACGTCATCCCCTCGGGAAGGGACGAGCAGCCGTCGAAATCACTGCCTATGGCAAGTATACCCTCTCCCCCCATATCAAGGATATGTAGCACGTGGCGCATAAGGGAGTCAAGCGTGTTGCCGCAAAAATCGGTGTAAAAATTTATTCCAAGCAGGCTGTCGCGGCTTATCATAAGGCGTATCTGCTCATCGGTAAGATTGCGTCTGTGCGCAGTAATTCTGTCCGCACAGGAGTGGGTAACTATCGGCTTTTCAGCAAAATCAAACACCGAAAAAAAGGCCTTTTGTCCCGCGTGCGAGAGGTCGGGGCGGACGCCGTTTTGCTCAAGCAAGCGCACGATGGTCTTTCCCCAATTGGTAAGCGGGAAATCCTCCAGGCAGCTTCCGCAGATGCCCGCAGTATGATTCCAGGTAAGCGTGGCATAGACGGGCGAGCACCGATCCACTATATCCGTCAGCAGCTCGGGCGTAGCAAAATCAAGCCCCTCTATTGCGGCGTGCAGGGTACACTCCCCCATTTTTCCGTTAAGGCTCTTAAATATCCCCATCTGCTTTTCCACGTTTACCCTCTGCACCTCTGCCTCGGGATTGTTTCCGCAGAAAAACGCCGTGCAAAGATGGGTGACGTGCCCCCTTGCAAGGGTATCGGGGTCAACGCAAGCATCTCCCGTCTGTCGGGAAAGGTTGGCCAGCTTATTGAGTGTATCAACGTGAAGATCAACTACCTGCATAGCATTTGCTCTCCCAGCTTCAAGGCCCTCTTGACCGTATCGGGATCAAGCTCCTTAAAATCCACGGTTTTTTGCGGAGATATTTCCCCCTCGTTTAATCCGATATGGTAATATGCAAGGTCGTGCCATCTTCCAAGCTTAAAGCCCACGTTTTTTAAGACGCATTGCCTTGTAAAGCCCACCTTGGAATGCAAAGCACAGCTGGGATCATTGGGCAGAGCCACCGCGGCATATACGTTGATAAAGCCTTGAGCCCTTAAGAGCTCAAGCAGACTAACGTACAGAGCCTCACCTATCCCCTTACGCTGATATCCCGGGTGAACGTAGATGCTGGAGAACACCGTCCAATCAAAGCCACTGCGCTCCCCAAACGGGGCGGCATAGGCATATCCCGTGATGCGCTTGGAATCGCGGCAAGCAATGAAGGGATATTTCTCCTTGATGCTCTCTATACGCCTTGCCATAGCATCTCCGTCGGGAGCATCGGTCTCAAAGGACACCGAGGTGGAGCGCACAAATGGCGCGTATATATCGGCAATCTGTCCTGAATACTTTACATCTGCAATTTCAATGCGCATAGCTACCTCCTGATGCTTATCATCATTCTTATTATATTATATCATCTTCCCGCACGAATTTCAACATGCTTTTGATATTTTTTATTGCTATAAATATAAAAAGCAGAGCATCTTAAATACAAAAAGCAGAGCGCTTGGCTCTGCTTTAGGCTTTTATTTGGATCACTCAGCCTTCTTGGCGTTGGCAAGCAGATATTTCTCTGCCTCTGCACACCAGAGGTTGTTGCTCTTCTTCATGATCTGAGCAAGGCCTGCAAACAGGGGATCGGTCTTACCCTTCTCCTCGAAGTCTGCGATAGCGGTAAGCTCAAGCTCGATGTTGTTATAGATAAGCTTCTTGCCACCGGGGATCTTGGGCAGGTTAAGGGTGGTATCGATAACGGCGTTAAGGCCACCGATGTGGGTAACCATAACAGCGGGGTTAAGCTTGCCCTGGCTCATCAGATCAAGGGACTCGATCATATCGTCGGTGTTGCCGCCCGAGGTTCCAACAATGTGGGTAGAACCATAGTGAACGTTGTAGAAGTTGAACTCAGCCTTGAACTCGGGGTTGGTGGGGCCTGCAAAGAAGTTCAGGCAGCCGTCCTTGCCAAGGATCTTGTCGCCCTGCTCAACAACGGGACGAACGGGAGCAAATACGAATACGTCGTCGTAGCCTGTGCCGCCCGAGAGCTCCATGAGCTTTGCAACCGGATCATCACAGGAGGTGTTAAGATATACAAGCTTGATTCCGTCCTTAGCGGCATCCTCAACTGTGAAGATGGAAGCGGCACGGTCAAGACGAGCCTGGTCGATATCGGTAACAACCAGCAGACCGGGTCTGCGATCGCAATGAAGTGCATAGTCGATGGCGCCAAGACCCATGGGGCCAACACCTGCAAGGATGGCACACTTTCCACCCTCAACGATGCCCATTTTGTGAACGTAGCTGCCCTGAGTGGTGTGATACTGTGCATGGAAGCCGCCTACGATGCAGCTCTGGGGCTCGGCAAGGGAGCCGCAGAAGAAGGCGTCGCCGGTGTACTTAAGCAGGCAGTTATACTCCATAACAACAGCGGGAATTACTACGTAGGTAGCGTCTCCGCCGATGTAGCGGTAGCTGTAGCCGGGAGCCATAAGGGAGCCCTCGTTATTGATGGCGGGCTGAATGGAGAACTTATCGCCGGGCTTAAACTGATCTGCCCACTTGCTGCCTACCTCTACGATCTCGCCACAGAACTCGTGACCGATGATGATGGGGTTTTCGGCAACGTCGTTGGGAACGCGCTTGTGGTCGGGGCCCTGAATGCTTGCCTTGTAGGAGGACATGCAGATGGAGTCCGAAATGATGTGAGCGAGTATTTCATCGTCTTTGATTTGGGGGAGCTCAAACTCCTCGAGTCTGAGGTCGTTTTTGCCGTAAAGTCTTACTGCTTTGGTTTTCATGATTGATAACCTCCAAAAAATATTATAAATTTAAATTAACCCTATTGGGATATTATATGTGTCAGATGACCCTTACGTTTTCAGCCTCGGCAAGGGAGCGGATCTCGCTGTCAAGCTTGGAGTCGCTTACAAGCACGTCGATATCCGAAAGATGAGCAAAGGTAAAGGGCATACGCTTTTCAAGCTTGGAGGAGTCCATGAGCATAACTCTGGTCCTTGCCTTTTCCATTACTGCGCTTTTAAGCTCGCACTCGGAGAAGGCGCCGCTTGTAAAGCCGGTCTGCGGATTAAAGCCCGATGCTGACATAAAGGCTATATCTATATTGACGCTATTGACAAAATTCATGGAGTGCACGCCCGATGCCGAAAGGGTGTTACGGTTAAGGTTGCCTCCCACAAGGGTGACCGTAGTCTTGCTTTTGTGTACAGCCTCAAGAGCAATGTTCGGGTCGCTTGTGATGATATAATAATTATCATCGGGCAGAGCCTTGATAAACTGAAGCATTGTGGAGCCCGAATCCAGATACATTGCACACGCGGGCTCAACAAGAGCCTGCGCCTTCTCGGCGATCTCCTGCTTTTCCCTGGTGTGAAGAACTGCACGGCGGGAATAAAGATCCTCCGCATTGACCCCCGCACGGGATGCCGCCACCGCACCTCCTCTGGTACGGATTATATGTCCCTTTTCCTCCAAAAACGCAAGGTCACGGCGAAGAGTCATGTCAGAAACGTCGGGGCAAAGCTCTGTAAGCTCCTTGAGAGAGGCTTGTCCGCTTTCCTTTATATATTTTAATATAAGCTCTCGTCTGTCAGAGTACATGGCTTCACCTCTTTTCACAAATTTCTTCATTATATATTATATATTTATACCCCGCGATTGTCAACGCAAACGAACAAATAATGTTTAAAATTCACAAATAATTTGTTATATCGCTCCGCATGATGCCTCCTTCAGCATCCTATGCGATTATATATTGCCGCAAATCACTCAAAGCTATCCAAAAAGAAAAAGCGCCCG
>JAFXDC010000027.1 GCA_017516345.1 Clostridia bacterium | reverse complement strand
GTGTGGGCGCATTTTTATCAAAAAGCGAGACTTTAAGCATACAAGCGGTTGCTTTCGGAGCCCGGAGGTGAATTTACAGGGTCGTAATATTGAATTTTTTGTAAAATGTCTCCACTTAGGGTGAGTAAAAACGGTATAATTATTAAATGTGCTTGAAAAGAGCAAAAATTAGTGGTATAATATATAATTAAGGATAGGTATGTGCTCGGATGGAAAGGGCGGTGCCTTCCTTAAAAAAGGTAGAAAAGTAAGAACGGAACAAACGGGGTAAAACGGTAATATGGAAAAAATACTAATAGTAGGAATAGGTCTTATAGGCGGCTCTATCGCGCGGGACCTTGGCGCGGTATATGCACTTGATAAGGATGAGGAAAGCCTTAAAAGAGCGCAGGGGTGCTTGATAAAGGGCTTTGGTGATATAAGCAAGGTGGATATCATCCCCGATATTGTGCTTTTATGCGTGCCTGTCAACGTCGCGATCAGCATGGCGGAGGAGCTTACGGGAAGATTCCCCGATGCCTTGTATATTGATTGCTGCTCCACCAAGCGTACGGTGGAGGCGGCGTATAGCTCTGTGAGCTACGCAGGCATGCATCCCATGGCGGGCTCCGAGGGCTCGGGCTTTGAGCATTCCCGAAAGGGACTGTGTAAGGGTGCAGTCATGTGCGTAAGCGGCTCCGGCGGAGCGCGGGAGCGTGCAATCAAGCTTGCCGTAGCCCTTGGCGGCAGGGTGGTGGAGCTGGATGCCGCCTCTCACGATCGCGCCGTGGCAACCGTGTCCCATCTTCCGCATATCATCGCAAGCTCGCTTTGCGCCTCGGCGGATGCTCAAAGGGCGCAGATGCCCGTTATCAAGGAGCTCGCGGCGGGAGGATTTGCGGATATCACCCGAATCGCCGACTCGGATCCCACGATGTGGAGCGCAATTTACCGAGATAATGCGGACATGCTCCTTGAGAGCCTGGACAGCTTTGAGCGGGAGCTTGATAAATGGAGAGTGCTTATTAAAAAAGGAGATATTACCTCCCTTAAGGAGCATTTTGAGGCTTGTAAAAGGAGCAAGCAGCCCTTTAAAAGGGAGGGCAAGGGCATATATCCCAAGGAGGGCGTGAGGCTCTTTGTACAGTGCGACGAGCAGGATGCGCCCGAGCTTTGCATGATAGCTATGCGGAATAAGGCCGTGGCGGTATCGCGATGCACCGACGGCGTGAGTATTGTGTGCACCTGCAGGGATGATGCGCTTGGACTTAAGGCCTTGCTTACTTCGGAGGAAAAATGGAAAAATACTGTCTTATAGGAGAGAGGATATCCTATTCTCTTTCCCCAATAATGCACAACACCCTCTTTGAAATGGGGGGCATAGATGCAAAGTACAGCTTGTTAGAGTGTCAAAAAGAGGAGCTTGAGCAGGTCGCTCAAAGCATAAGGGAGCACTACAAGGGCGCAAACGTCACGGTACCGTATAAGACCGCCATCATCCCCTTTCTTGATGAGGTCACGGGTAACGCCGTGCGTTGCGGTGCGGTAAATACCATAATAAATAAGGATGGAATGCTCATTGGGGACTGCACCGACGGCGAGGGCTTTTTAAGAGCAGTTGATATTCCCCTTAAAAACGAAAGAGTGCTCCTTTACGGAAGCGGCGGCGCTGCAAGAGCCATATTGGCCTCCCTTCTCGGCGCGGGCGCCGTGGTGGATATTGTAAACAGAACAAGGTCAAGCGCCGCGGATATGCTAAACAGCCTTGCAAAAGCAGGATGCGATTGCTTCAACGCCAGAATAGTGGACGCTCCTATGCAAAGGTACCGGCTTACGGTCAATGCGACCCCTCTTGGAGGAGTGAAATATCCCGACCAAAGCCCCGAGCTTTGCAAAAATATCGCCGATGCGGGCCTTGTCTACGATTGCGTGTACAGCCCCAACCCCACTCTGCTTCTTAAAACGGCGGCACGGGGCGGAGCCGAGTGCCGAAACGGGCTTTCCATGCTGCTTTGGCAGGGAGTGCTGGCGCAGGAGCTCTGGGGACATCATTTTGATGAAAAAACCGTACAGGCTGCTTATTCCATAATGCAAAAGGAGAACGAAAAAGCATGAAGATATTGGTTGTTAACGGCCCAAATATAAATCTGACGGGTAAGCGCGAGCCGGGAGTTTACGGAAGCCTTACCTTGGAGCAGATAAATGAAAAAATAAAATTAAGGGCGGCTCAAAGCGGAGCAGAGTGCGAATTTTTCCAAAGCAATTGCGAGGGAGCACTGATAGACAGGCTTCAGCAGGCAATTGGAAACACCGACGGCATCATTTTAAACGCCGGAGCATATACTCATTACAGCTATGCGTTAAGGGATTGCATTGCTTCTCTTGATATCCCCGTGGTGGAGGTGCATATGAGCAATATCGCCGCCCGCGAGGAGTTCAGACATACAAGTGTCATATCTCCTGTATGTAAGGGACAGATAATGGGCTTTGGCTATAGCTCATACCTTCTTGCGCTTGAGTATCTTACCATGGAGCAGTAGTGTTGACATAACCGGATATATAAAGTAAAATATATAGTCGCTTAAAAATAAAAGGCCGCAAAATAGTTGCGCTTGGTCGTCAGACCGACGCATAAGGGCCTTAAAGATAAAAAACGAAGGGAATCTTATGAAGAATTCAAAAATCAAAGCAATTGTAATTTTTGCAGTCTTGGCAGTGCTTGTAACGGCAGCAGTGCTTACCGTATGCGCTCAGACCCACGAGGACAGGGTAAGCTATACCGTTACTCCCGACATAACAAGCGCCATACTGCCCTCGGAGGGCACCACTCAGACCGTGAATATCACTGTGGACGTAAGCGTGCTGAACGGAGCCACCGTAAAGGAGATAAAGCTCTTTTTCGGGGACAGCCAGGAGCCTGCAACGGTCTACAGCCAGGATATAACCTCCTCAGCATCGCTGATGCTTGTTGCTCAGCTCTCCGCACAGCAGTTTAACGTGGATATTCCGATCTATGCCATCTATAGCTATACCGAGCCCGAGGCGGAGAGCACCGAGCCTGTGCCCGTCGAGCCCGCCCTCAACGTTACCGATAAGCATCTTGTCGGAAGCATCAATATTGAAGGTATTCAGCCCGATTATTACGATATAGTCATAGCTCCGGATAATACCATCGTAAACAAAAACGGTACCGTGATCTTTACGGGTACCTTTACCAATAAGAGCACCGTTACCACCTCGGATACCGCCATGGTGGATATCAAGGGTCAGTATAAGGATGGCTCCACCCTCTCGGTAGCCCCCGTCAGTATCGGAGGAGTGCCCGCAGGTGAGAGCAGGGAGATAACCTTCTCGGTAACAAACGTGCAAAACGACTTTACCGTCATCCCCACGGTGATGACCGACCTTGGCAGTGAGTCCGGAGAATCTGTATCGGTAGCCCTTAAAAATGCCGAGGTGCAGTTCTATATCGTTGCCCGCCCCACCGCAAGCGCACAGTATAACGAGACCATCTCCATAGTATACACCGTGGTAAACAGCGGTAACGTCGCCCTTAATAAGGTGGAGCTCTTTAACGAGAATTACGACAAGATACAAACCCCCGTAAGGTCCCTTGCACCCGGTCAGCGCATTGACGGCACCGTGTCCATCAAGGTTACGGGAGATAAGCAGATAAGATATACCTTTAACGCAGAGGATGCATTGGGAGACGAGTATAAGAACTACTCCAACAGTGTGGACGTTACCCTGGAAACAAGCATCAACGACGTTGTAATGGGAATAACCGCCGTTGCGGATAAGAACGTCATCAATATGCCCTCGCAGGTGTCCTTCGACCTGGCGGTAAGCAATAAGTGCCTCGTTCCGGTTACCAATATCGAGGTGGTAGATCATAAGGGCCAGGTGGTAAAGACCATCTACTCCATGGACCCCAACGCCGTAAACACCTTCCAGGTGGTGCTTACCATTGAGGAGACCGAAAACGTTTACTTTAAGGTTACAGTAACCGATCAGGAGGGTAACAAAAAGAGCTTTGAGACCGACGTGATACTCATTACCCTGGATGAGACCGTCGAAGTCACCACCCCTCCCACCGCCGCACCCACGATAAACACCTCGGTGGAGCCCACCGCTACCCCCGAGCCGTTAATAGATCCCGAAAGCTTTAAGACCCTTTATATAATTCTGTTTGTAATAGGCGGTCTTATCGTGGTGGGAGTGGTGGCCCTGATAGTGATCAATATTCTCCAAAAGCGTGCTGTAAGAAGAAGCAGAAGAATCAGAAGAAGGGTGAGATAATTCATGGCAAGACTATTCGGAACAGACGGAGTAAGAGGCAAGGCAAACGTTCAGCTTACCGCTCAGCTGGCCTTCGACCTTGGCAGAGCGGGCGCATACGTGCTTACCAATCATATAAAGCGTCCCCGCATACTTGTGGGACGGGATACCAGGCTCTCGGGCAATATGCTTGAGGCGGCTCTCATCGCCGGTATAATGAGCGTGGGCGCCGATGCCATTACGGTGGGGGTACTGCCCACTCCTGCGGTGGCATATCTTACAAGATATTACTCCTGCGATGCCGGAGTAATGATAAGCGCCTCCCATAACCCCATGGAGGATAACGGTATCAAGTTCTTTAACGGTGAGGGCTATAAGCTGGCCGACGAGGTGGAGGACCGTATTGAAAGCATAATAAAAAATAACTCAGAGCTTCCCGCGCCCGAGGGCGAGAACGTGGGAAGGCTTATAAAGGTCAAAAATCCCACACAGGATTATATTGATTTTCTGCTCTCCACGGTGGATGTGCGCCTTGACGGTATGAGGATAGTGGTGGATTGCGCAAACGGCGCCTCAAGCGGCATCGCGCAGACCCTTTTTGAGTCGCTTGGTGCCGAGGTGCTTGCCTATTACGACTCGCCCGACGGCTGTAATATAAACAAAAATTGCGGCTCTACCCACTCCGACAGGATATGCGAGCTTGTGGTGGAGCAGGATGCCGATATCGGTCTCTCCTTTGACGGCGACGCCGACAGACTCATCGCCTGCGACGAGCGCGGTATGGAGCTTGACGGCGACCACGTGCTTGCCATATGCGGCCTTCAGCTTAAGAAGGAGGGCAAGCTCAAGGATGATACCATAGTTTGTACCGTAATGTCCAATATGGGGCTTAATATCTGTGCCAAGGAAAACGGGCTTAACATCTCGAGCACTGCGGTAGGAGACAGATACGTATTAGAGCGCATGCTGGACAAGGGCTATAATCTGGGCGGCGAGAAGAGCGGCCACGTTATATTTCTTGACCATAATACTACTGGCGACGGTATGCTTACCGCCCTGCAGCTGTTAAGCGCCATAAAGAAAAGCGGCGAGAAGGCGAGCAAGGTGTCGGTGATGCAGAATCTGCCCCAGGTGCTTATAAATATGGTGGTCCAAGGGGAGGCCAAGCAGAATTATCTTAGCTATGAGCCTGTGGCAAGAGCCATAAGGAACGCCGAGGAGACCCTCGGTCAGGCGGGCAGAATATTCGTGCGTGCCTCGGGAACCGAGCCCCTCTTGCGCATAATGCTGGAGGGCCCTGACAACGAGATAATTGCAAAGCTTGGCTTGGAGGTTGCCGCAAGCATGACCGAATGCTTTGGCGCGCGCAGAAGATAATGGAGCTGTTTGAGATAATACTTATAGGACTGCTGCTTGCCGCAGTGGGGTCGGGAATGCTTGTTGCAAGCGCACCGGTATTCGGAATAAGCTATAGAACCGTTCTTAAGCGCACGATATGGTTTATTGTGGGCTGCGAGGTGGCTATAGCGGCGGTATTCTGCGTATTTAACGGGGTAAAGCCTACGTTCTGGGGTCAGCTTCTGTGGCACGGCGTGCGCTTTATGCAGATATGCCTTATGGGCTTTGTGGCCCATAAGCTCCATAACCTTAAGGCGGATCAAAGGGAGGGAGTAAAGCGCTTCCCGATATTGCATATCACCCTTATCAGCCTTGCGGCACAGGTGGTTCAGTACAATATAATTACGGCTTTGTATTAAAAAATAATTTTTAAAAATTTTTTGATGGAAAAAAGCCTTAAAAAACACGAAAAAAACCTTAAAAAATGCGCAAAAATGCGCAAAAAAACCGGGTAAAAAACAAGACAGAGAGTGCCATGGCACATAAAATGACAGGAGGATGAGTAAGATGTGGGAGGATCTTTTACACGCGCTTTTACATACCATTGAGGACACCCTTCACGTTCTGCCCTTCCTTTTGATAGCCTATGTTTTAATAGAGTGGCTTGAGCACAAGGCGGGGGATCGGTTTCAGAGCTTCCTTGCGCGCTCGGGAAAATTCGGCAGCGTTATAGGCGGTCTGCTTGGAATGGTGCCCCAATGCGGCTTTTCGGTGGTGTGTGCAAACTTTTATGCGGGCCGCATAGTGACCACCGGCACCGTGGTGGCGGTAATGCTTGCTACTTCCGACGAGGCGCTTCCCCTTCTTGTTGCAAAGGGCGAGGCGTGGGATAAGATAGCCATGCTGCTTGTCTCAAAGCTTATAATAGGAATGGTCACCGGTCTTGTGGTGGACCTTTGCTATAAGCGCAAGGAGAGCCTTCCCGAAAATGAGCTTTGCAGGGACTGCGGATGCGACCACGACCATGACCACGGCTTTATAAAAAGTATATTGCTGCCCGCGCTCCGTCACGTTGTGGCAATAGCGGCATTCCTCTTTGCGGTCACCTTTATTTTGAATTTTGCGGTAGAGCTCATCGGAGAGGATAAGCTTGCCGCCATGCTTGGAGGGGACAGCCTGCTTCAGCCGGTAATATGCGCCCTGTTCGGGTTCGTGCCCAACTGTGCGGCATCGGTGGTGATAACCGAGCTGTACGTGGCGGGGGGACTTTCCTTCGGCTCTGCGGTGGCGGGACTGTGCACCGGTGCGGGAACCGGACTGCTTGTGCTGTTTCGCGCCAACAGAAACCACAGAGAGAACCTTTTCATCGTTGCGGTGATGCTTGCCGCGGCGGTGCTAAGCGGTGTTTTATTGCACTTGATACTATAAGAGCATAAGATACAATAACTGACATAAGAAAGTTTAACAGGTGAAGAAATGAGTGAACAAAAGAAGACCTCTATAGGCGGACAGGCTCTGCTTGAGGGCATTATGATGCGCGGACCCGAGGTGACCGCAATGGCGGTAAGGGATCCCGACGGCAACATGGTAATTGAAAAATTTCCCACAAAGGGCAAGGAGAGGGGAAAATTCTTTAAGCTTCCCTTTATAAGGGGCATCTTTAATATGATAGACTCCCTCAGCTTTGGCTACAAGTGCCTTATGCGCTCCGCCGAGATAGCAGGTCTTGAGGATGAGCTTGAGGATAAGCCCAAGAAGGTGACGATCAAGGGCGAGTAGGATGTCGAGAGCCCCGGCGAGTCGGAAGCCGAGGCGGCCCTAGATGCAACCGAGGCGGCCACGGAGGCTACAGAGGTGGCCCAGACGGTTACGGATCCTTCGGAGAATGTCGAGGTCGCGGCGGAGCAAAAGAGCCGGGAGCAGGGCTCGGAAAAGACGAAAAAGGAAAGCAAGGGAAGCACCCTTATAATGGTGATAAGCGTATTTTTGGGACTTTTGCTTGCGGTAGGACTGTTTTTATATCTGCCCAGCCAGGTGACCAAGTGGCTCGCGGGCCCCATGCCGTTTTTGGAGAATCACATTTGGAAAAGTGTGTTTGAGGGAGTAATACGAATAATCATATTCGTCGGATACATGGTGGCGGTAAGCTTTATGAAGGATATCCGTCGCACCTTTATGTACCACGGAGCAGAGCACAAGACCATATTCTGCTACGAGAACGGACTGCCCCTGACGGTGGAGAACGTGCGCAAGCAGAAGCGCTGTCATCCCAGATGCGGCACCTCCTTTATGATACTTATCCTGCTTGTGGGAATAATAGTATCCATGTTTATAACCGCGGACAACCCCTTCATCCGCACCCTTATAAAGCTTGCGTGCATGCCCGTGGTAGTGGGCGTGGGCTATGAGCTTATAAAGCTGGCGGGGAAATACGACAATATCTTTACACGCATAATAAGCGCGCCGGGCAAGCTTTTACAGCTTATAACCACCGTAGAGCCCGACGATTCAATGATAGAATGTGCAATTGCCGCCTTTAAAGAGGTGGTTCCCGACGACGGAAGCGACAATTGGTAATCGGAGGAAGCGATGCAATACTTACTTGAGCTGATAAGCCATAGCTGGCTTGGGATAATACTTGCCCTTATTGTCGCATACCTTATCGGAAGCGTTAATTTTGCGATCGTACTGACCGCAATCACCAAAAAGCGTGATATCCGCACCTCGGGAAGCGGAAATGCGGGTGCTACGAATATGCTTCGCACCTACGGCACGGGCTACGGAGCCGCGACCCTTGCCCTTGATGCTCTGAAGGGCTTCGGAGCGGCGGCGGCAGGCTATTTTTTGGGACTGCTGCTTTACGGCGAGCCGGTATGGGAGCTTGTATATGTTGCAAGCCTTGCATCGGTGCTCGGGCACGTGTTCCCGATATACTTCTCCTTTAAGGGGGGCAAGGGCATCAGCACGGCGCTTGGCTTTCTGCTGTTTCTTGATTGGAGAATGGGGCTGAGCTGTCTTGCGGTATGGACCATCATGGTGGTGCTTACAAGAATGGTATCGGTGGGCTCGGTATGCGCATCGGTCAGCGTGCCCATAGCGGTGTGCATCTTCGGACTTAATCTGTGGCAGAGGCAGAGCCGCGAGACGGTCATATTCGGCACCGTGCTCATTGGCATCACCGCACTGCTTGTAATAATCAAGCACGGCGACAACATCAAGAGGGTGCTTAAGGGACAGGAGCGCAAGCTCTCCTTTAAAAAGAAAAGCGATAATTAAGTAAAAAACGGCACAGTGCCGAAAAAATAAATTATGGAGTGGATTATTATGAACAAGAATTTCCTTGCGTTTGATTTCGGAGCCAGCAGTGGCAGAGCAATACTTGGTCGTCTTAATGACGGCGTGCTTACCATGGAGGAGATACATCGCTTCTCCAACGACCCCGTAGAGCTTTGCGGGCACTATTATTGGGACACCTTCCGTCTGTTTTTTGAGATCAAACAGGGTCTTATAAAGTATGCCAACGGCAATTACGGTAAGCTTGACGGCATAGGCATTGACACCTGGGGTGTTGATTTCGGCCTGCTTGGCAAGAACGGCGAGCTTCTCGGCGCGCCCTATCACTATCGCGACAAGCGTACCGACGGCATGATGGAGGAGGCACAAAGGCTTATGCCCCGTCGCGAGATATTCAACCACAGCGGCGTTTCCTTCGAGTTCTTCAACACCGTAAACCAGCTTCTTGCCATGAAAAAGCAGGGAAGCGCGGCACTTGAGGGTGCGCAGGATCTTCTGTTCATCCCCGACCTGTTTGCTTACTTCCTGACCGGCAAGAAGGGCACCGAGTTCTGCGAGGCCACCACCAGCCAGATGGTGGATCCCGCCACCCGTGATTGGTCAAAGGATATCATTAAGGCAATGGGACTTCCCGAGCACATCTTCGGCAAGATCGAGCAGCCCGGCACACTTCGCGGCATGCTTCTGCCCGAGATCTGCAAGGAGGTGGGTCTTGACCCCGTGCCCGTATACGTTGTAGCCTCCCACGATACCAACTCTGCATCTGCGGCGGTTCCCGCGGAGGGAGACAATTGGGCGTTCCTTTCAAGCGGCACCTGGTCCCTGCTCGGCATTGAGGTGGACGAGCCGGTAGTAAGCGACGTTACCTACGAGAACAATTTCTCCAACGAGGGTGCGGTTGGCGGAAGATACAATCTTTTAAGCAATATCATGGGTCTGTGGATCATCCAACAGCTCCGCGCAGATTGGGAGCGCATGGGAGACAAGCTCTCCTTCCCCGACATGGTAAAGCTTGCAAACGAGGCCACCCCCTTTAAGTGCTTCATCAACCCCGACGCCCCCGATTTCGTGGCACCTGTCGGCATGGAGGAGCGCATCAAGGAATACTGCCGCAAGACCGGCCAGGCGGTTCCCGAGACCCGCGGCGAGGTCATCCGTACAGCCTACGAGAGCCTTGCACTTAAGTACCGCGAGGCAATTGACGGACTTGAGGAGATCACCGGCAAGAAGATAGAGGTGCTCCACATTGTGGGTGGAGGATGTCAGAACCTTCTGCTTAACCAGATGACGGCAAACGCCATCGGCAGAAGGGTAATAACCGGACCTGCTGAGGGTACCGCTATGGGTAACATTCTGGTTCAGGCTCTGGGAGAGGGCAGCATCAAGGATATCGCTGAGCTTCGCAAGGTAGTAAAGGCATCGGTGGAGACCGGAGAGTACGATCCCGACAATGCCGAGGCATGGAGTGCGGCATACGAAACTTACAAGAAGGTAAATAAATGATAGGTAAAGAAATGACACCTATGCAGGCAAGGCAGGAGAATCCTCTTGCCCTTGCCTTTGTGGGTGATACCGTGTTTGACCTCTACGTTCGCACAAGGGTGCTTGAAAGGGAGGTCAACAGCCATAAGCTGCATATGCTCAGCGTCAAGCACGTTTCGGCATCGGCACAGGCGGCGGCGTTTTTGCGCATTGAGCCCCTGCTGAACGAGGATGAGATATACATATACCGCAGGGGACGCAACACCAAGCCCACCACGGTGCCCAAGAACGCCTGTGTTAAGGACTATCGCAGTGCGACGGGTCTTGAGACCCTTGTGGGATATCTTTACCTTACGGGACAGAGAGAGCGACTGGACCTGCTTATGGGGGTAATTTTACAGACGCATCAAAATGATGATAAAGAATAAACGCTTTTTTGCGACAGGTATATTTAAGGAGAAATATGGCACAGTATAAAAAGAGCTATGGAAGCAACAAGGATAATTCCCGCGGCGGTGCGGGCACGGGTCGCAGCGGCGGCAAGCGTGCAGAGGGTGGCAGAGCGTCGTATCAGCCCGGAGAGAAGGAATATGCTCCTTCCTTTGGAAGGGGCGGCAAGAACCGCAGAGACGCCAACGGCACCTATGCGCCCAAGGCGGAGAACTACCGCGAGGTGGTAAGCGAGCAGGAGGAGGACTTCTGCGAGAACCTTCTTGAGGGCAGAAATCCGGTAAAGGAGGCCATCAAGGCGGGTAGAGAGATAGAGAGGATACTCATCTCAAACGGCGCCGGCGACGGAAGCGTGCGCGAGATAGCGGCTCAGGCTCGCAAAAACGGCGTACTTGTGCAGGAGGTAGACCGCATCCGTCTTGATAAAATAAGCAAGACAGGTGTACATCAGGGCATCATCGCCTTTGTTGCCGCGAAGGAGTACTGCGAGGTGGACGACATCCTCAACTACGCCGCACAAAAGGGAGAGGACCCGTTCGTGTTCATCCTGGACGGCATAACCGACCCGCAGAACCTTGGAAGCATCATAAGAAGCGCGGAATGTGCGGGAGTACACGGAATAATCATCCCCAAGCGCAGAGCGGTGGGGCTTACCCCTGTGGTTGCAAAGGCAAGCGCGGGCGCCATTGAGTACATGCGCATAGCCAAGGTGACCAACATCTCCCAGACAATTGAGAGTCTTAAGCGCAAGGGAATGTGGATATTCGGCGCGGCAATGGACGGCGAGAGCTGTGTAAAGACCAATCTTTGCGGCTCGGTAGGAATAGTTATCGGCTCGGAGGGCTCCGGCATAAGCCAGAACGTGCGCAAGAATTGCGACAGACTTATAGCTCTGCCTGTTCGCGGAAGCGTGGACTCCCTTAACGCGGCGGTATCTGCGGGAATCATAATGTACGAGGCTGTGCGTCAGCGTGACGCCAAGGCGGCTCAGGCCAAGGGATGATGCCCTGCCGAGGTGATGCCATCTCCAAAAAAGAGATAAATCTTATTTCGGAGGTAATTTATGACTGATAATTCCACGGAGGAGAGGCTTATACAGCTTGCCAACAGCGGGGATGACGAGGCGCTGGAGCTGATAATGAAGAATTACAAGCCCCTTGTTTTGTCAAGAGCCAGGGCGTATTTCATTATCGGAGCCGAGGCCGAGGATCTTATCCAGGAGGGTATGTTCGGGCTTTTCAAGGCGGTGAGGGATTACGACAGCCAAAAAAATCCCGAGTTTGCCGCATTTGCCGACCTTTGCATACGAAGGCAGCTCATCAGCGCGTTAAAGGGGGCGACGAGGCAGAAGCACAGTCCGCTCAACTCCTACGTTTCCCTCAACAGGCCGGTCGCGGAGGATTCCGAGCGCACCATGATGGATATGCTTGGGACAAACCGTGTGGATGACCCCGAGGCGTTGCTTATAAGCAAGGAAAAATATATAAACATCAACAAAAAAATAGAGGAGCTGCTGTCCGACTTTGAAAAGAAGGTGCTTGCGGCTTATCTTGCGGGGGAGAGCTACCGCGACATTGCCCGCGAGCTTGAGGCAAGCCCGAAAAGCGTGGACAATGCCCTGCAGAGGATCAAAAAAAAGCTGGAAAGACCGCTTGGAGTAAACAAATGATAAAAGCAGTAATATTTGACCTGGACGGCACTCTTGCCGACACCCTTACCACCCTGGCGTACTACGGTAACAGGACTCTTGCACATCTCGGGCTTGGGCCGATAGAGACCGAGCGCTTCAGGTATCTTGTGGGCAGGGGCATCGTGGTGCTTATGCAGGATATGCTTATAGCCTGCGGCAAGGAGCCGACCGAGGATGTGGTAAGCGCCATGGTGGCGGATTTTAACGGCATGTATATTAAGGACACCATGTATCTTACCGATGCATATAAGGGGATACGCGAGCTGATCGGACTTCTTAAGGAGAAGGGTTACAAGCTTGCGGTGTGCTCAAACAAGCCCGACGAGGCGACTCAGGTGGTGGTAAATGCTCTTTTTGGGGATATATTCGACCTGGTGCTTGGCAAAAGGGAGGAATTTCCGCGCAAGCCCGCGCCGGACAGCGTGCTCTACATAGCCCGTGCGCTTGGGTGCTCGCCCGAGCAGTGCCTCTACGTTGGGGATACCGACACCGATATGCAGACGGGAAATTCCGCAAAAATGCCCACGGTTGGGGTGCTTTGGGGCTTCAGGGATCGCGAGGAGCTGGAGAAAAACGGCGCCACCTTCATTGCCGAGGAGCCGCAGGACATCCTTAATACGGCATGCAGGTTAAACGGTGAGACGGAAGAATAAGGAGCTGCCTTAAGGGACGGCCAACATACGAAAGGCAGTTAAAACGAAAAGCAGTTAAAACGAAAAGCAGTAAAGACACGCATTTTTGCGTGTTTTTTTGTTTTCAGAGGTGTGCCATTGAGCTTTTGAGGCTTGTGCTTGGTCATTCTTGCCCGCTTGGAGGGTTTTGTTTCATTATTTTTATGCGGTGAGTATATATTTAATATAAGGAAAAATGTTTCTTGATGTATCGGAGAAATGCTTATCGAGGTCGTGAAAACGGCGAAAACGGCCAACTGCGAGAGATAGGGGCAATTGTGAACAAGTGGGATAAATTAAGTCCCGCCTAAAAGCTTTTTCGGGGAAATTCGTCAAATTTTCAGACATTTTGTTGTAAAAAATTTATGAATTTTATTGACACGCGGGGGGGTAATGGGTTATGATATAGACGTTATAATGCGTGGGGGAGTCTATCTACATTTTGAATTGGGATAAATTCCGTCCCACACGAGCGCAGGTACCGCGTTTTTGGTATCAAATTACAATATTTTTTACAAACGGAGGGAAACACAAATGGCAATCGGTAAGAAACTGTTGGCGGCATTACTGTTAGTTGCACTGTGTGCGTCCATGTTGGGCATAAGCGCATTTGCTCAGGGCGACACGGCTACGGTAGCCGCGACAAACTCAACCGACAGCGGTATCAAATCTACCGCGAAGGCCGAAGCGTACGACAGCTATATAGCCAAGTATGCTACTGCGGCACGTCCGAATACCCAAATAGTGTTATCCGCCAAGGATCATACGGTTCTTGACGCGGATTTCAACGCTACCGACAAGAAGATGCCCATGGGCACCTTTGAAGGTGTGGAAGCGGTGGTTTCGGATGACAATAATATAATAGGATGGAAGGTAAACGTGCCCGAGACAGGTCTTTATAACCTCAAGGTAACCTATTACACCTTCCTTAGCTTCGAGGTTGACAACGGAAGCAGTGTTACAAAATACTCTTCCAAGGGCTCGGACATCGGCAGAGGCGTTTATATTGACGGCAAGCTGCCCTATTATGACGCCCGTCAGATCAACTTCACCCGTATGTGGAAGAACGAGACGCCCATAAAGCTTGACGAGAAGACCAATAACGAGCTTCGTCCCTTCCAGATAGAAAAAGAGGGCTGGCAGACCGGAATCGTTCGCGATTATCTGGGCTATTATTCCATTCCTTTGGCCTTCTATCTTGAAAAAGGTGAGCACGTTTTAGCTCTTACTCCCATAAGCGAGACCTTCGCCATAGGCGAGGTTACCCTTTACCAGTACCAGGCTCCCGTTACCTATGCAGAGCTTGCACAGCAGTACAAGGATAAGGGCTACGTTGCGGTTCCCGACAACGATGATACCTTTATAAAGATACAGGCTGAGGATCCCTCGGATAAGAGCGATCCTACCCTTTACGCCATCAGCGACCGCTCTACACCCAGCATGGAGCCCTACCACACCAGCAAGATCCGTCTGAATTCTATCGGCGGCGAGAAGTGGCAGTACGTAGGCTCCTGGATGGAGTGGAGCTTTGAGGTAAAGACCGCAGGCCTTTACAAGATCGCCCTGAAGGCGAAGCAGAACGTAATGGGCGGCGCAAACGCTCACAGACGCTTTATGCTCGACGGTAAGGAGGTAACCCAGGAGACCAACGACATGATCTTTGGTTACACCACCAACTACGTTATGTATCAGGTGGGCGCAAGCCAGGACCGTGAGTATATGACCTTCTACCTTGAGCCCGGAAAGCACACCATCCGCATGGAGGTCACCCTTGGCAACCTCAGCGATATACTTCAGGATACCGAGGAATGCCTTACCAATCTTAACCAGGCATACCGTCAGATCCTTATGCTTACCGGTGCATCCCCCGACCTTAACCGTGACTACCAGTTTGACAAGGTAGCTCCCGGTGCGCTTCGCACCTTCAAGGAGGAGAATGCACGTCTTAAGGACATCGAGAAGAGGGTAATGGACGCTTATGACGGAAAGGCCAACGAGCAGTCCAGCGTTCTTCGTAAGCTCATCCTTATTCTTGACGACGTTGAGAAGAGAATGGACACCCTTAAGGAGCGCTTCACCGACATTAAGGATAACATTGCGGCTCTGGGAACATGGATCAACAACATGCGCCAGCAGCCCTTACAGCTTGACTACATAATCGTTTGCTCGCCCGACCGTGAGCTTCCCGAGGGAGATGCAGGCTTCTTTGACAGACTTGTTCACGAGCTGTCCTCCTTCATCGCTTCCTTTACCGAGGATTACGATACCATCGGCTCTGTTACCATTGAGGATGCAGATCCGGTAGAGGTATGGATCGAGACCGGTGCGGGAAACGCAGGTAACAGAGATAACGCTAACGTACTTAAGCAGATCATCGACTCCCGCTTCAGCATGGTGCACAACGTAGCCGTAAACCTCAAGCTGGTTGCAGGTGGAGCACTTCTCCCCGCCACCCTTGCAGGCAACGGCCCCGACGTATGTCTCTCCAGAGGCTCGAGCGATGCGGTCAACTACGCTTTGCGCGGCGCGGTTGTAAACCTTAACCAGGACAAATTCGCAAACAGAGAAGAGGTCTTTGCACAGTTCCATGAAAGTGCCCTTACCCCTGTTCGCTTCCGTACAGGCATCTACGGTCTGCCCGAGACTCAGGATTTCAACATGCTCTACTACAGAACCGACGTTCTTGAGGAGCTTGGAATCAATCCCGAGACCGACCTTGATACCTGGGACGATATCTACAATATCCTTCCGCTTCTCCAGAATAAATCCATGAACTTCGGTATGCCGGTTCCCGTGCTTGGCATGGTTGGCGGCACACTGGGTATATATGCTACTCTGCTTTATCAGCAGGGCGGCGAGATCTACGTAATGAGCGATGAGTATGAGTATGACGGAATCAGAGGAAATCTTGATTCGGACGAGGCGCTTGATGCCTTCAAGATCTGGACCAACCTCTTCACTGTTAAGCGTCTGCCCAACTCCTACGACTTTGCAAACCGTTTCCGTTCCGGCGAGATCCCGGTGGCCATCGCAGGCTACAGTGCTTATAACACTCTTAGCGTATTTGCACCCGAGATCAGCGGCGTATGGGAATTCAAGAAGGTTCCCGGCACCGTACGCGAGGACGGCACGATAGACTACACCACCTCCGGTGGCGGCGCAGTATGCATCATGCTTTCCACCTGCGAGAATCAGGAGAACGCATGGAAGTTCATGTCCTGGTGGACAGGAACCGAGGCTCAGGCACTCTTCGGCCGTGAGATCGAGAGCTTGCTTGGAAGCGCTGCACGTTATCAGACCGCTAACATGGCGGCAGTAGAGCAGCTCCCCTGGGACAAGAAGAGCCTTGATGCTATACTTGACCAGTGGCAGTACGTGCGCGGAGTTCCCGAGGTACCGGGCTCGTACTACATGGGACGTAACGTTGAGTTTGCTTGGAAAGAGGTAATCAACACCAACGGCGACAGCAACCTTATACTTCTTGAGTATTCCAAGATAGTAAACGATGAGATCGCCCGTAAGCGTGCCGAGTTCCAGGATAAGCTTGACAACAAGGATCTTTGGTAAAGGAGGGGTAGAAAATGACTAATGAAACACAGTTTGCTCCCAAGAAGCAAAGCTTTTTAGGTCACTATATGAAGACCAAGCTCAGAGAAGCTTGGAATAACAAGGTGCTGTATCTGTTCATGCTGCCCTTCATGGCGCTGTTTATAACCCTTACGGTTTTACCTGTTATTACCGCTATCTACTACGGATTCACCTACTTTAACATTCTTGAGGCCCCCAAGTTCATCTTCTGGGACAACTACGTAAGAATGTTTATAGCGGACGACCTGTTCATGACGGCGTTCAGAAACACCATGCTCTTTGCGGTCATCCTTGGACCGGGCGGATACATACTGTCCCTGTTCTTTGCGTGGCTGATCAACGAGCTTTCCCCCAAGGTAAGAGCGGTGCTGACCCTTGTTTACTACGCACCTACCCTTGCCAACGTATACGTGGTATGGAAGCTGATATTCTCCTCCGATACCTACGGTCTGTTAAACGGTAACCTGCTCAAGCTTGGACTTATAACCCAGAACATCCGTTGGCTTGAGGACGTAACGTACATAGTACCGTGCTGTATCATAGTATTGCTGTGGTCCAGCTTGGGCGTATCCTTCCTTACCTTTATTGCGGGCTTCCAGAACGTAGACCGTACGCTGTTTGAGGCAGGCGCTCTTGACGGTGTTAAGAACCGTTGGCAGGAGCTTTGGTACATCACCCTGCCCTATATGAGACCGCAGATGCTCTTCGGTGCTATTATGAGTATCACCAGTGCCTTCTCGGTAGGTGACCAGATAACCGCACTTGCGGGATATCCCACTCAGGACTACGTAGCACATACCCTTTTGCTGCACATTCAGGATTACGGCGGAAGCCGAATGGAGATGGGCTATGCCTGCGCGCTGACCACGGTGCTGTTCTTCCTGATGGTAATATGCAACAAGCTGATCCAAAAGATCATTTACAAGGTAGGTGAGTGATAAATGGCAAGAAGATATAAAAAGGTAAACCGTTCCTTGGGCGGTGATATAGCAACCGTACTGTTCCTGCTTCTGATAGGTGCATTCATGGTTCTTCCCATGCTTTATGCCATTGGTAGCTCCTTCAAGCCTAACGACGAGCTGTTCCGCTTCCCGCCTACCATTTTCCCGCAGAACTGGGTAACCACCAACTATACCGATCTGTTCGTGCTTATGAACACATCGTGGGTTCCCTTCACCCGTTACTTCTTTAACACCTTGTTTATAACGGCTGCGGGTACCATAGGTCAGATAGTTTGCTGCTCGCTTTGCGCATTTGCACTCTCTCTGCACAGATTCCCCGGAAACAGATTCATCACAAAGCTCATTGAGCTTGCTCTTATGTTCAACGGCGCAGTTTTGTGGATACCCTCCTACATGATAATGTCCAGCCTGGGCTTCATCAACACCCAGTGGGCGCTTATCGTGCCGGTATTCTCCTCAGCAATGGGTCTGCACCTTATAAGAAGCTTTATGACCCAGATCCCCATGGCGGTGGTTGAGGCAGCGCGAGTTGACGGTGCAAGCCATCTGAGGGTATTCTGGTCAATAGTAATGCCCAACATCAAGAGTGCATGGCTTACACTTATGATCTTTGCGGTTCAGGGCCTTTGGAATGCGGGTGCATCCATCTACATTCAGTCCGAGAGCCTTAAGACCATAGCTTATGCACTTCAACAGATAATCTCCGTAGGTATTGCCCGTGCCGGTGTTGGTAACGCTGTTACCGTAGTTATGATGGCGGTTCCGATCGTAATGTTCGTAATCTCCCAGAGTAACATCATCGAAACAATGGCTACCTCGGGTATGAAGGATTAAGGAGGTCAGCAGAGAAGATGAAGAAGATTTTCGCAGCGGTTGTAGCAGTGATAATGTGCTGTGCAATGGGTGTAACTGCCTTTGCCGCACCTTATTATAACTACAGCTTCCACAGAGGCTTCGTTACTGCCGAACCTCAGGCGTATACTCCCTATAAGGTTATCGATTCGGTAACCATGGGACTGTTTGACGGAACCAACGGCATGAAGCTCAACAAGCCGGAGGACATGTCGGCCTCCCCCGTTAACGGTGATATTGCTATCGCCGATACGGGCAACAACCGTATAGTAATTCTTAACGTAAAATATGCACAAAAGCAGCTGCTTTGCCAGCCCACGGTAATTACCGAGACCAAGCCCGTGCTTGACGAGAACGGCGAGCACAAGCTTGATGAGAACGGCAATAAGCTCTATCAGGCAGTGGTTACCGACCTTACCGGATTTATGCTTAACGGCATTCGCTATAAGGTAAATGCTCCCGAGGGTGTAACCTTTGACTCTCAGGGCAGACTTTACGTTTGTGACACCGGCAACGGCCGTATATTCCGCTTTGTTCTTGACGAGAACGGCAAATATCAGTGCGACAGACTCTTTGACAAGCCTAAGGGATTGGACGAGCTTCTGAGCGCTGAGGGTGACGGCTCGGAGGGCCTCCTTCCCGAGGACGGTACCACCGTGGCTCCGGAGACTCCCGAGGGCGACACCGAGGGTGACACTGAGGGTGATACCGAGGGTGACACCGAGGGCGACACCGAGGGCGACACCGAGGGCGACACCGAGGACGACACCGAGGACGACACCGAGGGCGATACCGAGGAGCCCGATCAGCCTCAGACCGACAATGCCACCACCAACAACCAGTACAAGCCCATCAAGGTAGCCATTACCGCCTCGGGCACCATGTACGTTGTATCCAAGGGTAACCACAAGGGACTCATCGAGCTCAGCTCTGACGGTGCCTTCACCAAGTTTACCGGTGCAACCAAGGTTAAGCAGACCCTTTCCCAGCTCCTTAACAGAATTCTTACCGATGATCAGAAGAAGGGTACCACCCTTAACCTGTCCACCGAGTACAGCAATATCTGCTTGGACACTGATGAGATGATCTACGGTACCATCAACAGTATTGAGGGAAGCGACCTTCACAGTCACTTTACCTCTAAATCCGAGATCGGTGCCGCCATCAAGAGAATATCTCCTATCGGTGACGATATTCTTAAGAGAAACGACGTATATCCTCCGTCGGGTGACCTTGGATATGACATCACAAGAGAAAACTACTCTGCAATGGTGGACATTGCGGTTGCCAGCGACGGCATCTACCATGCACTTGACAACAACAAGGGTAGGGTCTTTACCTACAACGTAGAGGGTGAGCTTTTGTTCATCTTCGGTGCCAAGGGTAACGTTAACGGTGCATTTACCGATCCGGTTGCCATCAACCTGTTCCCCTTTGCGGCGGTTGAGGACGGAATCATCGCAGCGGACGATCCCGAGGCAGAGACCTACAAGCAGATGATCATTGCGGTGCTTGACTCTTCCACCGGACAGATAACCATCTTTAAGCCCACCGAGTACGGAAAGCTTATAAGAAGTGCTACCATGAGCCAGCAGAACCGAGAGTACGACCGCGCGATCGAGCAGTGGAACGAGGTTCTGGATCAGGCCTCCAACTCCAGACTTGCCTTTAACGGACTTGGACGAATCCAGTACGTTCGCGGCGAGTATGAGGATGCCTGCGAGAACTTCATGAAGGCTTACAATAACGTTGAGTATGCAGAGGCCTTTGCAAAGCTGCGCAACGAGAAACTTGAGATAGCGATGCCTTGGATAATGACCGTTATACTCGTGCTTGTGGTACTCTTTGTAGTCAAGGCGGTCGTTACAAAGCTGAGACACTTTATAAAGACAGGAGGAAAGACTGATGAATAAGATTATTCCTGTTCTTAAGAAATACTTTGAAGACTTCAAGTATGTATTTTATTGCATGCTCCACCCCTTCAAGGGCTTTTGGGAGCTTAAGCACGACAAGAAGGCACGCACGGCGGTATCGGTTACCCTTTACGTAATGTTCATTTTGTCGGGACTTATCTTCCAGCAGTTCGCGGCTTACACCTTTAACCCTGCCGCGATCCGACCCGAAAGCATCAACATCTTTACAGATACCGCGGTATTTGTTCTGATAGTTGGTCTGTGGTGCTACTCCAACTGGGGTATTACCACACTGTTTAACGGTGAGGGAAGCGTTAAGGATATATTCCACTACACGGCTTACTCACTTGCCCCCTACATTATCGTTACCCTGGTGCTTACGGTTGCTTCCCAGTTTATGTCCATGGACGAGATGGCGATATTCACCACTGTTCAGGCCTTTGGAATACTCTGGACCGGAATGCTTCTGTACTGCGGTACTATGGTTACACATCAGTACGGTGCACTGGGTACCATTCTTGCGATCATAGTTATTTTCTTCGGTATGTTCCTCGTAGCCTTCATCGGCGTTCTGTTCTTCTTCCTGCTGCAACAGATATTCGGTGTAATCTACGCCATCTACCGAGAGCTGACCATGCGTTATTAAACGGAGGAGAAAGATATGAAAAAGAAATTAACAGTACTTCTTCTTGTTCTGGCAATAGTAGCGGGTCTGTTCTCCGGATGCGTACAAAGCGCAGATGACAACTGGAAGCTTGGAGCTGAGCACTGGGATGGACTTGAGGAATTCCCGGTTGACGATTCAAGGACCCATGACAGAGACATGGGCAACGGATCCACAGTAAAATACGGCTTTGTTCAGGAAAACGACAAATATGAGCTTTATATCAACAAAGACCGTCTTGACATTGCTTTAAAGCAAAAGAGCAGCGGTGAGTGGTGGTACTCCAACCCCACCGACAAGGTAATTGACGAGTCGGGTAAGGCTGACGAGCTCAAGAGCCAGCTCATTCTTACCATTCTTGACAAGACCGACGCCAGCCAGCGTACCATTAACAGCTTCACCGACTGCGTAAACAACCTGGCTTCGGCTATAGAGTACGAATCTGAAATGATGCCTTACTACCTCACCTATAACGATGAGGGTGGCCTTAGAGTTAAGTATATCCTTGGTGATATCCTTCCGGACTACGTGGTTCCCTCGGTAATGCCGGTTGAGGTATGCGATTGGATGAAGAACAAGGCAAAGGAGATCTACACTCAGCTCATCGGTATGACCGAGGAGGAGAAGATCGCCGCAGTGGGAGAGGAGCTTATCAATGCCAACCCCATGACCATCAATCAGATCTACATCAAGATGACCAAGGAGGAGTTTGAGTCCTCCACCACCAAGATGAAGGAAAAGTACGAAATGTACGTTCCCGGCATCAAGAAGATCCCCGAGGGGGAGACCATCATCATCCGCTCCAACAGACTTAACGGTCTGACCGGACCTGCCATGGAGGCACTCTTTGCTCTGTGGTATGAGGAGCACAAGGATATGGAGGAGTATTCCCAGTATCCCGACGTAAAGACCCTTCGTAAGGCTTGGGATGAGGAATATGACGTTGTCGCAGGCAGCAGTGCCATGTATATGATCCCCGTGGACTACATCCTTACCGATGACGGTCTCAAGGTTCAGATAAAGAACGACGGCATCGTTTTTAACGAGAGCAAATACGTTATCAGCTTTATCGACGTGCTTAAGTACTTCGGCTGTGCTGATATGACCGAGGACGGTTATATGTTCACTCCCGACGGAAGCGGCGCTCTTATCAACTTCAACAACGGCAAGGTTGCCATCTCCACCGAGTTCAAGGTTCAGCTTTACGGTATTGACCGCGGTAAGAACTACAGCAAGCAGCCTGATTTCGCAGAGCAGGGACATCTTCCCGTATTTGCCATCAAGAAGCCCACAAGCACACTCTTTGCAGTCATCGAGGACGGCGAAGCAGTTGGCACCGTGGTTTCCGACATTGCAAGAAACACCAAGAACAACGTAAACTACACATATTCCTCCTTCCGTCTTATTGAGACCGACGATATGTCCATCTTCGGCGACAATAACTCGCTTAAGACCTATCAGGAGGAGAAGTACTCCGGAGATATCTGCATCAACTACTCTGTTCTTCAGGGTGATATCGATTATGCGGATATGGCCGACACTTACAGAGAATATCTTATCAAGAACGGCAAGATGAATCAGGTGGTAAACAACGCCTCCGACATCGCCTTCAACCTTGAGCTTGAGGGTGCCGTAAGCGACGTTACCGCATTCCTGGGTATCCGTTACGATTACCTCAATACCCTTACCACCTATCAGGAGGCTCAGGAGATCCTTTCTCAGCTTGTTGACGGCGGAGTCAAGGGCATCAACGTCAGATACAGAGGTTGGGCTAACAACGGTCTGTTCAACACCGCATTCGGCTCCTTGAGACCTCTTAACGAGCTTGGAGGATGGGACGGCTATCGCAAGCTCGAGAAGTACGCGGCGGAGAACGACATAGCGCTTTATCCCGAGTGCGAGCTGGTGCTTGTTTATAAGGATAAGATGTTTGACGACTTTATGGAGCTTCTTGACGTTACCCGTCAGCTTTCCCGCTCCAACGCTAAGTACTATCAGTACAACCTGATGCACACCGGCAACTATATGCATGCCGCAAGCATCGTAAGACCTCAGAAGGTAAAATCCCTCTCCGAGAGCTTATTAAAGGACATTCAGAACAAAAACATCAAGGCTGTGTCCCTTGGCAAGATGGGTAACATCCTCACCGGTGACTACCATCTCAACGCCATTATGGACAGAGATGAGGTACAGGACGTTTACGCCGAGATCTTCAAGAATTACTCCGACGCCGACATCAGCCTGGCAGTTGAGGGCGGAAACGTTTACACCCTGCTTGGCACCGACGTTATCTATGAGCTCCCGGGTAACAGCTCCAACCACTACATGGCAGACGAAGCCATACCCTTCTACCAGATGGTAGTTCACGGCTACGTGGAGTATTCCGGAGAGGTCATCAACCAGTCCGGTGAGAGCCTGCAGAGCATGCTCAAGGCGGTAGAAACGGGTAGCGGTCTGGCATACCGTTGGATGTACGCTCCCAACAAAGACACAAACAACATATACTTCGAGGACGTTTATGCTACCTGCTATGAGTCCTGGATCGATGAGGCCATTGAGTTCTACGTTCGCTACAACAACGAGCTTGGACACACCGCATCGCTTACCATCACAGACCATGACAACATCAGCACAAACCTCACCAGTACCACCTACAGCGACGGTACTGTGGTATATGTAAACTACGACGAGGTTGAGGTCGAGGTCAACGGCAAGACCGTTCCCGCAAGAGACTATCTCGTAATTAAGGGGGGCCAATAAATGTACAAACCAAGACGAAAAGGTCTAGACCTTATGACTAAAAGATCATTGGCAGGGTGGTTATTCGTACTGCCCTTCCTGATCGGATTCCTGTTCTTTGTAATTTCGCCCATGTACACCTCGCTTATGCTGAGTATCCACTCCCAGAGCATTGTGTACAGAACCGAGCCCTGCACGCAGTACGTAGCGGTAAATCCCACGGATGCTACTGCGGGATATTACGTCGTACAGCTTGACGAAAACGGCGAGCGCGTGGTGGACTCCTTGGGTGAATACATTTACGAGTACGAGCTTGACGCAGACGGAAACGTTGTCACCGAGAAGGTGGAGGACGAGTTTGGCGTAGAGCTTGAGATCCCCGTAAAGAAGATCACCAAGAGACCCGAGTATTTCGTTCTCATCCTTAACAACGAGGGTGAGAAGACCTATGACAAGGACGGCAACGTGCTCTACGAGATGGTCACCAACGAAAACGGCGAGACCGTTCGCAAGGTGGTAACCGCTACCGAGAGCCAGGATGCGCTTAAATACGTTGGCCTTGACAACTACATCAAGGCGGTCACCAAGAACCTGAACTTCATAAACCAGGCCATCGCTGCCGCAGGCAGACTTATCTACATACCTGCCATCCTTATCTTCAGCTTCCTTATCGCGAACGTGCTCAACAGTAAATTCGTTGGACGTACCGCCGCAAGAGCGATCTTCTTCATGCCTGTTATTACGGCATCGGGTATTGCGGCAAGGGTAAAGGACGGTAGCTGGGAGGTAGCGCGCTTCGGATCCGCGGTTACAGGCTCTGTAAGCGGAACCGGCCTGGACATGGTAAGCACCATGACAAACCTCTTAAGAGAGATCGAGGGACTTTCGCCCTTTGTAGATTTCATTACCTCTGCATTCGGCGAGCTTTCCAACATAGTTCTTTACTCCGGTATTCAGATACTTATCTTCCTGGCAGCACTGCAGACCATATCGCCTTCTCTGTTCGAGGCATCGGACGTTGAGGGTGCAAGCAAGTGGGAGGCATTCTGGAAGATAACATTCCCCATGGTATCGCCCATGATCCTGGTTGCACTTGTTTATACCATGATCGACGTACTGGTTGGCTCCAACAACCCCATGATATCCTACCTGTTCACCACAACGAGCAGTGCGACGATATCCCTTTCGGACAGAATGGCAATGGGTTGGATGTACTTCCTTGTAACCGCGATATTGATAGTAATCGTTTCGGTAATAACGTCGCTGTTCGTGTATAACGAAAACGACACAAAAGTACGTAAGAACAGGGGGTGATAAGTATGTTATTTGCTAAAAAGAAAGTAGAAAAAAAGGTTAATCTGGTTGGCGCGGATGAGGTTGATTCCTACACCATTGAAAAGGCCAAGGGATGGAAGGCTGTGCTTGCTTTCTTCAAATCCAAGAAGCTGAGAAAATTCTTGTGGGCAATAATCAGAGGCGTGCTTATCATTGGTCTGTGCTGGCTTATCATCTATCCGATATTCGTTCAGTTCACCACCTCGATACGTACCACCGCCGACGTGTATGACCAGACCGTTCTGTTCATACCCCGCCATCCCACCATTGAGAACTACGTTGCAATGTGGAACTACGTTAAGATCCCCAAGCTTTTCCTGGGCTCTGTAGTATCCTCACTCGGACTTGGACTTTTGCAGATGGCATCCTGTACTCTGGTTGCCTACGGTCTTGCGAGATTTAAGTTCAAGGGTAATGGCTTTGTATTCTTCCTTGTTCTTGCAACTCTGGTGGTTCCGATACAGCTTATCGCCGACACCATGAAGATGCGCTTCTCAAACTTCAACCCCCTTACCATGTTTACGATATCTCCTGAGATATTCAGCATGAAGGGTGGCAACGGCATCAAGCTTGCCGGTTGGCCCATCCTGGCGGTAATGAGTGCGACCTGCGTAATGTTCAAGAACGGACTGTTCATCTTTATGCTCAGGCAGTACTTCCGTAACCAGCCCAAGGAGCTTGAGGAGGCCTCCTACATAGACGGTGCGGGCACCTTCCGTACCTTCTGGCAGATAATGCTCCCCAGCTCGTTGCCCATCATGGTAACGGTATTCCTGTTTGCATTCGTATGGCAGTATAACGACACCACCTATCTTACCATGATGTATCCTCAGGCAGAGGTGCTCTCCATGAAGATAGGAAGCGCGGCAAGCGGTTACGTTACCCACGTTCTTGGTCAGACCCAGGCACCTGCGGCTCTTACCGAGATCTATAGCGGTGCACTGCTTATCATGCACATCACACCCCTTATCATCCTTTATCTGTTCTGCCAGAGATTCTTCGTTGAATCCATCGAGCGTTCGGGTATGGTTGGTTAATAACAGACTTAAAAGCGGAGGATACCTCCGCTTTTTTTATATCAATACATACTTAAATAAACAGATGGGAAATCATAAAAAAACCATAAAAAATACGGTTTTATATTGAAAGCGGGTATAGGATGGGTTATAATATAACAAAGCGTTTGATAAAATAACCAAGCAAATAATGTTTTTACGAGGTAGTATATGCAGGACGAGCAAAACAATGCAACATGGCAAAAGGATGCCAAGGAGATAAGCGGTGAGGTGAAAATAGTCTGCGCCGAGGAGGTGCCCATAAGCGCAATGCCGCCAAGGGTGGTGTACCTCGGCGGGAATGCCGAGGGCTGGAGCGTAAGCTGTGGCGGCGTGATGGGCATGTTTATTAAGGGTGATACCGTGGATTTCACGGTGAGTGCGCCATCTCTTTTAGGAAGCATCAAATATAAGGTGCGCAACACCCTGAACGGCGAGACCTTTAAGGGGACTGTGGCAGTGGAGCAGTCGGGGGGAAGGTTCAGGCTGGACTTTACAAGAGCGGCTCTCAAGGCGGGGCACTACAGGCTCACCCTTAAGCTTAAGGAAAATGCCGTGCACGCCTATTTTGCCATTATTCATAAAAATCGCGAAAAGCATTTTGATTCCCCTTTCGGAGTGGATCATGCCTCGGCTTGGCACGTTCCAAGGGAAAAACGGGAGGCTTATGCGCGGCTTATAGATGCGCTTGGAGTGGGCTGGGTGCGCGAGCGTATACGGTTAAATGATATCTGCACTCCAAACGGCTATGATTTTGAGAATTACGACCATGCCTTTGGATGTCTTAAAAGGATGGGTGTAAAGATAAGTGTTACCTTCCACGATCAGCCCCAATGGCTTTGCAGACACTGCGCAATGGGAGACAGCCTTGAGCAGGTGCGCGCCGTTGCGCAACGCATCGGAGAGCATTTTAATGAGGTGGTGGATGCTTGGGAGATATGGAACGAGCAGGACGTGACCTATTTTACCGGAGGAATGCCCGATGAGTACTCGGCGTTTGTAAAGGCATTCGCAATAGGGCTTGAGGATAGCGGAGCGAGCTGCTTGAGGGTGCTTGGAGCATATGCCAGGGTGCCCGACCGTTCCGATTACGGAAGATGCATGATGAATAATCAGCTTATGGATTATATGCAGGTGTACAACTTCCACACCTACGTTTTCCCCGCCAAAAGTGCGGCTCCCGCCCTTGATAAGGAGGCCACGGTAAGGCATATGGATAATTGCCGCACAAACGGGAATAAGGCGGCGTGGCTCACCGAGACCGGGGCTATAATCATGCGTCCCGAGGATCAGGGCACACTTTTAAAGAATTATCAATGCGCGCTTTACACAGCCACTGCCGCCATAGAGGCGGCGTATTACGGCGTGGACAAGGTGTTTCCGTTTATGCTGCCCGGATATTACGAGGGTGGCGTAGGCTTTGGAATGATGTCGGATGACGAGACCCTGCTTCCCGAATATAGCGCTCTTGCCGCACTTTGCTATAATCTCGGTAAGGGAAGGGTCATGGGCAGGACCACGCTGGGAGTGCACGGATATGCCGTTGATACGGGCAAGGATGAGGTGCTTGTGCTGTGGAGCCATGAGGAGCGCGAGGTGGAGGTTCCCGCTGACACGCTTGTTATGGTGGCGGATATGAACGGCAGAGAAAAATGCTGTATGCCTTCGGGCGGAGTCCTGCGGGTAAGGGTTGGCGTGATGCCTAAATATCTGCATTTTAACAGGATACCGAGGGAGGTATACCTCACGGAGGAGACAGAGGTAAGGCGGCCGGAGGCCGAGAGGCTGACCGAGGAGTGCAGGCTTGTGGTAAAGGCGGTGCTCCCCAAGGAGAGCTTCCCCTATTTTCCCAACCCGCACAGGGGCGAGGGAGAGGTAATAACAAGCGGATATCTGCTTAAGAAGGGGGGAAACGACCTGATCCTTAAGTGCTGTAATTTTACCGATCGCGACCGAGAGGTGGGCATCGGCTTTGAGTCGGATGGGGCCACCCTTATCGCGCCGAGATCTGTGTTGCTTAAGGCGGGAGAGGAAAGGGACGTGCAGGCGGTCATCAGCTTTAATAATGCCTGTGATATGAGCATTTTCCTTCTTAACGGGGAGAAAAGGTGCAGTGTCGCGTTCATTACCCTTGAGGAGGCAGACCGAGATGAAAAGGCGCTTTAACAGGCGAAGCCCAAAGAGACGGACGCCTGAAGAGGCGAAGCTTAAAGATGCAAAATAATAAAAAAGCTCGGCTTGGCGGTGTCCATCTGACACAACGCTGATGCCGAGCAATTTTTATGCGCCGCTTTGCTTTTTTTGACGAACGAAGGTCACGTTGCCCGTGATGATATCGTTATAGGAATAGGTGAGGCTTTGCTTTTTGCCGTAGAGGTCGCAGCTGATGGTAAAAACGTTGGTGTACGCGCCCTGCAGTATGCCGCTGTAGTGGGCCTTGCGCTTGCGGCCGCGATCGGCAACTATGGTGACCTCCTTACCCAGATGAGCCCGAACCTGGGAGCGAATGCCGGTTGTCTGATCCATAAGAAATCTCCTTAAAGCTTTTATATTATTATGTACGGTTTTGAAAAAATCATTCCTGAAATTAACAATAAAAGCTTTAAAAAGTGAGAATATAATGGAGCAATTGGGGTAATAATAACTGTGAGATCGAGGTGAGAGGCTTTGAGTATCGTTAAGTGTGACGCTGTAAATTGTGCGCATAACGGTGAGTGTAAATGTGAGCACAAGCATATTAAGATATGCTGTGAAAACAGAGAGATGAGCTGTATTTTCTGCGCCAGCTTCAGACCCAAGGTGAGGGCCGAGGCTTCGCTTTTAAAGCAGGAAATGGGCATGATTGATATAGCCTATAAGGATACGGATATCTCGTGCAGTGCAACGGGTTGTGTCCACAACCATAACCGTCTGTGCAGAGCCCAAATGATACGGGTGGAGCAGGCGAAACGGCAGGACAGAACGTATACCTGCGCTTCATATAAGCCTCGGTCTTTATTTTGAAATATATCGCTAAAGGATTCGCAACGTCAAATATATGATGCTGCGGTGCATGAGCGTAAGGGACGAAGAGTTAACTCCTTCGTCCTTTTTTCATTTAGTTATTTCCTTGATGTTGTTCTGCAATGTAAAACACCTAGGATCTTACAACTATTTTACAACTATTTTACAAAAATTCCGCATTTGCCCTATTGACATGGGTATTTTTAATATATTATAATATAGGTGAGCTGATAGCATATCAAGCCGATATTTTAAAGGAAAGGATGATATTATGAAAAAGAAACTGTTAATAGTGGCATTGATAACGGCAGTGGTGTTACTTGCAGGAACCATAGTAGGCTTTGCGGTAGATGCGGCAAATAAGAATGCTCAGGCTCAGGCCGCCGCCAAAGCAGCGGAAAAAGAAGCGCGTATTCAAGCGGTGTTGGATAATTTCAAAATATCACCCGACTCCGAGGCGGGTAAGGTATTACTTGAGGTCTTGAAGAAAAAAGAAATGACAGAAACCGATATGCAAGCCTATCTTAACGCTTCGGAAGAAATGAAAAAAATGAATCATGCCCAAGTAATGGCAAAGCTTGAGGAGTATAAGGATATCGAGGAAACCTTGAAAACGGTTCCTTGGGAAGAAGCCATGAAGGACGAGGAGTTTATGCAAAGAACCGCCGAAATGCTTGCTTACAGAGATTACGCTCAAAGCATTGCAACGGGTGAAGCTCTGTATGAGCAATACCGTTATAGACTCCAATGCTTAAAGGACAACATTCCGATCAAAGAAAAGGAACTGGAAGATTTTAAAAAATTTCTTAATGATAAGTATACTTCACCGGATGACGTAGTATCGCCCATATATGTCAGGGATCTGTCCATTATGGAAGATGGAATAAGACTCTTCGCTATGGAAGGAGAAATGATGGAAGTATTCGACGCCCGCAAGGAAAGCGGAGTGGATATTGACGTGATTAATAAGGATATAAAGGATCTTGTTGATTATATAGACAATATCGGCAGTATCTACGATGGTGGCGAAAACCTACCGGAGGATCTCTCGTTTATAAAAAACCGCTACCTTGCAGGGGAGGGTATTGAGGATATAGTCGGATAAGGCTTAATAGATATTAAAAGCACGCTTTAAGGCGTGCTTTTTTGTTGCTGCATTTTTACAGATAACGCCCGCGGGGCTGCCGCGGCGGAAGTCGAGCGCAAGCGAGGGCGGAAGTCGCGCGGCGGGCCAAGGGCGTTACTTAAAGTAGGTATGCTTTGCCACCTTGCTACCCTGCTCCAATATCCTTCTGCCAAGCTCGGTCTTGCAAAGAGAATCGCAAACCGGAATAAGAGCGCGCTTGCGTATGCGATAGTAGTTTCTTAGCGAGCTTCCCATTTTCTCTGCGGTTTCAAGCACGCTGTAGCCCTTTTTAAAGCGGAAATAAAGCAGATGGAACTCCTTTGTGCCCCGTATGCGGGCGAGATCCTTTTTTAATGCCTGAAGAGTGACCTTAAGAGAATCGTATTTGCTTTTTAAAAGCTCCATACGGCAGAATAATTGCTCGGCGCTGAGGCTGCATCGTTTGCTTATCCCGGGACGCTCGGTGCTGTGGTCGGGATATCCCTCGGGGCCTGTGGTAAGTAACAGAGCTTTATATTCGCGGTCAAGCTTTACAAGTGAGTAGTAGACCTCGTCAAGCTCGGTAAGAAATTCCTCTGCGTTGCGAAGCTGTTGGATGGTATAGCAGTTTGAGTCGTTGGTTTTTATCATAAGATCATTCCTTTACTTAAATAGTATTCATTTTGTGGTGCATAGGTCAACATTTAATGCTAAATGTGACGAAATGTCACACTAAAGGGCAAAAAAATTGGCTTTTTCGCCCTACAATGATATTATATGTGACAAAATGTCAACAGTCAACATTATGTGCCAAGGAAATCCGATAAAAATTGGGTAAATTTAATTGTGCAGTTTTTCTTTAGCGTGAATAAAGTAAAGGCGAGGGACATATGCTTTAAAAAAATGAAAGAGGAATGAAAAATGAAGGCGGTATTTTTTAGGAGATCGGGTATCGTGGCGGTGCTTACCTGCCTGCTCGTGTTGTTTTGTGTGGTATTATATCCTCCAAGGGACATAACGGCTTCGGCGGTCAAGGGCAAAAAGCCCATATACAGTGTGGATACGGACAAAAAAAGAGTGGCTATAAGCTTTGATGCGGCGTGGGGTGCGGATAAGACGGCATCCATTATGGACATATTGGATACCAACGGTGCGGGAGCCACCTTTTTCCTTGTGGGCTTTTGGGTGGAAAAGTATCCCGAGCTTGTAAGGGAGATATCCCAAAGAGGCTACGAGGTGGGGAATCATTCGGCGAATCATCCAAGAATGAGCAAGCTTACAAAAAAGCAAAAGGAGCTTGAGCTCAGGAGCGTTAACGATGCGATACATAAGCTTACCGGCAAGACTCCGACGGTGTTCAGACCTCCCTTTGGGGATTACGACGACGCCACGGTGGAGGCGGTAAACGGGCTTGGGATGCATTGCGTACAATGGTCCATTGACTCCCTTGACTGGAAGGAGATATCCACCGAGGAAATAGTGTCCCGTTGCACCAAAGGTGTCAAGTGCGGGGACATTATTTTGATGCACAATAACTCTGCCCACATCCTTGATGCCCTGCCAAGGATACTGGAAAATCTCAAAAAACAGGGCTTTGAGGTGGTTTCGGTGTCCGAGCTTATATATAAGGAGGATTATTACGTAGATAATAACGGAATTCAGCGAAAAAATCAGTAAAAAATGTGCACAAAAATGTGAATTGTGATATAATAGAATAAGAAATCAGATTGCATTAAGGAGAAGAGCATGAAGGTAGCTATAGTTGGTTCAAGAACACGTGAGATCTTTAATCTCGAGGATTATCTGCCCGAGGGGGTGGATACCATAATTTCGGGGGGCGCCGTCGGCATGGACAGGTGTGCCGCAAGGTATGCGCATAAGCACGGCATCAAGCTTATAGAGATACTTCCCGATTATAAATCTTATGGCAGGGCGGCGCCCATAAAGAGAAACGTGGAGATAATTGAAGCGGCGGACCTTGTCATTGCGTTTTGGGACGGAAAGAGCAAGGGCACTGAGTTTGTGATAAAGCATTGCAAAAAGATCAACAAGCCCATTAGGGTGGAACTGATATAATTATTAATGCTTTGTTCATTTGACTGCATTGGGATTATAGGATATAATAATATAAAACCAAGACTAAAGGAGATACACAAATGAAAAAGCTTATTATATTTGCTCTTATTGCCGTTTTTGCCCTTGCAATGACGGCGTGCACCGTGCCCGAGGGCATCACCCCCGAGGCGTCCACAGAGGCTACTCCAACTCAGAAGCCTGTGGCAACCCTTCCCAACACTCCCTTCCAGGACCTTGCCAGCCTTGAGCTTGTGCGCGACGTAGTAAGCGCATCTGCCGACAAGGTGGTATTTGGCTATAAGTATGCAGAGTCCTACAGCTATCCCGCAATCGTAGGCTTTGAATACGAGGAGGTAAAAATAAGCGGTGAGGACAAGGAGTTTAACCTTATAACCGACAAGGATAAGCTTACGGTTGACGGAGTGGAGTATATTGTTCTGCTTGAGGTAAGCGGCAGCTTCGAGGAGTGGGAGATATATCCCTTCATCAACAAGCTCACGGTTACCTTTGACGGAGGAAAGACCTCCAGCATAACAGACTTCTTCTCATATGAATGCGAGGAGTTTGCCTAAGATATCGGCATAAAAAGCCGCTGCATAGGCGCCTTAAAGGATAGCCTCGGCGGAGCTTTTAAGCAGACAGACGGATCTTGCCTTTTGGCGGTCCCATACAAGCTCAAATATACAACTAAGTGATAAGGTAAAAAAAGACACAAGATAGACGCAATATCATCTAACGATAGGGTTTCGTTTTGTGTATATGATGAGGGCTTCAAAAACGACGGAGAATGGGCGCTGAATATCAGCAGTGTAATTGTATTGGGTATATTGCGTGTTGTTGAAGATTCGGAAAAAGCAATTGAAACATATCGCAAGCTGAGTCTTAAATTCACATCAGATATAGACTATATCGATTCCGAAATAAAGAAGCTGGCAAAAGCAACATTATGCTATGAGCTTAAACCTGAGCATATCACAGGGAAAATAGTTAATGAGGCTTAAAGTAAATAATTCAGTAGGTTTATCAAGTAAACAATATAAAACGGAAGCCACGGTTTAATGCGAACCGCGGCTTTTTTATTGTGATTTTTAAACACCATTATGTCCGTATTTCGTATTGATTTTGAAAAATCAGGATGCTATAATTGGAATATCTTATTTAAACTTAACAGTTAAAAGGGGATATACTATGAAAAAGGTTTTTTTAATTTGTAATGCACATTTGGACCCGGTGTGGCAATGGCAATGGCAGGAGGGGGTTGCGTGTGCGCTTTCTACCTTTCGCACCGCAGCAGACCTTTGCGAGGAGTTTGATGATTTCATTTTCTGCCATAATGAGGTGATCCTCTATAAATGGGTGGAGCAATACGAGCCCGAGCTCTTTGAAAGAATAAAAGCCCTTGTGAAAAAGGGCAAATGGCGCATTATGGGTGGCTGGTATCTGCAGCCCGATTGTAACGTTATCAGCGGAGAATCCTTCGTTCGTCAAATGGAGGTCGGTGGAAGATATTTTAAGGAAAAATTCGACGTAAGACCCAAGGTGGCGATGAATTTCGATCCGTTTGGACATCCCAAGGGGCTTGTTCAGCTTTTAAGGCTTGCGGGCTTTGACGGATATCTCATCTGCCGTCCCTTGCCATGGGATATGGACACGCAGGGACGTGAGGACTTTACGTGGAACGGCTTTGACGGCACAAGCATCAAGGTGCATAGAAGCAACTCTATGTATGCTTCCGGAACGGGACATGCCATGGATAAAATAAAGACCTACATAGATGACCCCGCCAAGGACGCCGAGGTTGAGGTTCAGACTGACATTCGTTCCACCGCTCACGGTGAGATAGTGGGGGATTGCAGAATGGTGCTTTGGGGAGTGGGGAACCACGGTGGCGGCCCGTCCAGAAAGGATATAGCCGATATTAACCGCTACAAGGCAAGTAATAATGATGTTGAGATGCTCCACTCCTACCCCGAGCAGTATTTCACCGTTGCAAGCGACCAATTCAAGCACGTAGAAATAAACTCCACTCTTGGCAGATGTATGATGGGCACCTATTCAAGCATGAGTAGGATCAAAAAGAAATACCGTAAGGCGGAGAGTCGGTACTATATTACCGAGCGTATTTGCTCTCACGCGGCATCAGAGGGCAAGATGGAATATCCGCAGGAGAAGCTTGACAGGATTATGGAGGACATAATGCTTGCACAGTTCCACGATATTCTGTCCGGAGGAGCCATTGAGGATGCAATAAACGACTCTATAGATCTGCTTGGCAGGGCGCTTCAGAGCCTTTCCGAGCTTTATAACGAGGCCTTCTTTGCCCTGACCCGACATCTTGACAAGGTAAGGGAACGGGAGTATCCCATTGTGGTGTATAACCCTTATCCCTATGCGCTTGATACCGATATAACCACGGAATTTATGCTGTATTACGAGAGCGACGGAAAGGGCTGGCAGCTTCCCACCATATACGACGGCGAAAAGCAGCTTACCGTTCAGCTTGAAAAGGAGGACAGCAATATTCCGTTTGACTGGCGCAAGCGTATCGTTTTCCGTGCGCATCTTGAGCCCATGACGGTCGCCCGCTTCTCCTGCTACACTAGCGGTGGAGAAAAGCCCAAGAACCCCGACATGCCTGAAGACAGAACCTTTAAAAATGACAGAATATCGGTGCGCTTTGATAATCACGGCAGAATATGCTCATACAAGGTGGACGGCAAGGAGTATCTTAAGGACGGCATAAGAATTTGTGTATATAAGGACAATGAGGATTCCTGGGGCTTTTTCAACAGAAAGATGGATAATCTTCAGGGTGAATTTATACTTGCGACAGATTCCACTGCATCGCGTATAGCGGGCATCAAGGCAAAGGAGATACCTGCGCTCCGTATAATAGAGAGCGGAGAGGTCAGAACCGTAATAGAGGGCGTATACGTTTGGGAGGAGTCGTGGGCAGTGGTAAGATATTATGTATCCGCCGTAGATGCAAAGGTGGATATCAAGGTCAGACTATTCAATGCACATCGCGATGTTTTATACAAGCTTGAGGTTCCCACGGTGCTTCGGGATGGCCGTTTTGATGCCCGTATTGCATACGGTGTGGAGGATCAGATAAATGACGGCAAGGAGGCGGTTGCGCTTTCCTGGATAAGTGTGGCTGAAGGTGATGATTCCGTACTGCTTGCAAACGACGGATGCTTCAGCTGTAGCTTGGAAAACGGAGTGCTTGGGCAGACCTTGATGCGCGCTTGCGCATATTGCTCTCATGTTGGGGGAGATATCCTTGTTCCGCAGGATCGCTTCTCGACTCGCGGAGATATGGGAGAGCACAACTATACCTTTACCCTTTATGCAGGAGAGGGCAAAACGGTGCGTCGGGAGGCGGACAGAATTGCCGAGCTTATAAACACACCTCCCTTTGCGCTTAACATTTATCCCGAGGCAAAGGGTGAGCCCACCAAGAGCTTTGTTAAGGTGGAGGGCACGGCGTCGCTTACTACGGTGAAACCCGCTAAGGATGGCGGATACATTTTGCGCCTGTTTAACTCCTGTGATGAAGAGAGCGCGTCGACCGTGGTGTTGCCCGATTGCTCGACTGAGGTATCTCTCAGACCCATGCAGGTGGTAAGCTTGCTTTATAAGGACGGAGAGATAAAACAAACCAAGCTGTTGGATATCTGAAAATAAAGCGTATAATAACAAAAAGGCAGAAGCTTCTGCCTTTTTGTGCTATTAAAGCCTTTGACGGTGCTGTAACGGAAAGAAAAAAGGACTGCATAAGCAGTCCTTTGGTTTTTCGATACTTGTCCCGCCCTGAAAAAGCGGGCAGTGAGGCAAACATTACATGCCGTATCTCTTTTTGAACTTGTCAACGCGTCCGCCGGTATCAACAAGCTTCTGCTTGCCGGTATAGAACGGATGGCACTTGGAGCAAATTTCAACCTTGAGCTCGCTTTTTACAGAGCCGGTCTCAAAGGTCTCGCCGCAAGCGCACTTTACGATGGCCTTCTGATATTTAGGATGTATACCTTCCTTCATTGTGTTCACCTCAATTCCGTATTTGGGAAAGGGCTATGCCCCTTATTTTTTTCAAATCGTAGATATTATACGCATTTTTGCTTATTATGTCAATGCATATTTGAATCTTTTGTAAAAATTTAAGCTAAAGTCTTGCAGGCATACTACATATTGTGGTATTGCCGCGCTTACTCCATAGGCGCGTCGGGATTTTTTGCAATATAATCCTCAATAGCCGCCTTGACCGCCTCCTCTGCAAGCAGGGAGCAGTGCATTTTTACCTCCGGGAGACCGTCGAGAGCCTCGGCGACAGCCTTATTGGTAAGCTTAAGGGCCTCCTTGAGGGTCTTGCCCTTTATCATCTCGGTTGCCATGGAGCTTGTTGCGATGGCGGCGCCGCAGCCGAAGGTCTTGAATTTAACGTCGCGGATGACACCGTTATCGATATCAAGGAATATCTTCATGATATCGCCGCATTTGGCATTTCCCACCGTGCCTACGCCGCTGGGATTCTCTATTTCGCCTACGTTTCGGGGGTTACTGAAGTGATCCATTACTTTTTCGCTATACATATATTTTTTCTCCGTTTCTTTAGATTAATCCTCAACAGTGAGGGGACTCATGGCGCGAAGGCGCTCTATGATGGGGGGAAGCTCGCGTAGGAAGTAGTCGATCTCCTCCTGAGTGGTGTCGTCGCCGATGGTGACCCTGAGCGAGCCGTGTGCCACCTCGTGAGGGAGGCCGATGGCAAGCAGAACGTGGGAGGGATCGAGGCTTCCGCTGGTGCAGGCAGAGCCGCTTGATGCCGCGATGCCCTTAAGATCAAGACTCAACAGCAGTGCTTCGCCCTCGATGAAGGAGAAGCTGAAGTTAAGGTTGCCGGGAAGACGGTTGATGGGGTGACCGTTAAGGCGTACGTTGCTGATGCGGGACATGACGCCGTTAAGTATTTGGTAGCGCTTTTCGGTAAGAGCCATATTGCGCGCCTCAAGGTCGGTGCAGGCAAGCTCTATTGCCTTTCCGAAGCCCACCGCCAGGGGGGTGTTGTCGGTGCCGGGGCGCTTGCCGCGCTCCTGAGCGCCGCCGTACATAAGGTTGTTTATTCTTACTCCCTTACGAACGTACAGGGCACCGATGCCCTTGGGGCCGTGTATCTTGTGGGCGCTGATGCTGAGGAGATCAATATTCATCTCGTTTACGTCGATGGGCTCGTGGCCTATGGCCTGCACCGCATCGGTGTGGAAGACGATGTTGTTTTCCTTGGCGATCTTACCGATCTGTGCAATGGGCTGAATCGTGCCGATCTCATTATTGGCAAACATGATGCTGATAAGAGCGGTATCGGGGCGAATGGCGGCCTTAAGAGCGTCCAGGGATACCGTGCCGTATTCGTCCACAGGCAGATATGTGACCTCGTAGCCCTCCTTTTGGAGCTGCTCGCAGGTGTGGAGCACCGCGTGATGCTCTATCTGTGAGGTGATGATGTGCTTGCCCTTTTTGCTTGCACTTACCACACCGCGGATGGCCCAGTTGTCGCTTTCGGTGCCGCCCGAGGTAAAGAAGATCTCCCGATCAAGCGCGCCGATGGCATTTGCCACTCTGCTTCTTGCAAGCTCCATTGCCTTGGCAGCCTCTCTGCCGTAGGAGTGCACGCTGTGTGCATTGCCGTAGATGGAGCCGTAGTAAGGGAGCATTTCGGACAAGACCTCGGGCTTAACGTATGTGGTAGCCGCGTAATCCATATAAACTTTTCTCATATTAAACTTCCTTTCGGATGAAATTTTACTTATTTTGTGCACTTGCATCGGAGTAGTCGTCCAACATATCCTGCAGGGTAACGCTTTGAAGAGCCTCTGTTACGGCGTTGCTTATGCGCGCCCATATTTTCTTTGTGGCACAGGTGCTCTCCTCGGTGCAGGCAACTCCGTCCCGCTGACAGTCGGTAATTGCCAGATCCCCTTCAAGGGCGATTATAACCTGATTTACCGTTATTTCGCTTGGCCTTTTGGTCAGTGAGTAGCCCCCCTGAGAGCCGCGCACGGTCTCCACGATGCCGGCCTTTTTAAGGGAGGTGAGAAGCTGCTCAAGATATTTCTCCGCAAGCTGTTGGCTTGATGCGATGTCTTTCAGCGCGGTGGGGGAGCCCCAATTTTGCGCCAACACGAACGCCGCCCTTAAGCCGTAGCGAGCCTTGGTAGTAAATTTCATTTTATCCTCATTATTATTCTTTGTTTTTTGCTGATTTAAACACTAGTATTTTACTAGGATTTGATTTTATCATTATTTCTTATATATGTCAAATCGTTTTGCGGTCAAAAATGGGGTTATATAATAAATTTTATAAAAATTGAGCCTACAATGGGGATTTACAAAGTTGAGGTTTTATAGTAAAATATAGAGGCGTCGGCTACGATGCAAGATCATGACAAAAGGGAGGGGCAATATGCTGGAGATAGAGATCAAGGATCTGACCTTGGGCTTTGGGGAGCGTACCCTCTTTGAAAATGCCACCTTTAACGTTTTTACCGGGGATAAGATGGGCATCGTGGGGGCGAACGGGTGCGGAAAGACCACCCTTTTGCGCGCCATACTCTCTCCCGACCGCCCGAGCGGAATAACGGTCGCAAGGGGCATAAGCATTGGCTACCTTGAGCAACAGCTTGGAAGCAGTATGACGGGCACCGTGCTTGAAAACGCCACCGATGCCTGCCGCGAGCTGCTTTTGATGGAGCAGGAGATAGAGGCCCTTACCGCCAAGATGGCAGAGGCGAGCGGGTCGGAGCTTGAGGCGATAAGCGAAAAATATTCAAGGCTTTGCCAGAGCTTTGAGGAGCGCGACGGCTACAGTGTGCGCTCCAGAATTATCGGGGTGCTTCGCGGAATGGGGCTTACCGATGAGTTTTTCAATCGCGACGTGGAGCAGCTTTCGGGAGGAGAAAAGGCCAGGCTTGCCATCTCCTGTCTGCTTTTAAGGAGCCATGACGTTCTGCTTCTTGACGAGCCCACCAACCACCTGGACCTTCGTGCCGCACAATGGCTTACCGACTTTTTGTGCACCCTTAAGACCACGGTTCTGGTGGTGTCCCACGACCGCTATCTGCTTGATAGGCTGTGTGGGTCCATCTCTGAGATATCGGGAGGTAAGGTCACCACCTTTAAGGGTAATTACACCGATTTTCGCAAAAAGAACGACGAGCGGCGCAGACTTGCCCAAAAGGCCTTTGATGAGCAACAGATAGAGATCAAGCGTCAGCAGGAGATAATAAAAAAATACCGATCCTTCAACCGTGAGAAGAGCATAAAGGCGGCGGAGAGCCGTGAAAAGGTGCTTGAGCGTATGGAGCTTGTGGATGCACCCGAACGCCTTGCAAGCATGCGTCTTAGCTTTAAAAGCGGTGAGAGGACGGGAAACGAGCTTTTGCGCCTTACGGGCTTTTCCGCCGGCTACGATGCCCCGCTTTTGGAGGGAGTGGATCTGCTTCTGACACCGGGAGAGAGGATATGCATAGTCGGGGACAACGGATGCGGAAAGACCACCCTTTTAAAGAGCTTGCTTGGACGAATAGAGCACGGCGGCGAGGTCAAATGGGGAACGGGAGTCAAATGCGGGTATTACGATCAGCATCATAAGGAGCTTGACGAAAACAATACCGTAATGGACGAGATATGGCTTGCAGACCGCAAGCTTACCCAGACTCAGGTGCGAAGCGCGGCGGCGGCGATGCTTTTCTCGGGGGAGGACGTCTTTAAGAGGCTAGCCACCCTTTCGGGAGGGGAAAAGGCGAGGTGCGCACTTTGCAAGCTGTCCCTTATGGGGTGCAACGTGCTTCTGATGGACGAGCCCACCAACCATCTTGACATGACCTCCCGCGAGATACTTGAGGAGGCGCTTGAGAGCTTCGAGGGCACCGTTATATGCGTATCCCACGACAGATACTTTATAAACCGCATAGCAAGTCAGGTATGGCAAATAAAGGACTGCAGACTTGCACAGTTTGTGGGTAATTACGATAATTTTCTTGAGCAGACAAGGAAAAATCCTGCTGTCGAGCAAAAGCCTGTGGTAAACAAGACCGCAGAGGCAAAGAAACGTGCAAGCGACCGAGCAGAAAGGGAGCGCATCAAGGCACAGCGTGCCAAAAAGGCCGAGCTCGAAAGAAAAATAGCCATGCTCGAACAGGAGATAGCAGGTTTGGAGGAGCTTTTTGCATCCCCCGACATATATTATGACACCGAACTGCTTTTAACCAAGCAGAGCCGCTACAAGGAGGCTCAGGCAGAGCTTGACGAGGCGTATGAGCAATGGATGGAATAATTGAAAGCAGGCTTTATCAAAGCAGATAAGTCGTTTAAATAAGATAAAAGGCAGAGAATCGAATTCTCTGCCTTTTGATTTTGCTCTTAGGTCTCAGAACTGTTTATGCCTTTTTCTTTTTAAGGATGATGATGACCACTACGGCTACAACTACCACAACTGCGGCGCCGATGGCAATATAGATCCACAGGCTGCTTGTGGGAGCGGCGGGATCGGGAGTATTGGTATTCTGGGGAGCATCGGTAGCGGGATCCTGAGCCTCATCGGTGGTGCCGGGCTCAGTGCTGTCGGTCTGCTCAGGAGTGAAGCCCTCCTCAGGGATATCAAGCTCCAGGGGGTTTTCGGAGAGATATACGCCCTCGAACTCAAAGAATACAGTGCCCTCCGCAAGGCTTTCCACCTGCATACCGAGCGCCCAGAAGAAACGGTAATCGTTATCGTTATGATAGCTCATAAGATCACCCTCGGCCTCCTCGGTACCTTCGGAGAGGTCGGCGGTAAGACGGTCGTAGGGGATCACCACGAAGCCGTCAAAGTTTGCGGGTATGGTTATGAAGTAACGGTCGATGCTGTAGTAGCTCTCTGCGCGGTAGATGGTACCGTCCGCATTAACAAGAGCAATGGGATAAGCCTCGTCGTTGGCGGTGATGCCTGCATAGAAGGTGCCGCCTGAAGAGTCGAATGCTATGCTTGCGGGGGTGATACCCACCTCGCCGGCACCGTTCTTTATCTTCATGATATAAGCCGAGCTTGAGTAGAAATTGTTCTCGTAGTTAAGGTAGGGGTTCCAGGAGCCGCCGTTGTCGGGGGTACAGCAGTAGTAAACACCGGAGAAGGCATAATCCTCAAGTTCGATCTTGATGGTGCGGTCGTCGGTAAGGGTAACTATACCGTCGCCCTCAGAGGTGAGTGCGCCCTGCTCGGAGAAGCCGGTGCCCTCGGTTACGTAGAGCAGACCGTTATCCTCGGCAAAGGAGCCTGCACAAGCAAAAAGTGGCATGCTGCACAATAAAAGTGCAAGGGTTAAAATTAAAGCTTTTTTCATAAAAAGACCTCCTATAAAATTAATAATATTATAGCATTAAAGATCGGACATGTAAACATGAAAATCACATAAAATGTGACAAGCAACGCTTATTTTTTGGAAGTATTGTGACGAATTGGAGTGCATAATGGGGGTAATCGGCAGTTTTTGCGCACGATTGCTTTTTTTTACGGCATCCATGCAACATTTTTCGCAAGAGTGGGCGGATATAATTATTATATCAATATCTGTAAAAAACCAAAGAAAAATGAGGAGTACATATGAAAAAAACAAGAACTGCGCCGCGGATATATGCGTTGCGCTCCCTTGCGGCATTGCTCGGGCGTCCATTGATGCTGGTGATCTTGGGAGGATTGCTTGGTGGCTGCTCCCCTGCGGAGGGACTTTATCCCCTTGCACTGTGCGTTGCCGGTATGAGTCTTGGGAAAGAGAGCGACGGAGTCTTTCTTGCTGTCGGAAGTGTTGCGGCATGCCTTTTGAGGGAGTTTTCCGCCTTTTCCTTTACTGCCTATTGCTTGCCGATAGGATCGTATCTTGTACTGTCGCGACTTGCAAGGGTCAAAAAAAGCAAAACTTGGGTGCGGGTGCTTGCCCTTGCGGCTTGCGGCGGAGTGGGTATGCTTTTAAGCTATGAGGCAAGGGATTACGACATCATAATGCTGATCCTGTCCCATGCCGGCGGATGTGCCCTTGTGCCCATTGCGGACTGCGCGGCAAGCGCAGTATTGCATGCGGGAGAAAGAAAAGTGCTCACCAAAGGGGAGCTTGCGTGCCTTGCGGTGCTTGCTTGCGCGGCGGTGACCTCTCTGCCCGAGGTGCAGGTGATCGGAATATCCCTTACGGTGCTTGCCATATTGGCGGTATGCGCTCTGTTGGCTCTTGCAATGCCCGAAGGCGGAGCGATAGCGTTTGCAGGGATGTGCGCGTTGATCCTGATTATCAAAAAAATGCCCGCCGAGCAATGCGTTACCGTTATTATGTGTGCGGTGATGGCTGATCTTATGAAGGGATTGGGCAGATACTGCGCTCTGGTCGGGTATTTGATCGCAAACGTACTGCTCAGCCTCGCGCTAAGGCAGGACGGGCTCGTGCTTTCCCTGCAGACCGTGCTTTTGGCAAGCGTGCCGATATTATTTTTAACAAAAAAGCAAATATACGCTCTTAAGGGGGTGGGAGGACGTGTGATGATATCCACCTCCTCGGAGAAGCTTCTTGCATCAAGGTGCCTGGCGCGCACTGCGGAAAGACTGCGAATGGGCGCAGACGTATTCAGCGAGCTTGGCAAGGTATTTACAAGCGATGCTCCCAACAAGCGGCAGAGACGTAAGGAGCTTTGCGCGGGTGCGGCCAGCAGAGTGTGCAGTAAATGCGACGGATACGAGTACTGTTGGCGTATGCGCTACAGTGATACCTACAGCGATTTTAAAAGCCTTGCGGCAATGATAACCGCGGCGGGCTCTATTTCCCCCTACGACGTGAACGGAGATTTCAAGGCGCGGTGTAAGGACTGGATAGGGGTATTGCTCGACATGAACAATGCCAATGCCGCCCCCATAACAAGCACGGACAAAGGAAACGATATCATGGCAAAGCAGTGTGCCAGCCTTGCCAATATGCTCTACAGTCTTGCGGAGGATACCGAGCAGGCGGAGTACGACCACGACGCCGAGCAACGCATCGCGGCGGCGCTTACAGAGAGAGGCTTGCCGCCGCGGGACGTGGTGTGCCTTGTAAGGGACGGCTCTGCGATATCGGTAAGGATCACCATGCAAAGCTGTAAGGGGGACAAGCCGTGCGGGGATATCCCGGCCCTTTTAAAAAGGTGCATGGGGATAAAATTTCAGCTCAACGCCAAAAGCTGCAGTCTCCCCGCGAAGGGGTGCAGTATGGAATATCTGCCCATTCCCCCGCTAAGAGCCGTGTGCCACGCCTCGTGCAAGATAAAGGAGGGGCAAAGCGTATGCGGGGACAGCTTCTCCTTGCTTGAACTGCCCCAAGGGAAATATCTTGCCGCAATAAGTGACGGTATGGGAAGTGGAGCCGAGGCTGCAAGCGAGAGCGAAAACGCCGTGGCAATGCTTGAGACCCTATGTCTTGGTCAGATGGATATCAGGTGTGCCTGCGATACGGTAAATCAGCTTTTGCAGCTAAGAAAAAAGAGCCCGGAAAGCTACTCCACCATGGATGCCTGCATCCTTGATCTTGCGGGGGGATACTGCTCTTGGGGGAAGATAGGCGCTGTGCCCGGATACGTTATGCGCTCGGGCAGAGTGCAGACGGTAAGCGGAGAGTCCTTACCCCTTGGGATATTGGGGAGCGTTACCCCCAGCATAACCGATAAGACCATCAAGGAGGGGGACGTGCTGCTGCTTGTTTCGGACGGGGTGTACGATGCCATGGTGGATGACTGCAGTGACAGGATCGCTCAGGAGCTCAGCGCCTTGCGTGACGGCAACCCAAGCCAGATAAGCTCCCACATCGTAAAGCAGGCACTTAAGCGGTGCGGTGGAAGGGCTCGGGACGATATGACCGCCATCGCTATAAGGATAGTGGCATCCTGAAGAGGGTGTTTACAGCCTCGATGCCGCGCAATGAGGTAATATCCGCAGGGTAAAGGGCTGATTTTTCAAATTGATGTTGACATTCCACCTGGGGTAAGGTATAAATTATATATACAAATCTTTTGGAGGACGGTCATGAGTATTTTAAAAAGCCTTGAGGTCAAAGGAAGAATATCACAGCCCAAAACGCTGATGGAGCAAAACGAATACTGGGGCACGGTGGAAAAGGGAGAAAGCATAAGAATATCCGCCGAGGCGGAAGGCAGAGTGCTTATAAACGGCGGGGATGTCTTAGAGTATACTCCTTGTGTTGGCCTTAACGTGTATAAATTGACCGTGGAGGGGCTTGAGGGCGAGTTTTTGGTAAATATCATCTGCCGCGAGCCCGAGGGGGAGGCTTTTTCTCAGACCCTAAGGCCAAGATTGCATTTTTCTCCCGAGCTGTTTTCTCTGAACGATCCCAACGGACTCGTTTATGACGAGGTGACGGATCAATACCATCTGTTTTTTCAATGTGACTATCCCGGACCGGGCTATAGGGTGCAGGGGGATACAAAGGCGTGGGGACACGCCGTGAGCAAGGATCTTATCTCATGGAAGGAGCTTCCCGTTGCCCTGCCCGCAGATGAAAACGGGGTGATATGGTCGGGAAGCGCGGTAATAGACAGGGGCAATACGAGCGGACTTTTTGACGACACCGTTCCGCCTCAAAGCCGCATAGTGCTTCTTTATACCTATTACGGGGGCAAAAACGGACTGGGACAAGCCTCTATAGGGCTTGCTTATTCCAAGGATCACGGACAGACCTTCATCAATTACGGTCCGATAATAAGAAATGAGAATAATATCTACTCCGCGGGCTTCCGCGACCCAAGCGTGGTGTGGTTTGAGCATCCCGAGCTTGACGGTGGCAGATGGCTGCTTGTAGCATGCGGAGATAAGGCGCTCATGCTTCAGTCCCGCGACCTTATTTCATGGGAGTACGCCTCCGAGCTTAAGGATAAGGAGGGCAACTGTATGGTCACCGAATGCCCTAACCTTTTTAAATTTGAAAAGGATGGCGAGGAGACCTGGGTGATGATGGCGGCGGGGGCGTGGTACGTTTTTGGAGATATCACGGTGGAAAACGGAGCTCCATGCTTCAGGGCAAATACCGACCTTATATACCCCTGCAGTGGGGTCAAGGAGCTGTGGGGGCCCGGAACAAGTCCGCTGTTCCCCGAGAATTACGCATCGCAGACCTTTTATAACGCATCCGAGGGCAGAAGGATCCAGATGAGCTGGATACGCGACTTTTGGTACGATCCTGTAAATAAGCCGTGGTGGAGCTTTCTCTCCTTGCCCGTGGAGCTTCGTCTTGAGGAGGGCAGAAACCGACTCGGGATAGGATATTATCCCATCAAGGAGTGGAGCAGCAGACTTACAAAAAGGGTAGCGTGCTTTAACGGTGAGCTAAAACTGCAAGAGGTAAATAATGAGCTTAAGGGACTTGGAGAGCTTCTGTATATCCGTGCGCGCCTTAAGGGGGAGGGAAGCTTTGGCTTTTCTCTGCACGGAGGGGGTGCTCTTGTGTATTACGATGCTCGCCGCAAGGCTATGGTCACCGACAAAAGCGGCTCTGAGGGGGATTATTCCGCCTTTAAGTATGACGACCCCGTCTTTAAGGATGGAGAGTATGCCGATATGGTGGTGATAGTTGATCGCCACGCGGTGGAGGCCTACGTAAACGGCACCTATCAGGGCGGTATGGTCTACGGCGGCGAGGGCACGGAATTTATAGCAGATTGCGCCGTGGAGGGCACGGTGGAGATCTTTGAGCTTGAGGCAATAGAGCGAAACAGATTGGAAGGGTTCTATTGATATAAAAGAATAAAAAACCAAGGCGATGCATTTAGCAGGCCTTGGTTTTTTTATCCATTATAAAAGGGCTTAAAAAATGAGGAGAAGCACGAAGCACACCAGCATTGCTCCGCTTCCGACGTAGCTTAAAGGGGCGTATTCCCTTATGGCGGTGCGCTCCTGTCCCGCGCTTACGCCGTTTAAGAAAAGCACGGCACTTAAAAGGATGGAGGCACATACGGCGCAATCCTTAAAAAGGACTGCCTTTATTATTCCAAGAAGCAGTATGATGCCCATTGCGGCAAGAAGTAAAAGCATTTCCACAAAGCAAAGACGCTGTATTTTGTTAAGTGCGCGAAGGCGTCCGAGAACCCTGTTTAACATATCCGTCCTCCAAAGATAAATGATCTGCCCATTTATTATACACTATAACCGCACTTGCGTGCAAGCGCATTTTTACATCTTATAATAAAAGATGTCGCACAGCCCGAAGGGCTTCCCGAGGCAGGTCGAAAGAGGACTCTTTTTTCATCGCCCGCCCATGCGTGATTGGGTTGTTTTTCGGGGAAAATCACCGTTTTCGGCAAGGGTAAAGGGAGGTTATCTTGCACGCTCTCAAAAGGGGTAAAAATAACCGTTTTAAGGCGATTTTGCTTGATTTTAATCGGGTTTTATGGTATAATCAAAATGATAAAAAATGCCCATCGGGACGTGCTTTGGACAGGATGATTTTTAAGGTCGGAAAAGGCAAATGATAACCTTGCTCGTGCCGCGGCGCCGAGGGCAAAAGATCAAAAAAAGCAATGCCTTAAAAGGAGGAAGCGTATGCTGCTTCACATTGGAGGAGATACCTCTGTTGCCCTTAAAGGGGTGGTGGCGGTGCTTAATATGGAGAGTCTGTCTGAGGACACCGAGGAATTTATAAGCTCCATCAGAAAGAAGGGCTGTGTGCTTGAGGCGGTACCCCCGCCGCACAAGAGCTGTGTGGTTACTATGGACGGCCCGAGGGTGATGCTTTACATGTCCGCAATAAGCGCTACCACGTTAAGTGCGAGGGCGGAGCTTGGCAGGCTTGGCGAGCAATTTTAAAAATAAGTATATATTAATCAAGAATTTGAAAGGAATATCTGTTTTCAGGCAGATGCGGTGGCATTATGGCACAGGACAATAACATCGAGAATATGACCCAGGTGGACGGAGCGTATGACGCGTCGCAGATCCAGGTACTTGAAGGACTTGAGGCGGTTCGTCGCCGTCCGGGCATGTATATCGGCTCGACCGACGAGCGCGGTCTGCATCACCTTGTAACCGAGCTTGTGGACAACAGCATCGACGAGGCGCTTGCGGGACACTGTAATCAAATAGAGGTTATTCTGCACGCCGACGATACGGTCTCGGTACGCGACAACGGACGAGGCATACCTGTGGACATCCACGAAAAATACGGTATCCCCGCAGTTGAGGTCGCCATGACCATTCTTCACGCGGGCGGAAAGTTCGGCGGCGGAGGATACAAGGTCTCGGGCGGTCTGCACGGCGTTGGTATGAGCGTTGTTAACGCCCTTTCCGAGGCCGAGCACGTGGAGATCTGCCGTAACGGCAAGCGCTACGAGCAGGATTACAGCCGCGGTGTGGCTCTGGGCCCCCTTAAAGAGGTGGGTCAAAGCGATACCACGGGCACCTATCACCGCTTCAAGCCCGATTCTCAGATATTTGAGACCACGGTATTTAACTTTGAGACCATCCGTCAGCGCCTCCGCGAGCTTGCCTTCCTTAACAAGGGCATTAAGATAATCGTTAAGGACGAGCACGAGGACAACAAAAAGGAGAACGTGTTCTTCTACGAGGGCGGTATCATCGAGTTTGTAGAGTACCTTAACAAGGGCAAGTCGGTGCTTACCGAGAAGCCTCTTTATTTTGAGGGCAACAAGGGCACAAGCGTGGTGGAGGTGGCGCTTCAGTATAACGACTCCTATAAGGAGACCATGTATACCTACGCCAACAACATTGCCACCCACGAGGGCGGTACCCACCTTGAGGGCTTCCGTAGGGCACTTACCCGCGCTGTAAACGAGTATGCCCGCAAGTTCAAGCTTTTAAAGGACAGCGAGCCGGCGCTTTCGGGCGAGGACGTTCGCGAGGGTCTTGCCTGCGTGGTATCTGTAAAGCTTGAGGAGCCTCAGTTTGAGGGTCAGACCAAGACCAAGCTCGGCAACAGCGAATTCCGTGCTCTTACCGACAGCGTTGTGGGAGAGGGTCTTTCCATATTCCTTGAGGAAAACCCCAACGAGGCAAGGATCATCATTGAAAAATGCCTTATGGCAAACCGCGCGCGAGAGGCGGCAAGAAAGGCACGCGAGCTTACCCGCCGCAAGAACGTGCTTGAGGGCAACTCGCTCCCCGGCAAGCTTGCCGACTGTCAGGACAACGACCCCTCAAAGTGCGAGATATTCATCGTAGAGGGAGACTCCGCAGGCGGCAGTGCAAAGCAGGGCAGAGACCGTAAGATCCAGGCCATCCTTCCCCTTCGCGGAAAGATACTTAACGTAGAGAAGACCCGCACCGACAAGATGCTCCAGAATGCCGAGATCAGGGCCATGATAACCGCCTTCGGTGCAGGCATAGACTCCGAGTTTAATATTGAAAAATTAAGATATCACAAGATAATCTGCATGACCGATGCCGACGTTGACGGAAGCCACATCCGCGTACTGCTGCTCACCTTCTTCTTCCGCCATATGCCCGAGCTTATTCAGAACGGTCACGTCTACATCGCTCAGCCCCCGCTTTATAAGGTTACCAATACCCGCAGTAAGGTAAATCACTATTTCTATAATGATGCCGAGCTTCGCGAGTTTATGGACTCCAAGGATGAAAACGAGCGTAAGGGCTATACCACCAACCGCTATAAGGGTCTTGGTGAGATGGACTACAATCAGCTTTGGGAGACCACCATGGACCCCGCAAGCCGTACCCTCTTAAAGGTAACAATGGAGGATGCCATCGCGGCAGATCAGATATTCTCCCTTCTGATGGGCGACCTTGTAGAGCCCAGACGCGAGTTTATCGAAAACAACGCCAAGCTTGTTTCAAGCGACGATCTTGACATTTAAGGGGGCATTTCAGCATGGAAAATATGGAAAACGTAAATAAAAGTAAAATAATAGATATAAATCTTGAGGATGAGATAAAAAAATCCTTTATCTCCTACGCCATGGCGGTAAACATCTCCCGCGCTCTGCCCGACGTTCGCGACGGTCTTAAGCCGGTACACCGCCGTATACTCTACTCCATGTACGAGTCGGGCTACACCAACGACAAGCCCACAAGAAAGAGCGCGAGGATCGTCGGTGACGTAATGGGTAAGTATCACCCCCACGGTGATGCCGCCATATACGATGCAATGGTGCGACTTGCTCAGCCCTTCTCCATCCGTTATACCCTTGTTCAGGGTCAGGGTAACTTCGGTACCGTGGACGGAGACCCCGCCGCCGCAAGCCGATATACCGAGGCAAAGCTGTCCAAGATAGCGGGCGACCTGCTTGCCGATATCGACAAGGACACGGTGGATTTCTACCCAAACTTTGATGAGACCGAGCTTCAGCCCCGCGTGCTTCCCAGCCGCTTCCCCAACCTGCTTGTAAACGGCTCGGACGGTATCGCGGTAGGTATGGCGACCAATATTCCCCCTCACAACTTAAAAGAGGTGGTAAACGGCGTTATCGCACTTATAGATAACCCCGATATCACGGTGGACGAGCTTATGGAGCATGTCAAGGGCCCCGATTTCCCCACGGCGGGTATCGTGATGGGTCTTAGCGGTATAAGAGACACCTACAGCACGGGCAGAGGCCGCATAGTTGTGCGCGCCCGCCACGAAATAGAGCAGATAAGCGCCGACCGCGCAAGAATAGTGGTTACCGAGCTTCCCTATCAGGTAAACAAGGCGCGTCTGGTGGAAAAAATAGCCGAGCTTCACAAGGAAAAGCGCTTCGAGGGACTGAGCGCCCTTCGCGACGAGTCCAACAAGGAGGGTATGCGCATAGTTCTGGAGCTTAAGAAGGACGTCAATCCCAACGTGGTGCTAAACTTCCTGTTTAAGCACACCCAGCTCCAGGAGACCTTCGGTGCAATAATGCTTGCATTGGTAGATAACGAGCCCAAGGTGCTCTCCCTGAAGGAGATGCTGTATCATTATCTTGAGCATCAGAAGGAGGTCATCGTTCGCAGAACCAAATACGACCTTAAAAAGGCCCTTGCAAGAGCGCATATTTTGGAAGGTCTTATTAAGGCGCTTGATATCCTTGATGCGGTCATCGATACCATTCGCTCCTCTCAGACCCCCGAGATCGCCAAGAACCGACTTGTTGAGGAGTTTGGCTTCTCCGAGGAGCAGGCAAAGAGCATTCTTGACCTCCGTCTGCACCGTCTGACCGGTCTTGAGCGTCAGCGCCTTATGGATGAGCTTGAGGAAAAGCATAAGCTGATAGATTATTTCAATCAGGTTCTTGGAAGTGAGCGTATGGTGCAAGACATCATCAAGCAGGAGATAAGCGTAATAGCCGAAAAATACGGCGACGACCGCCGCACCGAGATAACCGCCACCGAGGACGAGATAGACCTTGAGGAGCTTATTCAGCGTGACGAAATGGTGGTTACTCTTACCCACTTCGGATATATCAAGCGCTTGCCCAGCAGCACCTACAGGACTCAGAACAGAGGCGGAAGAGGAGTCACCGGCCTTACTACCCGCGAGGAGGATTTCGCAGAGAAGGTAATAGTGGCGGGCACTCATACCGATATGCTGTTCTTTACAAGCACGGGCAAGGTACACACAAGACGCTGCTATACCATCCCCGAGGCGGGCAGGACCGCCAAGGGCACCGCACTTGTAAATCTGCTCAACCTTGAGGCGGGCGAGAAGGTTACTGCCGTCATCCCGCTTCCCGAGGGGGATCAGGAGCGCGAGGGCAAGCATCTTGTTCAGGTGACCAAGATGGGCTTTATCAAAAAGACAAGGCTCAGCGACTTTAACAATATCCGCAAAAACGGCATCCTCTCGGTAATTCTGCGTGAGGGGGACGAGCTGGTTCAGGTTGCTCTTACCGACGGTAATGACGATATCATAGTCGGTAGCGCCAACGGTAAGGCGATACGCTTTAACGAAAAGAACGTGCGCACAATGGGCAGAGTCACCCAGGGCGTTATAGCCATGGAGATCTCCGATGACGACCACGTGGTAAACATGGGCATCATCCGCGAGGGCACAAGCGTGCTCACCGTCACCGAAAACGGCTTCGGAAAGCGTAGCATGCCCGATGAGTACAGGGTCATAAACCGCGGCGGTAAGGGGGTAATTACCCACGAGCTTACCGACAAGACCGGTAAGATAGTAGACCTGCTCATCGTTAACGATGACGACGATATCATGCTTATCACCTCCGACGGTGTAATTATAAGGACCCCCGTAAGCCAGATCCGCGTTGCGGGCAGAGCTACTCAGGGCGTTATAGTCATGAGGGTGGCAGACGACGTTAAGGTGGTATGCGCCGCCGCAGTTCCCCAAGAGGACGAGACCGTTGAGGAGCAAGTAAGCGACGCAGAATAAGCGATGCAAAAATATAAAAAGCAATTCCAGAACGGAATTGCTTTTTGTTTATTGTAAGACCAATTTGCGGGGTAGCATTATTTACCCCTTTATATCTTTGATGATGCTCCTTACGTGCTCGAGCTGGGTGGGGGTAAGATCATTAAGATCCTCAAGAGTCGATGCCAATGCCTGAGGGCAGGACATGCCGTCCTGAAAGAATTGCCCCGGAGTTATGCCGAAGTATTGGCAAATGTAAAAGAAAACACTCATGGACGGCAATGCAACACCGTTTTCAATTTTGTTTATATAGGATTCGGATTGCCCAATGCTCAGGCTCATATCCCTTGCAGATACTCCCTTTTGCATGCGCAAAGTTAACCGTTTAACAAACCTTTCTTCATACATTGCATTACAACGCCTTTTGTATAATTATACCTCCTATCTTTATTTAACACAAGGGTTTATCCGTATTCAAAATATAAACAAGATTTTATAATTAATCCCAATTAAGTATTGCAAAAGGCGGTGAATGATGCTATAATAAAGCAAATAAATGGAGGTATATTAGTATGTTTTGTTCAAATTGCGGAACCCAACTGGATCAGAACGCAGTGTTTTGCTCCGAGTGCGGTCAAAAAGTGAAACAGGATGCGGCTCCTGCGCCTCAGCCCGAGGTACAGCCCGTATTTGCTCAGCCCGAGGCACAGCCTGTGTTTGCTCAACAGCCCCAAAATCCCTTTGGCGGCGAGTTTGTAAACCGCAGAGAAATGCTCCGTCAGGAGGAAATGGACTCCTTAACCAATGCCTATAACTATTTTATGCAGAAAAAGCCTGTGTATGACGAGTACGTAGAGGTCTGCAAGAAGGTAAACTACTATGGTCGTGGCGCAAAGAGCTTCCTTATAATATTCGGAAGCATCATTATGGGAATAGGACTGATGGCGGCTTTAAGCCAGTTTGCCTCTGTGGAGTTGGAGTCTTATGTTGTTGACAACATGAAGACTGCACTGATCCTGCTTTGTATATTTGCTTTGCCCGGCGCTCTTATGCTTGTAGGCGGCATACTTATGAAGGTTGCCAACCGTAAAAACTTCAAGAAGTACTTAAAGAAATATTCCGAGCTCTCCATGGAGCTTTACAACCACTATCTCGGCTATCCCAACTGCCCCGTTGAGGATTACTTCACCCATCCCGACGTTATAGCCATCATTGCAAACTATATCCGCAACGGCAGAGTTACCACCCTTAAGGATGCCATCGAGCTTGCTTGCTTCGAGGGCAAGGAGGCAGGTATCTATAAGTATTTCGAGATCTTAAGAAAATATACCGCACCCATTCCGGATTCCGAGAAGGCGCCCGACTTCTTCTCTCCGCCATCCTTCTTTAAATAGTCGATCAAAGCCGCAAGTACCCCTTGTGGCTTTTCTTTTGGTAAAACAGTGTCCTTGCGCTTTGAAATCAATTGTGCTTTGAGGCTTTTTGTGATACACTAAATGCCTTGATATTATAGCAAACGGAGGGGACGGCTTGAAGGAATTTTTAAAGGGGCTATCCCACGGAGTGCCCATTGCGCTCGGATATCTGTCGGTATCCTTTGGCTTTGGCATAGTGGCGGTCGGCTTGGGGATATCGGTGCTTGATGCGGTGCTCATCTCGGTCAGCAACCTGACCTCGGCGGGACAGGCCGCGGGAGTGGAGATAATAGCCGCGGCGGGCGGTCTTGTGGAAATGCTGCTAACACAGCTTGTTATAAATATAAGATATGCCCTTATGGGCTTTTCTCTATCCCAAAGGCTGGACGATAGCTTTACCACCCCCAAGAGGCTTTTGCTGTCCTTTGGCATTACCGACGAGGTATTTGCGGTGGCGTCGGCGCAAAGGGTGCTTTCGGCGCGGTATATGGCGGGACTTATTACCCTTCCGATAATAGGCTGGTCGCTCGGTACGCTTTTGGGGGCGACGGCGGGCAGTCTTTTGCCCGAGGATATCGCAAGCGCCATGGGCATAGTGCTCTACGGTATGTTCCTGGCCATAATCGTGCCCCCTGCAAGGAAGGAAAAAAGCGTGCTTGCCGTGGTGCTGATAGCCGCGGCGTGCTCTGTGATATTTAAATATCTTTTTACCTTTGTTTCGGGAGGCTTTGCCATTATCCTGAGCGCGATAATTGCCGCCGTGATAGGTGCGGCGCTTTTCCCCGTTAAAGAGGAGGATGAGCAATGAGCATATATATCTACATTTTGGTCATGGCGGGGGTCACCTACGTTATAAGAATGCTTCCCTTTACCCTTTTCAGACAAAGGATCACCTCGCGCTTTGTACGCAGTCTGCTTTACTATCTTCCCTACGCTGTGCTCAGCGCAATGACCTTCCCCGCCATATTTTACTCCACGGGGGATACCGTTACTGCGGCGGTCGGCACGGCGGTGGCGCTCGTGCTTGCCTATCTTAAGCTCCCCCTTATCGTGGTGGCTCTTGCCGCGGCGGTGGCGGCGTACGTTACGGGAGCATTTCTGTAAAACGTATAATATTTTAATAAATAAAGATCCGACTTCTGTGCGTTTTTCGCAAAGAGATCGGATCCTTTTTTGCTTATATTACTCTTATGCAGTTTTTAAGGCTCTGTTTAAAGACTTTCCTGTAGCAGCTTGAGCGCCGTGGGATATGCCGCCTCTGATGCCGCAACTATAAAGCAGGGCTTGTCGGGGGATGGCGGTGCTCCGTCAAGATCGCTCACCTTACCGCCCGCCTCGGAGACTATAAGGGCGCCCGCCGTGTAGTCCCAAGGGTAGAGGATGGGCTCAAAGTAGGCATCGGTGCGGCCGCAGGCAACGTAGCAAAGCTCAAGCGCCGCCGCGCCGTTCTTGCGAAGATCGCCAAAGCCCTTCAAAAGCCTTGTAAATGCCCGCACCACGAAGGGAGACTGGGTATCCTTATGATACGGTGAGGTGCCTATTGCGGCAACTCCGAGCTCGCAGGGGCGGCTTGCCACCCTTATGGGCTTGGAATTAAGGAAGGCACCGCCGTCTCTTACGGCGTGAAAATATTCCTTACTGTAGGGGTTATAGACCGCTCCGAATATCGGAGCTCTGTCCACGAGCAGACCCACCGAGATAACGGCGTCTCCTCTGCCCAAAACAAAGTTTGTCGTGCCGTCGATGGGGTCGATGACAAAGGTGGGAAGCCCGCTCAGGGGATCGGATTCACCCTCCTCGCTTAAAAAGCGGCAGTTGGGGATTATCTCCCTCAGCGCGGAGTGCAGAAATTCCTGAACCTTCAGATCGTACGCGGTGACGAAATCGGCATATTTGGATTTTTGCTCGCATCTTAAGGAATCGGGGGAGGCGTTAAGCATTATTTCCCCCGCCTGAAGTATTACTTTTTTGATGCTTTGGGATATTTCGTGGGAAAGCAGATTCATATTATCTCCTCAGATTTAAAAAAGCCCTTGCCTAAGGCAAGGGCACAGATGGTCTGATTAAGCCTTGGGGCCTGCGTCAACGATCTCCTGGGGCATATGAGTATATTTCTTGAAGTTGTCGTTGAAGCGAACCGCAAGCTTCTTGGCGGCAACGTCATACTCGTCCTTGTTTTCCCAGGTGTTGCGGGGATTAAGGATCTCGCTGGGTACGCCGGGGCAGGATACGGGAACGAATACGTTGAAGATGGGATCAAGCTCGTAGCCAACCTTATCAAGCTCGCCGTTAAGAGCGGCGGTAACCATTGCACGGGTGTACTTAAGGCTCATTCTCTTGCCTACGCCGTAGGGGCCGCCCGACCAACCGGTATTGATGAGGTATACCGAAGCGCCCGAGGCGTCGATCTTCTCGCCCAGCATCTTTGCGTAAACAGAGGGATCAAGGGGCAGGAAGGGAGCGCCAAAGCAGGTGGAGAAGGTGGTCTGAGGCTCGGTGATGCCGCGCTCGGTACCTGCAAGCTTGCTGGTGTAGCCGGAAACGAAGTGGAACATAGCCATGTTCTTGTCAAGCTTTGCAACGGGGGGAAGTACACCGAATGCGTCAGCGGTAAGGAATACCACTGCGTTGGGTACGGTGCCTATGCCGGGGATAGCCGCGTTGGGAATGAAATCAACGGGATAGCCAACACGGGTGTTCTCGGTAAGGGAGTTGTCGGCAAAGTCGAACTCACGGGTGGTGTCGTCCATAACAACGTTCTCTACCAGTGCGCCGAATTTGATGGCGTTCCAGATGAAGGGCTCCTTCTCCTCGGTAAGGTCGATGCACTTAGCATAGCAGCCGCCCTCGAAGTTGAATACGCCGTCGTTGCTCCAGCCGTGCTCGTCATCACCGATAAGCATACGGTCGGGATCTGCACTAAGAGTGGTCTTACCGGTACCGGACAGACCGAAGAACAGAGCGGTGTCGCCGTCCTTGCCGATGTTGGCAGAGCAGTGCATGGGGAATACTCCCTCCTTGGGGAGCAGATAGTTCATTACGCTAAATACGCTCTTCTTGATCTCGCCGGCGTACTGGCTGCCTGCGATGAGCACCAGCTTCTTCTCAAACGACACAAGAATGGCGGCCTCGGAGTTGGTGCCGTCGATCTGGGGGCTGCACTTAAAGCCGGGTGCGGCAATGATGGTGAAATCAGCCTCACCGAAGCTTTCGAGCTCCTCAGCGGTGGGACGGATAAGAAGATCGCGAATAAAGAGATTCTGGCTGGCCATCTCGTTTACGATGCGGAAGCGTTTGGTATATTTGGGGTCGGCGCCTGCAAAGCCGTCAAAAATAAAGATCTCTCTGTTTTGCAGATATGCAACCATTTTGTCGTAGATCTTATCAAATACCTCGGGAGCCATAGGTACGTTGACCTTGCCCCAAGCGATCTCGTCGTGGATGGAGGGATAATCAACAACGAACTTGTCGTCAGGTGAGCGACCGGTATACTTACCGGTGTTTACCACCAGAGCGCCTTTGTTGCTGAGTTTGCCTTCTTTTCTTTCAATAGCCTTTTCCACTAGCTCTGCAGTACCGAGGTTGCGGTAAACTGCTTTGGGATTGATGATTCCCAGTTTTTCGATTCCATAGGTGTTCATGCAGGAATTCCCCTTTCAAAAATTCATAGTTAATATATTGGATAACGGCTGCGGATGCCGATTTGCCATCTTTCCCCATTATCATTTATGGTTATATTATAATTGTTTAAGCCCTATATGTCAAGCACATTATAGAAATTATTGGACGGATTTTGCAAGTGAGTTTTGCTCAATCTTGCATTTTTTGCCCATTGATTGCTTTATTATGTCCCAAATCCATGCAATTATGCATAATGCAAGACCAATATAGAACGGAAGGTCCCCGATAAGAGAATAAAGGGTGCGCTCATAAAGATATTCCGCCTTGGCATTAAGATATCCCGTCCGGTAGGTCTCTATGGAGCTTGTTATGCGCCCGCTTGGATCTATCACGGCGGTTATACCGCTGTTGCCTGCGCGGGCAAGGTATCTGCCGTTCTCGATGGCTCGCATGCGGGCGTGGGAAAGATGCTGCCAAAGGGCGCGGCTGGTGCCAAACCAGGAGTCGTTGGTTATCATAAGCATAAGGCCGCTGCCCTGACGGGTGCCGTCAAGAGAGATGGAGGGCTGTATGGACTCGTAGCATATTATCCCTGCGACGGTGCCCTGATCGGTATCAAACACCACGGTCTTATCTCCGTGGGTGAGCTCCCTGCCCGTGATGTGGCTAAGTATCTCGGGGAAGATGATGCCGAACACCTCGGAAAGCGGGGTGAATTCCCCCAGGGGCACAAGCAGCTGCTTGGCGTAGTATTCCTCGGTGTCAATGGGGGTGTCGGGACGGTATAAGCGCATGGCATTGTAGGTGCCGTGTACGGTCTCCTTGATATATCCAACCGCCACGGTTACCTTATGGGCGTCGGCAAAGGCCTGGATCCTTCCGCTGAAGTTGGTAAACCTGTCAATATCTACGGGAACGGCGGTCTCGGGCCACAGTACGATGTCGGTCTCGGGGGTGACCCCCTGCTCGGAGAGCTCAAGATAGCGCTCCAGCATCTCATCCGTGCCCGCAAGCCACTTGTCGTTGCTTGGGTAGTTGCCCTGAACTATCAAAACGTCGGTGCTCTCGGCCTTTGGGGTGCTTTCAAGGGCAACGGTGCCGTAGATAAGGTTTGAGGCAAAGACCGCCATGCAAAGTGCAAGACTTATAAGTGCCTTTGCCCTCTGAGCGCATGCAAGCCTTGTTGCAAAAAAGGCAAGGGAGCAGTTGATAAATATCACTATAAGGCTGACAAAAAGCGAGCCGCCCAGCGCCGCACTCTGCACAAAGGGAAGACAGGGCAGAGCCAGATTTGCAAGACGTGCCCAGGGGAATGCGAGCTCCCCCAAAAGGCTTACCAGAAGCTCGCCGCTGACGTACAGCACGCTGACCGTGAGGATATCCGCAAGCCCGCCCCTGCGAAGCCTTGAAAGGAGCAAAAAGGGCAGGGCGTATATGATGCCCATAAGCATCGCGACGGTAAGTATGGCTCCCGTCATAATTACGTAGGATGCACCCTCTCCGACGCTGGGAGCAATGACGCTTGAGATCTCCATCAGCCATGTAAGGGAGGCAAGATGATATACCCCTACGGTCAAAAGGGTGCAATAAAAAAAGCCCCTTGCAGTCTGCTTTTTTACAAGCATGACTGCGCAAAAGGGAATAAGCGCAACAAGGCACACCCACCACAGCACGTCAAGCTGAAAGGCGAGTGCGCACATAAGACCCGACGCGACGCAAAAAGCCGAGGCAACGTATCTCTTATTTATTATTCTGTTAAGCATATTATTCTTTTCCATACGGTTATTTTACCAAATTATACGCCAAAGCGCAATATATTTTGCGCATTTTACAGTAAAAGCGCGTCTTGTTGGGGTTGTAAAATGTAAAGATGTATGCTATAATATAAAAAGAATCAAAATATGATGTTCCTGAGGTAAAATTATGTTTAAAAAGGCTATTAAATATATCGGATACGGCTTCTGCGGCTTTAATATGGGAATGACCTCCGCCTTGACTCCCGTCATTTTCCTTCCCGCTCTGCTTATTGCGGGAATAGATAAAATGGGCAACTATAATCTGCCCATTCCAATGCTTATTACGGTGATAATCTGCGTTATTGCGGCGGTTGCGTATTATGCCACTCACTACCTTAAGGCAAAGCGCAACAATGACTCCCCCGATCCCCGTGCCACCGCCACGGTGCTGGGCTTCGTTATTGGCGCAGTGGTGATGGGCGTGATATGTGCGGTCCTCTTAAGCGACGATGGCACCGGATACGTTTGATGACGTAAGGCAATTATTATTTAAGCACTAAAAGGGGCAGAGAGCGTCAATCTCTCTGCCTCTTTTTTATATCCCGATATTTTCTTTTGGTAGCCTCCCCGCCCCGAAGATGCCGCTGGGACAGATTGGTATCAAGCACCGCCCTGACCCTTTGCCAAAGCTCGGGATGGGTGGCGGGCAGACGGGTGGTTATCTCCTTGTGTACGGTGGATTTGCTTATCCCAAACGCCTTGGCGGCACCCCGTACGGTCTGAGAATGCTCCGCTATATATTCACCCAACGCCGCCGCGCGGGAGTAGTTTGCTCTTTTCATGCCATCCCCCCTAAAGCTTCTGTTGATTGTATGCCCCCGGATCCGACGATATTACAAATGATGCTTGAATTTATTTAAAAGCTTTGATATAATCAATACATGATCATTTGACCCTTAAAGAGGTGCGCTATGAAGGAAAAGCCAAGCAATATAACGGTAAGTCCCATCGCGGTGATAAATACCGATTTCAAAAGCAAATTCGGCATCCCGCGTCAGAGTGGCAGGGTGGAGAGCCTTAAGGGGGAGATAACCTTTCTGCCCCAATACAGAAGCCCCGATACGGTAAGGGAGCTGGAGGGATTTTCCCATATCTGGCTTCTGTTTGATTTTACCCTTGCGCACAAGAGTGAGTGGTCTGCCACGGTGCGGCCTCCGCGGCTTGGCGGAAACAGAAGGGTGGGAGTATTTGCAAGCAGATCCCCCTTCAGACCAAACCCAATCGGACTATCCGCCGTAAGGCTTGAGAAGATACTCTACACAGACCAAGGCCCCGTGCTTAAGGTGTCGGGGGTGGATATCCTTGACGGCACTCCGATACTTGATATAAAGCCTTATCTGCCCTCGGATTGCTATCCCGAAGCAATTTGCGGCTACGCCGATACGGTGCGCGAGCATAAGCTGGAGGTGATCTTTCCGGAAAAGCTGCTTGAAAAGATCCAAGAGGATAAGCGTCAAGCGGCCATCGATTGCCTTGGCGAGGATCCGCGTCCGTCCTATCAGGATGACGGACGCATCTACGGCATGATGATGGACAGATACGATATCAGATTTACCGTCAAGGAGGGTACTCTGATCGTCATAGAGGTCAAGGTAGAGCAGTAAGCTGATGAGCGTGGAAATGAGGGACAAATATTAAATAATGTATAACGAAGGAGCGCGCCCTTTTGGGCGCGCCTTTATAT